>URNG01000057.1 GCA_900549295.1 uncultured Rhodocyclaceae bacterium
GCGTCAGCCCTTGGGGACTTTGCCGTGCCCGCTTCCGTCCTGGGCCACCGCCATGGGCAGCGGCGAGCGGGTGGTGCTGCGCGACGGCCCGTTGAGCATGGCGATGCGCGCCAGCATGTCGGTACCGGGCCTGCTTGCCCCGGTGGAACACGCCGGGCACAAACTGGTCGACGGCGGCCTGGTCGATAACCTGCCGGTCGCCGAAGTGCGCGAGCGCTGCCAGCCGGACGTGGTCATCGCGGTGGATGTGAGCTCGCCCTTGCTGCCCAGTGACGCCATAGGTTCCCTGCTGACGGTGTCGGCGCAGATGATAGGCATTCTGACGCAGCAGAATTCGAGCCGCTCCCGCGCCCTGCTAGGCCCCTCGGACATTTACATTCAGCCCGCCCTGGAAGGCATCAGCGGCGTCGACTTCCAGCGCCACGACGCCGCCATCGCCAGCGGCCGGGAGGCAGCGAAAGCCGTGCTGGCGCAGTTGCATACGCTGAGCGAAACGCCAGAACGATACGCCGCCTGGGAAGGCAAGCTGCGCGTGCCGCGCACGCGAGCGCAGCCCATCGATGCCGTCGAAATCGTCGGCCTGCGCCACACCAATCCGCTGGCGCTGGCGCGTTTCATGACGATAGAAGCGGGGGACACGCCCTCGGCGCAGCGCATCGACCGCGACTTGCTGCGCATTTACGGCGACGGACGCTATGAAAGCGTCGATTACACGGTGCTGCACGAGCGCGATCGCAACATCCTGCGCATCCTGCCGGTGGAAAAACCCTGGGGGCCGGATTACCTACGTTTTGGCCTCAAATTGCAGGCCGACACCAGCGAAGGCAGCAACTTCGGCCTGCGCGCCGCCTACCATCGCACCCAGTTGAACGCTCTGGGCGGCGAACTGCTGGCGCACACCGAACTGGGCACGCAGAACCGCCTGCTGTTCAATCTGTACCAGCCACTGGAGGCGCGCCAGCAATTTTTCGCCGAGGCGGAAATCGGCTACCTGCAGGAACGCATCAATCTCTACGAAAACAACAAACGTTTTGCCCAATACAAGGCGCGGCAGGAGCATCTCGGCCTGTGGCTGGGCCACAACGCGCGTACCTACGGCACCGTCCGTCTCGGCTGGCGGCAGAGCCGGCAGCGTTACACCCCGGACATCGGCTCGCTCAGCCTGCCCGACGTGCACACCAACGTCGGCGGCTGGCAGGTCGATGCCGATTTCGACCGCTTCGACAGCCTGTATTTCCCCAGCCGGGGCTGGTCGACGAACATGCGCTATTTTTCTTCGGGGAAAGAGGATTACAGCCGTCTCGATCTGGAGTTGCGCGGCGCTTTCAAACTGAAAAACACCGTTTTCAACGCCCGCCTGGCAACGACCGATTCACCGCGCGGCAATCTGCCCATCTACGACGCCGCGCGCCTGGGCGGTTTCCTCAACATGACGGCCTTTACGCCCAACCAGTTGATGGGCGACAAAATGCGCTACGCCGGGCTGCGCATGGAGCAAATCGTCGGCCGCCTGCCGCTGGGCCTGCGCGGCGACATGCGGGTCGGCATCGCGGTGGAAGCAGTACGTCTGGGCAGGCGCTACAGCGAAATCCGGCGCGACGACTGGGTCGACTCCACCGCCCTCTATCTCGGCGGCGAAACGCCGTTTGGCCCGGCCTACATCGGCCTGGGCTACTCCGGTAGCGGCGTCACCAACTTCTTCCTGTTCATCGGCACGCCATGATTTCCGACACCCTTTATCTGTGCGCCACCAGCCGCCTGGCCCAGACATTGCGCCAAAATCCGCGCCAGGCTGGCGGGAACGAAACCGGCATCTGGCGCACCCCGGCAGCGCTCACGCTGGCTCAATGGCAAGCGCAAACGGCGGAGGAGCTCCTGCTCTGCGGCGAGGCCATGCTGCCACCGGCCCTGGATGCCGACAGCGAACGCCTGCTCTGGGAAGTGGTGCTGGCGCAGGCGATCAGCACCGAAACCACTGCCGAACTTTTCGACCTGCCCGGCCTCGCCGAAGAAGCCATGAACGCGCACGCCCTCTGCGTGCAGTGGCGGCTGTCTGCGCCGCCCTCCACCGGCAACGACAATCCCGCCGTTGCCGAAAACCGCGCTTTCGCACACTGGCAGCGGGCTTTTCTGCAGCGCTGCGAAAAACTGCAGCGTCTGGCGCAGGTCGACCAGCTCGAGCGCCTGATCGGCCTGCTGCGCGCCGGTCATGCCAGTCTGCCGCAAACCGTCGTGCTGGCGGGATTCGACCGCTACACGCCGCAGGAAGAGGCGCTTTTCGCCGTTTTTACCGCGCGCGGCGTCACGCTGGAGCGCCACGATTTCACGCGCACCGAGGAGGCCCGCCTCACCCACCAGGCCTGCGCCGACAGCCTGGCCGAATGCCATGCCGCCAGCGCTTGGGCGCAAGCGCATCTCAAAGCGAATCCGCAGGCGCGACTGGCCATCGTCGCTCCCGATCTCGCCAGCGTGCGCACGCCCCTCACCGCCCTGCTCGATGCCGCGCTCCATCCCGCCACGCTGCGCCCCGATGCAGGCGAAACACCGCGCAGCTACAACCTCTCGCTCGGCGAAGCCCTGGCTCAACAGCCGCTGATCGCAACGGCACTCGCCTTGCTGCGCCTGGCGGGTCGGAAAAACGAGCAGATCGCGCAAGCCG
This sequence comes from uncultured Rhodocyclaceae bacterium, assembly GCA_900549295.1. Taxonomy (GTDB): domain Bacteria; phylum Pseudomonadota; class Gammaproteobacteria; order Burkholderiales; family Rhodocyclaceae; genus Azonexus. The sequence goes on from URNG01000057.1 coordinate 2,660, forward strand.
ACCTCTCCCCCTTGCTGCTCGGATCGTTCTGGGCGGGCGACCCCGGCGAAGCCGACACCCGCGCGCTGGGAGAAGCCCGCCTGCGGCGCAAATTGCCGGCAACGACCAGCTGGCCCGCCGTCCTGCGCACGCTGGCGGCCCAGGGCATGCCGCGCACCCTGCACGCTCTGCGAGCCGCCATGCAGGCCGCGCAAGCCGCCCCCAGACGTCAACTTCCCAGCCAGTGGGCGCAAAACCTGGAAGACGTGCTGCAGGCCGCCGGCTGGCCCGGCGAGCGAACGCTCACCTCCCTGGAATTCCAGGCACAACAGGCCTTCCTGCAACTTTTATCCGAGCTTGGCCGCTACGACGAACTCCTCGGCCCCCAGCCCTTTTCAGCGGCCCTGCAGCGCCTCGGTGACCTGTGCCGCCGCCGGCTCTTCCAGCCTAAAACGCGTGGCGAGCCGCGCATCCAGATTCTCGGCGTGCTGGAAAGCGCCGGCCTGCGATTCGATGCGCTGTGGGTGATGGGTATGAACGATGAGCGCTGGCCGCCGCCCGCGCGCCCGAATACACTCCTCTCCACCGCCGTGCAGCAGGCGGCCGGCTGCTCCCGCTCCAGCGCGGCGGTGGAGCTTGCCTTTGCCCGCAACGTGCAGGCACGCCTGCTGCGAGCTGCGCCGCAGGTTACCCTGTCCTGGGCGGAGAACGACGGCAACCGCATGCTGCGCCCCAGCCCGCTCCTGCAGCCTGGTGCCGTGCCGCCCAACGCGCCACCCAATGCGCCACCTGAGCGTATCGCCACCCTGGCCGCCACCCGTGCTGCCTGCACCCCGCTCGAATGCCTGGCCGATGCCAAAGCCCCCGCTCTGGAGGCCGGCGAATTGCTCGAAGGCGGCAGCGGCGTCCTGCGCGCGCAAGCGCTCTGCCCGGCCTGGGCGTTTTATCGCTACCGCCTGGCGGCTGCCGCACTGGAAACGCCCGTCGATGGCCTGGATGCGAGCTTGCGCGGCACCCTGGTGCACCGGGCGCTGGAACATTTCTGGCGGCAGGCCGGGAATCAGGCCAATCTGCTGGCCCAGGATGAAAACGCGCGCGGCACCGCACTGGCGGCCGCGATCGACAGCGCCCTGAGCGATTTTGAAAAAACCGAAGGCATGACGCTGCCGCCCGCCTTCCGCCAACTCGAAGCCAAGCGCCTGCACGCCCTGCTGCTGCGCTGGCTGGCGATCGAAGCCGAACGCCCCAGCGCGTTCACGGTGCTCGCCTGCGAAAAGGAAAAAACCCTGGCCGTCGGCAACCTCAGAATCCGCGTGGTGATCGACCGGCTGGACCAACTCGCCGACGGCAACCTCGCCGTGCTCGATTACAAAACCGGCACGGTGGATACGAAAAGCTGGACCGCCATGCGCATCAGCGAACCGCAGCTGCCGCTCTATGCGGCCTTTGCTGCAATCGGCAGCGATGCGCACATCAACGACAGCGCCACGATACAAGCCGTCAGCTTCGCCAAGGTGGTGCTCGATGAGCCGGGTTTCAGCGGCATTTCCGCCATTCCAGAGCAGTTACCCAAAGTTGCTGCCGTTGGTAGTGAAAAAAACAAACGCTACGCCGAAGCCGGTCTAAACACCTGGGAAGCCCTGATCGCCCACTGGCAGGAACGTATCGGCGAACTCGCCGCTGAAATCGAACAGGGTGCCGCTGCCGTGGTTTTTGACGATGCAGACGGACTGCGATACTGCGAAGTCCTGCCGCTCTTGCGTCTGGCAGAACGGCAGCGCTTGTGGCAGGAAGAGGTTTCCTGAAAGCGCCTTACCTGGGAGCATCTCCCGCCTGGGAGCGCCGCCACCCTGGCGGCCATTCGTCCCCTCGCTAAGGAAGTTCTGAATAAATCAAAACCGTTCGGGCTGAACCTGTCGAAGCCCTTGATGTTGCAGGTGATGCCCTTCGACAAGCTCAGGGCGAACGGATTTGTTCAGAGCTTCCCTAACTTGTGCCGGCGGGACGCCGGCGCTCCCAGTTGTCACCAGTCACGACGGCAAGAACCATATCAACCGCCGGGTGCACAGCACGCATCAATCGCCGCGCCGATTTGCGCCTCGCTGGCCACATCGGACAAAACAGCCCGGCCCAGTTTTTGCAAAAGCACGAGGCGCAGTTGCCCGTCCTGCACTTTCTTGTCGTGCCGCATCAGTTCCAGATAACGCGCCGCGCCCAGAGCCGGGCCGCGCACCGGGAGCTCGGCGCATGCGAACAGGCGGCGGATGCGCGCCACTTCCGCATCATCCAGCCAGCCCAAGGCGCGGGAAAGTTCGGCGGCCATCATGCTGCCTGCGGCAACCGCTTCGCCATGCAGCCACGCGCCGTAACCCAGGCCGGTTTCTATGGCATGGCCGAAGGTATGCCCGAGGTTGAGCAGCGCCCGTTCACCGCTTTCGCGCTCATCGGCGGCCACCACTTCCGCTTTGTGCGCGCAGGAGCGGGCCACGGCTGTCATCAGGGCGCTTTGCTCACGCGCCAGCAGGGCGGGCATGTGCGTTTCCAGCCAGTCCATGAAAGCCGCGTCGCGGATGAGACCGTACTTGATGACTTCCGCCAGACCTGCCCGCAATTCTCGATCAGGCAGCGTGGCTAGCGTGTCGATGTCGGCCAGCACCAGGCGCGGCTGATAGAACGCGCCAATCATGTTCTTGCCCAGCGGATGATTGATCGCCGTCTTGCCACCGACGGAGGAATCGACCATCGCCAGCAGCGTCGTCGGAATCTGGATGAAGGGCATGCCGCGCTGGTAGCAGGCAGCGGCAAAACCGCCCATGTCGCCGATCACGCCTCCGCCCAGCGCAATCAGCGGTGTGCTGCGCTCGCAGTGACTGCCGAGCAGGGCATCGAAGATCTGGTTCAGCGTTTCCCAAGTTTTGTATTGCTCGCCATCCGGCAGGATCACCGGCAGCACGTCGATGCCGCCCGCGCGCAAGGTGGCGCTGATCGTTTCCAGATAGAGCGGGGCCACGGTCGTATTGCTGACCACCACGGCCTTCTTGCTGCGGATGTGCGGCAGGAGCAAGTCGCCACGCTGCAGGAGGCCGCTGCCGATATGGATGGGATAGCTGCGCTCACCGAGAGCAACTTCCTGGGTAACTAGGTTCGCGCGCATGCGTGATTGAACTCCCTGAGGATGTGATGCGTGATGCCCGAAGCCAGCATCATGCCGCCCTCGACGACGAGATGGGCCGTTGCGCGATAGAGCGGATCGCGCACGGCATGCAGGCTTTCCAGGCGGGCCAGCGGATCTTCCACCTGCAACAGCGGGCGGTTACGGTCGTTGCGGGTACGCTGGTGCAGCAGCAGGGGCGGCACGCTGAGGTAGACCACCCAACCGCTCTCGCGCAGACACTGCCGGTTTTCTTCCGCCAGCATCGCGCCGCCGCCGGTGGCCATGACGATGCCGCGCAACTGGCTCAGTTCGGCGATGGTCTGGCTTTCACGGCGACGAAAACCCGCCTCGCCTTCGATTTCGAAAATGGTCGGAATGGGAACGCCGGTGCGCGCCACGATTTCATGGTCGGAATCGTAAAACCGCCGCCCCAGCCGCCGCGCCAACTGCCGCCCTACCGTCGTTTTGCCAGCCCCCATCAGGCCGACCAGATAAATGTTGGTATTCGTATCCACGGCGAAATTCTAGCCGAGCTCACCCGGTTCACGAAAAAAAAGGGCGGATCATCGACCCGCCCTGCTGATTCAGCCGAACATCGATCAGTTCAGATTCATCTTGTCCGAAATGATGCGTGGCGTCACGAACACCAGGAGCTCGCGCCGCTTGGAATCTTCCTTGCGGTACTTGAACAGCCAGCCCAGCGCCGGAATATCACCCAGCAACGGCACTTTTTCGACATTGCGCTGGGTATCGGTGATGAATACACCTCCAATCACAACCGTACCACCATTATCAACTACGACATTAGTTTCAACAATAGAACTCTTAATTGGTGGGTGGGCGTACGGTGATCCGGGAAGAACAACAGCTTTACTCCAATCTGCTTCCTCTTTCTTAATTTCAAGCTTCATCCCAACCGATCCCTCCGGCGTGATCTGCGGAGTTACCTTCAAAGCTAATTTAGCTTTCTTGAAAGTCACCGTTGCTGTTGCACCTGTTCCAGAATTACTCTGGTACGTGACATACGGGATTTCCGTACCATCTTCGATGTTAGCTTCAGTATTATTCGCTGTTACCACTCTTGGGCTAGAAATAATCTTACCCAAACCGTCGCCTTCCATGGCGGCAATTTCGAGGTTGAGAATACGCGTCAACGAAGAGTTGAAGAGAGAAAGAGCGAGATTGCCGCCTTTATCCGGCAGAGGAAGATTTGTACCAGCCAACCCTTGAACAACGCTTTTCGCTTCGTCCAAGGTTGAAACAGTCCCGCCAGAGGCTCCCCAGCCATCACCCTTGAGCCGTCCCTTAGTGAGCAGCCCGAGTTTTGCTCCAATCTCCTGTTGAAAACTATCCTGCGCCTCAACAATCCGCGCTTCAATCAGCACCTGGCGCGCGCCAATATCAATCGTCTTGATGAAAGCACGAATCTCTTCCAGCTTGCTCGGGATGTCCGAAACAAACAGGATGTTCGATTGCTTGTCAGCAACTGCACTGCCACGCTTGCTCAGGATACGCTGGGTGGCGCTGCCGGAATCAGTATCCGAACCACCGCCAGGCCCGCCAAGGAGCGCCGCCACTTCGGCAGCTTTCTGATAGTTGAGCGCAAATTGTTCGGTAGACAAAGGCTCCAGTTCACGAATCTGCTGGCGCGCCTCGAAATCGAGTTTCTCGCGGGTGGCGATTTCGTCACGCGGGGCAATCATGATGATGTTGCCCTTCTTGCGCATGTCCAGGCCCTTTTGCTGGAAGATGATGTCGATCACCTGATCGGCCGGCACGTCCTTCAGCACCAGCGTGGTCGTGCCTGTCACCGTCTCGCTGATGACCGCATTCAGGCCCAACTCCTCAGCCATCAGACGCAGCAGGGCGCGCACGTCGCCGTTCTGGTAATTGATGCTGACGCGCGGGCCCTGGTAGCCGATCTTGGTGCCTTGCACCAGCTTGTTCGGGTCTTCGACGATTTTCTTCACTTCGACGATAAACTGGTTATCCGCTTGATAGGCGTTGTGCTCCCAGGCACCCTTGGGCGAAATCGTCAGGCGCGTGTTCTGGCCCACCGGCTTGGCTTCGACGGCAAATACCGGCGTTGCGAAATCGGTCACGTCCAGTTTGCGGCGCAGGTTTTCCGGCAGGGTAGTCTTGATGAAGTCCACCACCAGATTTTCGCCCTGCTTGCGGATGTCGATCGCCGTGCCGGGATCGCTCAGATCGACCACAACGCGCCCCTCGCCATCCTTGCCGCGGCGAAACACCAAGTCGCGCACGGCATGGCCGGTGCTCAGCGGATTGGCCTCCTGGAAGCGCTGGGTACGTTCGGCCGCCACGTCGTTGACACGCTCGATCGGCGTCAGGGTGACGTAAAGCGAGCTGCCATCGACCCGGGTGTTGTAGTTCATGGAACGCACCAGATTGAGCACCACCCGGGTCTTGTCGCCCACCTGCACCACGTTCAGGCTGCGCAGATCGCCTTCATTCACCTGATGCGTGGTTTTACCCAGGGCATTGGCCGTCCCCAGGAAATCCAGCGCCACCTTGGGCGGATTGGAAATTGCAAAGCTGGCGGGGGGCGATGCCATATGTTTGTTAAGGTCGATCTTGATGGCGATCTCGTTGCCATTGCGCGAGGTATTGATCGCCTCGATTGCATTGGCGCTGGCACTTGCGCCGGCAGCCGTCTTGGCTTCCTCTGCCTGCGCGCCAGATGCCAGCGCGGCGCAGCCCACCCAGGCTGCGACTGCATAATTAACCCATTTCATTGGCTACTCCCCTCCGTGGTCTGCAGGTGCAACGAACTCTGCCGTTCGGTCCAATCACCTGCAGAATCCTGAATCAATTCACGTAATTTCACTTCGTTTTCGGTAATTTGCGTCACCATGCCGAAATCCAGCCCGATGTAATCGCCCACCTTGACTTGGCGAACGTTGTCTTCGTACTTGATGACGGCAAGCGGCTGCTTGTTTACGATCAGGCGGCCGATCATGGTCAGCGATTCCAGGGGGTATTTCTCCAGCACGCTGTTACGCAGTTCGCGCGCTTCGAAATCGGGGCCGCCGCTACCGCCCGTCTGGCCACGCCGGGAAGCGGGCTCGATCTTGCTGCTCTGGAAAGGATCGACCTGATCCGCCACCTCGTAAGGGATCGGCTCATAAGGTTTGACTTCCGGCAAGGGCTCGATGCGCCCGCGCAGGTCGCGGCTGTTGTCTTCCATCCACTGCCGCAGATCCTCGTGCTCGCCGCCAGCACACCCGGCCAGCGACAGGCTCATGATCAGACCCAGGGCCGGTACAAGTGTTTTTCTCACTTTTTCGCCCCCTTCTTTTCACTCTGCTTTTGCTGCGCCACTTCGGCCTCGTCGAGATAACGGAAGGTCTTTACCGTGGCATCCAGCGTCAGCGTACCGCCTTTGGCCGGCGCAATGGCAATGCCATTGAGCGTGACGATGCGCGGCAACTTGCCAATATCCGCAGCGAAGGCTCCGATATCATGGTACGGCCCGTTGATTTTCACTGTAACCGGCAATTCCGCGTAGAAATCCTTGACCTGCTCGGCAGCAGGGCGGAACAGTTCAAACTGCAAACCGCGCCCCAGACCAGCCTGGTTGACTTCGATCAGCAAGGCTTCCATTTCCGACTTGTTGGGCAGTTGCTTGAGTAGCGCCCCGAAGGAACGATCGATTTCCGCCAGTTGCTGAACGTAAAGATCGAGATTGACTGCCTGACGCTTTTTCTGCAAATACTGGTCTTTCAGGGTCTGCTCTTCGTTTTCAGCCGTCGTTAGTGCCGTCAGTTGATCGTCCCACAGGAACCACCAGCCACCGACCAGCAGCAACAGAAGAAAACCGATCAGGATGACGATCTTGGGAATCAGCGGCCAAGCACCCGGATCGTTCGGATTCAGATGCCGGAAATCTTCCAGAGCGGCCTGAACATCGATTTTCCCGAGGGATTCCTTGAGGCTGGGCGACTTTTTACTCATTTCGCTCCCTCCCCGGTCTGGGCATCAGAAGAAGCCCGTGTCAGCGTGAAATTCATGCCAAACTCATTGACTCGCCGGCCATCCAGGACCACGGCCTTGGTTTCGATCAGCACGGGGGTTTCCAGCCAGGGCGACGCCTCGATGTTGCGCATCAGGGCAGAAACGCGCGCATTCGATTGGGCATAGCCGGTAATGTTGACCTTGAGTCCATCCTGTTTGAGCGACTTGAGGTAAACCCCCTCCGGCACTTGCTGCGTCAATTCACTCAGCAGATAAACCGTTTCACCCCGGTCGCGCTGCAGATCTTCGATGACTTTCTTGCGTGCCAGCAAGGACTGGGTTTTTTCGCGCAGTTGCTTGATTTCTTCCAGCTGTTTGTCAAGCACCGCAATTTCCTGCTTGAGGAAATCGTTCTTGCGGTTTTGTTGCTCGATCTGCGTTTCGATCAAGGTGTAAATAGCAAACACGATCACCGCAGCCAACAGGGCTACCAAGCCGAAGAGCACATAAAACTGCTCACGCCGGGCTTTCTTGGCCGCCTCCCGGTGCGGCAACAGGTTGATCCGTATCATGCTGTATCAAACCTCCGCAATGCCAGGCCGCAGGCCACCATCAAGGCCGACGCATCGGTCAGCAGCGCGCGGGCACGCACCCGGTCGGACAGCACCATGTTAGCAAATGGGTTCGCCACCAAGGTATCGAACTGGGTACGGGTCGCCACCACTTCGTCGATACCATGAATCGAGGCGCAGCCGCCGGCCAGCACGATATGGTCGACCTTGCTGAACTGGGTGGACGTAAAGAAGAACTGCAATGCGCGCGACACTTCCAGCGCCATGTTCTCCATGAAGGGCACCAGAAGTTCGGTTTCATAACCTTCCGGCAGGTTGCCAACCCGCTTGGCCGCCTCGGCGTCTTCCTGATTCATGCCGTAATGCCGGGCAATGTCGAGCGTCAATTGATTACCGCCAAAAGCCTGCTCGCGAGCATAGACCTGCTGGCCATTCTTCAGCACCGTCAGGTGCATGGCGTTGGCGCCGACGTCCACCAGGGCCACGATCTGGTCGCGCCCGCCTTCCGGCAACTGGCGCTCGATCAGTTCGAAAGCGGCAAGCTTGGCCAGGGAATCGACATCCACCACCAGCACCTTGAGGCCGGAAGCTTCCGCGGCGGCCACCCGGTCTTCGACACGCTCCTTCTTGGAAGCGGCGATCAATACCTCGACTTCGTCCGGCATCGAAGGTGCGGGACCGATGATCTGGTAATCGAGATTGACGTCATCCAGCGGAAAGGGAATGTACTGGTTGGCTTCGGTTTCCACCTGCACCTCCAGTTCCTCCTCGCGCAAGCCGGCGGCAACGATGATTTTTTTGGTGATCACGGCAGACGCCGGCAGCGCCATGGCGACGTTGCGCGTGGACGTGCCCAGACGCTTCCATGCGCGCTTGACGGCATCGACCACCACATCGAGATTGGTGATGTTGCCGTCGGTCACGGAATCTTTCGGCAACACTTCAATGGCGTAGCGCTCGACGCGATAGCCATCTTTCCCATTGGCGGAGAGCTCGACGAACTTGACGGCGGACGAACTGATGTCCAGGCCAAGCAGTGTGCGCGCCTTGGGATTCAAGAAAGCGGAGATATCGAAACCCACCACACCCCCAAAAAAAATACTTATAGATTACGGCGTTAGAAACAAAATCAATAATTCACTTGAGATGCTAACAGCAATTTTGAAGGACTGTAAAGCACTTTTGGGCCCGCCAGAAGGCTGAGCGTATAATTCCGCCACATTTTTCTTTCTGACGCCAGCCCGGTATGCCCTTCGCCCTGCGCATCCTCATCGTTTATCCCTTGCTTGCCCTTCTCGGCCTGGCTGCCGTCGCCGTTGCCATTGTCGCCATCGTCATTGCACTCGCCTATCCCAACCTGCCATCCCTGGAAGTCCTGACCGATTACCACCCCAAGATCCCGATGCGCATTTACACCGCAGACGGTTTCCTGATGGGGGAATTCGGCGAGGAACGCCGCGCCGTGGTCAACATCGACGCGGTGCCGACGATCATGAAGCAAGCCATCCTGGCGGCGGAGGACGATCGCTTTTACCAGCATATCGGCATCGACTACATGGGCATCCTGCGCGCTGCCAGCGCCAATCTGTTGCGCGGCTCGAAAACGCAGGGCGCATCCACCATCACGCAGCAGGTGGCGCGCAATTTCTTCCTGACTACGGAAAAAACCTATACCCGCAAGCTCTACGAAGCCTTGCTGTCACTGAAGATCGAAAGCAGTCTGAACAAGGACCAGATCCTGGAGCTTTACATCAACCAGATCTTCCTCGGCCAACGCGCCTATGGTTTTGCCGCCGCCGCCCAGATTTATTTCGGCAAGCCGCTGGCGCAGATTTCCATCGCCGAAGCCGCCATGCTGGCGGGGCTGCCGAAGGCGCCGTCGGCCTACAACCCCATCGTCAACCCGCGCCGGGCGAGAATCCGTCAGGAATATGTCCTGCGGCGCATGCGCGAACTCAACTACATCAATACGACACAATACGAAGCAGCGCTGAAAGAGCCGCTAATCATCAAGCGCGAACTTTCGGAATTTGCCGTACACGCCGAATACGCCGCCGAAATGGCGCGCCAGATCGCCGCCGACAGCTTTCCGGAAACCGCTTACACCGCCGGTTTGAAGGTGTACACCACGCTCGACAAGACCGAGCAGGAAGCCGCTTACCAGGCCTTGCGCAAGGGCGTGCTCGACTATGACCGCCGCAATGGCTACCGGGGTGCCGAGGCTTACCTCGATCTGAAAGACGTGACTTCCGACCAGGATGAAGCCATCGACGTGCTGCTGCAAGACATCAGCGACGCCGGCGACCTGCGCCCGGCGCTGGTGCTGGCCGCCGACAGCAAGGCCATCCACGCCTACGTCAAGGGCGGCGAAAACGTCACCTTGCAGGGCGACAGCCTGAAGTTCGCCGCCCGCATGCTCGACAACCAGGCGCCGCCCAACAAGCGCCTGCGCCGTGGCGCCATCATGCGCCTCATCAAGAACGACAAGGGGGAATGGCAGATCAGTCAGTTGCCGGAGGTAGAGGCGGCCTTCGTCGCCGTCGCTCCCCAGGATGGGCACATCCGCGCACTGGTCGGCGGTTTCGACTTCAACCGCAACATGTTCAACCACGTCACCCAGGCTTGGCGCCAACCCGGATCGAGTTTCAAACCTTTCATTTACTCTGCCGCCCTGGAAAAAGGTTTCAATCCCGGTAGCCAGGTAGCGGACGAGCCCCTGGTCATCTCCGCTGGAGAAACCGGTTCGCAGGCCTGGGAACCGAAGAACTACGACGGCAAATACGACGGCCCGATGAGTTTGCGCACCGCGCTGGCGAAATCGAAGAATCTGGTTTCCGTCCGCGTCCTGCAGGCCATCGGCACCCGTTATGCGCAGGATTACGTGACCCGCTTCGGCTTCGATGCGGACAAGCATCCGCCCTACCTGACCATGGCGCTGGGCGCCGGTTCGGTCACTGCCTGGCAGATGGTGGCGGCCAACGCCATTTTCGCCAACGGCGGTTTTCGCGTCACGCCTTACGTCGTCAAGGAAATCCGCGACGGCAAGGACCGGGTGATCGCCAACAGCCATCCCCCGCAAGCCGGTGACGAGAGCATCCGCGCCATCGACGCCCGCAATGCCTGGCTGATGGATTCCATGCTGCGCGACGTGACCATTTCCGGCACCGCCGCCCGCGCCACCGCACAATTGAAGCGCCGCGATCTGGCTGGCAAGACCGGCACCACCAACGATTATTACGACGCTTGGTTCTGCGGCTATCAGGCCACTGTGGCCGGCTGCGCCTGGATGGGCTACGACCAGCCGAAGAAACTGGGCAGTCGGGAAACCGGCGGTGTCGCCGCCCTGCCGATCTGGGTCGGCTACATGCAAACGGCGCTGCGCGGCGTGCCGGAGAAGATTCCCAGCCCGCCCGGCGGACTCAGCGCAGAGCCTGGAGGCGACGGCCGCAACCTGATCTACACCGAAAATCTGCCCCTGTTGCACGCCGAAGAGGAAGGCGGTGGCGAAGAAACCGGCGGGCCATCATCCGGCGCACCGGCCACGAGCACGCGCGAGAGTCACGCGCCACGGCCAACCGGCGTGCTCCCGGCCGTTACCGCCGACCTGCCGACCAATTACGGTCAGCACTGATCCAACTTCATTCCCAGCTCAGATGTACCGTTTCCCCGGCCTGCTGCGTCAGCAGGCCGGAAAGCTTCTGCAGCAACTCGGCGCCATCTCGCGTATCCAACCAGACGCCGTCCTGCAAACGGAAATGAAAGCCGCCAGCGCGCGCGGCCACCCAGATTTCGCGGTTCACCACATGCCGACTGACGATGACCACGCTGTCGTCCGGGCAGGTGATTTCCAGATTGCCGCCCGCCAGCCGCTCACAGTCGAGCGCCTCGTCGTTCGCCTCCAGGCCGCGCTCGATGCGTACAAAAATCTGTTCGCTCAAATCGTTGAATTCGCGCTCATCCATGCTGTGCTACCATCCCTTCCCGATTTTTTTTCCGCACGGCTTTCGCCGTCATTGCGCCATGTCCCGTTTTGCCCCGCTATTACTGGCCTTCGGCCTTGCCGCCTGCGGCATGAAAGGCCCGCTCGAACTGCCGCCCAAGGCAACTCAGGCGACCAAGGCCACGGCAACCCAGGGCGGCGATGGTAGCACGCCCGCCCCCTCTTCCTCCTCCGCCAGCAAAGACCCCAAACCATGACCGCTTTTTCCCTGCAAAACGGCGTCCTGCACGCCGAATCCGTCGCCCTGCCCGCCATCGCCGAACAATTCGGCACCCCGGCCTACGTCTATTCCCGCAGCGCCCTGAGCGCGGCCCTGCAGGAATTCCACGAGACGCTCGCCGCCCATCCGGCGGGGGCCGGAGCGCTGGTCTGCTTTGCCGTCAAAGCCAACCCGAATCTCGCCATCCTCAACCTGTTCGCCCGCCTGGGCGCGGGTTTCGACATCGTTTCCGGCGGCGAGCTGCAACGTGTCCTGGCCGCCGGCGCCGACCCGAAAAAGGTCGTCTTTTCCGGCGTCGGCAAGACGGCGGCAGAAATGCGTCAGGCGCTGGAAGCCGGCATCTTCTGCTTCAACATCGAATCCATCCCCGAGCTCGACCGCCTCAACGAAGTTGCCGGCGAACTCGGCAAAAAAGCGCCGATCAGCCTGCGGGTGAACCCCAACGTCGATCCGAAAACCCACCCCTACATCTCCACCGGCCTGAAAGCCGCCAAGTTCGGCGTCGCCTACGACGACGCGCTCGCGCTCTACCGCCGCGCCGCCGCGCTGCCGCACATCGAAGTCGCCGGCATCGACTGCCACATCGGCTCGCAACTGCTCGATCCCTCGCCCTTCGCCGAAGCGCTCGACCGCATCCTGGCGCTCATCGACCAACTGGCGGCGGAAGGCATCCGCATCCACCACGTCGACCTGGGCGGCGGTCTGGGCATCAAATACCGCGCCGATCAGGTGCAGCCGACGGTGGCCGCCTACCTCAACCCGCTGCTCGACAAACTCAAGGGGCGCGGCCTCAAGGTGGTGCTGGAACCGGGCCGCCGTCTGGTCGGCAACGCCGGCCTGCTGCTGACCCGCATCGAATACCTGAAAGCCGGCGAGGAAAAGAATTTCGCCATCATCGACGCCGCCATGAACGACCTGATGCGCCCGGCCCTCTACGAAGCCTGGCACGATATCGTGCCGGTCACCCCGCGCGACGGCGCGACGCAGGATTACGACGTGGTCGGCCCGGTCTGCGAAACCGGCGACTTTCTCGGCCAGGCCCGCCCGCTCAACGCGCAGCCGGGCGACCTGCTGGCCGTGATGTCCGCTGGCGCCTACGGCATGGCCATGGCCTCCAACTACAATGCCCGACCGCGCGCGGTGGAAGTGATGGTGGATGGCGCCAAGGTGCACCTCATCCGCCAGCGCGAAACCGTCGAACAGCTTTACGCCGGCGAATCCGTGCTGCCCGAGTGACTGGCATCCGCATCGACAAGTGGCTGTGGGCAGCGCGCTTCTTCAAGACGCGCAGCCTCGCCACCGATGCGATCAGCGGCGGCAAGGTCAAGCTCAACGGCGCCGCCAGCAAGCCGGCGCGTGAAGTGAAGATCGGCGACCGGCTCGCCATCTTCAACGGCGACACCCGCTGGGAAATAACGATCCTCGGCCTCTCCGACAAACGCGGCCCGGCCAGTTCAGCGCGGCTGCTTTACGAGGAAACCCCGGACAGCATCGCCGCCCGCGAAGCCGAGCAGATGCGCCGCAGGTTCACCCAGGACCCCGCCGCCGACATGCACGGTCGACCGACCAAGCGGGATCGGCGGCAGATGGATCGTTTCGGTCGCTGATCGGCAGCACGGTCGCCGCGCGGCGTTTTTTCCATACCCCTGCGGGGCGACCGCAAAAATCACAGCGCCAGCGGCAACAAGCTCGGTACTGCCCACGCGCTTACTACTTTTTCGCGCCGAACACGCCGGAAATCGCCTTGTCATCGGCAAAAAGATAGAAACCTCCGCCGACCTCCTGCGCTTTTACCCCGTAAAACTTTCCATATACAGCTCCATTTCCCGTCGCATTGACCGGGACGAGTTGCCCATGAAAATCGCTCCCAACAATCGCACTACCCGCAGTCGGCATGGCCGCCGTGGCCAGGGGCGAGCCGTCGCCACGCTTGAACGCAAAACTGCCGCCGATTTTCCCGGTGTTGAAGTTGGCCGTCAGATTGACCGCGCCACTCAGATCACGGTGCATGACACCACCACCTTCGGCATATTCTCCGCGCACGGTACCGCTGTACGTTGCCGTCCCGGCCTTGGGCATTTCCTGCACCGTCGTGACACGACCGACAATGAAGCTGCCTTTCGTGAACGCCTCAGGCACACCATTGACCTCCACCTCTCCCAGCCAATTCCCCCAACTCATGTAATCGAATTGGGATGGCTGATGGATGAGCTTGACTTTTGGCTGATCGGAACCGAGCAGCACCGTTCCCTCTGTGTGCCGCATGTTGGCATGTTCGATCTCGAGTGACAGCGATGCCAAATCACGGCGACCTGGCGTAAGGAGCATTGCCGTCAACTCGCCGTCGTACTCCGTACCTGATGCATTGCTGTTCTGGCCGTCTTCAATTTTTTTGGTGTTGTCGGCGACTTTGTCACGGAGAGGATCGTCTTTGGTCGTGTTCTCCTTGCCGGTGGAACCATTCACCAGGGATGGAGACTCCCAGTGTGACGTACTGCTCGGCCAATAATCGAACGCGGACACCGTGTCAGCCATATGCTCATTCATCAGGGCAAGGTATTGCCTGACACCGTGAGGCAAGTAAACGTCAGCCGGGATATTTCCCCCATAGGCTTTTCTTAATTCTGCAACGAAGAACTCCATTTTTGACAGCCAGGATTCAAGATTTTCCTTATCTCCCACAGCAACAGAAATATCATCTTCCAAATCGTAAGCGCCTTTCACGACACCGCCGAATTTATCGAAGACGATATTCGAGATCGAAGAAAGGATCTGATCTGTTGCGGAAACGTTACCCACCAGAAATGCAATGGTTTCTGATCGTGCGGCAAACCCGGCAAGCTCCCTGTCCGTTTCCATCACATCGAGCGCCTCTTGAAAGATGTCGATGACAGGCACTTTCTTGAGTACGCCAGAAAATAGCTCAAGGGCCTTTTTTGAGGTTTTCTTGTCGTAAATCTCCGAAAGCGTGTTTTTGAACTCCTTTTTTGCATTCTCAAGGTCGGAAATCAATTTTGCATTCTCAATACTTTTTCCACCAGCCTTCATTTTTTCTACCAGCAAGTCTATCTCGGCATTGATGAGCTCGATTCTGTCTTTCAAAATCGCTTGCGTTGCCTTTTCAAAGCTCCCTTTTACCGCCTCATCAAACGCCCTCATGGTATTTTCTGAAAAGGTCACATTATTCGATGCACTAGCCGGAATAGACAGGGCGAGCAACACGAGCAATATCATCTTCTTAAACATCATCATCCCCGGGTCAATCAAAAATATTTTGTCAAAGAAACCATCGACTGCTGCCGCTTGTAGCGGTACATCTCGATGCTCGACCGATTGTCGGTCGCGGTAAATGACAGCGACAGATTGCTGTTCCAAGGCTCGATCAGGTAATTCAGGCTCGCCGTCAGATCGGTGCGCCGGTCTTTTCGATCCTTCTGGTAGGCCGCTTCGGTGCCGTCGTAGTCGGTGCGGCTCCATGCCGGCGACAGGTGGAGGTTCAGGCGTCTGCTGAACGCCTTGAAATAGCCCAATTCGATGCCTTGGGTACGGTTGCGGCTGGTTTCGATGCCCGAGGTTTCGCGCCCGACGTGTCCGCCCAGGCTGAGGTGGCTGCTGTTGTCCAGCGCATAGCGCAGCGATGGACTGAAGATCAGCGCCTTGCCGTCGCGCGGGCGGTTGTCCTTGTAGCGCCGATCCTGCCAGGCCAGCGTGCCCTGTACCAGCAGGCGTGGCGATACCTGATAGCCGGCCTGCGGAGCGATGCCCTGGCTGATCATGTAATAGCGCTGGTCATGGCCGATACGCACGGTGTTGAACACGTAGGGCAAGGAAAAGCTCCAGTTCGAGCGTGCCCAGCTCGGCCCCGCCGAGAACGACAGGTTGAGCGTGTCGAAGCCGTCGATGCGCTGGTAGTCGGTGTAGTTCAGGTGCAGCCCCGCCTGCAAGGCGAAATCGTCGGACAGGGCATGGGTATGGCTCACCCCCAGGCGATACAAACGCGCCCAGTCATGATTGCCCTTGGCATCCTTGTCCAGAACGAAAGGCAGGTTGTAGATCAGAACGTTGTCGATATCCGGCCCCTGGTTGGCATTGGTGTCGTACATCAGGCCGACGCTGGCGTAAGCGCTCCACGCCTTGGGCGCGCCGGATTCGATGAAGGCCAGGAAAGCCGCGATGTTTTCACCGACCTTTGGCGGCGGATTGGTCGCCTGGACTTCGCGGAGCAGTTGTTTTGCCTTGCCTGGCTGGCCGCTGCGGTAATGCACCTCGGCCAGTTCGAGCTTGGCCCGCGCGGCGGTCGGTTCGCGCTGCAGCAGTTCGGTCAGATATTTTTCACTGGCCGCCCAGTCGCCCTGTTGTTTCGCCGACATGGCGAGCAGGAACAGGGTCTGGCTGTCATGGCTGCCGGCACGGTAGGCAGACAACAAGAGCGCCTGGGCCTGTTGCGGCTGGCCAGCCTGGAGAGCGGCCCGAGCCTGGCTCAAGGCATCGCTCTCGGCGGCACTGGCCGGTGATACGGTCAAACCGGCGGCAAATCCAAACGCAAGACACCGGACAAGCCGGGGGAAGGTATTCATGCTGCTGTTCCTCCTGGGTGAATGGGTAGCGGGAGCATCGACGCCGACGGCGCAGAAATTTAAGTAAAACTCGAATTTTTGCGTGATTATACCCGCGATGCGAGTGACTATTACGCTACAAGCGTAATTTTTCCGCATGGAAAAACTCAAATCCGAATTCGCCGCGCGCTTGCGGGCCGCGCTGGAGCGTGCCGGCGTGCCGTTGCGACCAACCGTGATCGAGCGCGAATTCAACCAGCGTTACTGGGGCAAGCCGATCACGTTGCACGCGGCGCGTCTGTGGTTGCGCGGCGAAACCATCCCGACCCATGACCGCCTGCTGTGCCTGGCCGAATGGCTGGGCGTCGAGCCGCAGACGCCGGGCCACAGCATCTGGCGGC
>URNG01000058.1 GCA_900549295.1 uncultured Rhodocyclaceae bacterium
GTCAGTCGGCCCCCCCCGCGGGCCCCCCGGGCGCGCCCCCCCCCGCCGACGTGGACAGCCTCACCGCCTGGCACGGCGGGCGCATCGTTTTCGACGACACGCCGCTCTCCGAAGTCGTCGCCGAACTGCGCCGCCACGGCCCGCTGCCGGTCACGCTCGACAGCGCCGCCGCGCAGCTACGCATCTCCGGCCAGTTCGACCTCGACAACCGCGAGCGCCTGATCGCCCTGCTCCCGCACTTCGCCCCGGTGCGCCTGACCTACCGCAGCGACGGCTCGGTCGCCATCAGCCGCCTGGCCGGACACGGCCGGGACAGGGCGAGGATGCCGCGGGCCGGGCCCCCCCCGCCCCCCTGCCGGAACGAGCCGGAGAACGCTGACCCGGCACCCGTTCCGGAAAAGAATTTCCGCCCCAAGGTATACATCGCAGCCCCCTGAAACGGCATACGAAAAGAAAGCCATTCTCGTTACCGTAAAAAGGACACTCGATGAAATTCACCCGCAAGCACGCCGCCCCGCGTCGGCATCAAGCGGCCAAGGCCGCTGACGGCGCGCCCGCGCCCAACGCCACACCCAACCGCGCCCCGACCCGCCTCGCCATTCTCGTCGCCGCCCTGCTCGGCAGCAGCATCGCCCTCGCCCAAAGCGCCGCACTCGACCTCGACCTGCCCGCCCAACCGCTCGACAAGGCGCTCAACGCCCTGGCCCGGCAAAGCGGCGCGCAGATCGTCTTCGTCACCGGCCTTGCCGCCGGCAAGCAGGCCCCGGCGGTACACGGACGGCTCACCGTCGGCGAAGCGCTGCACCGCCTGCTCACTGGCAGCGGGCTGGAACTCTCCAGGGACAGCGCCGGTGCCTATATCCTGCATAGCGGCCCGCCCCACTCGCTGCCCGACCTCTCCGCACAACAAATCCCCGCCGGCAAGGACAAAGTACTGCCAAGCCTCGTCGTCACCAGCAAGCGCACGCGCGACGAAATCGGCAAGGACAACGTGTACGAGAAGAACGTCACCAACGTCTATGCCGACCGCAAGCAGCTTCAGCAAATCAAGGCCACCAATCCCGGCGACGTCTTCAAGGGCATGAACGGCGTCTACAGCATGGACACCCGCAGCAGCCAGGCTATCACGCCCAATATCCGGGGCATCAGCGGTGAAGGCCGCACCCCGCTGACCATCGACGGCACCGAGCAATCGACCAACGTCTGGCTGCATCAGTATGGTGCCGGCAACCGCAGCTATGCCGACCCGGCGCTGTTTCGCAGCATTGAAGTCGAAAAAGGGCCGTCCCTTTCCCGGGGGGTCAAAAGCGGCGTTGGCGGCGCGGTGAGCATCCGTACCATCGAGGCGGACGATCTCATCCCCGAAGGCGAAAATTGGGGCGTCGAAATCAATCTCAAAGCCGCCAGCAACACCAAACAGCCGCGCAACGACCCCAACTCGTATTACGGCAAGGATTACCGGGACATCCCCGGTGCCGTCAGAATCAACGTCAACGAAGTCTATTTCGGCGACCAGAACCCGCGTAACAAGGGCAGCAGCAATCTGCTCAACTCCGACGATCTTTCCGGCATGATCGCCATCGCCGGGCGCAATGAATTCACCGATTTCCTCGCTTCCTACAGCAAGCGCGAGCAAGGCAACTACTACGCCGGTAAAAAGAATGCCAGCCGGTACTCGGGGCACGACCCCTATGACAAAAGCAGCACCGACATCCATTTCCCCAACCTGACCAAGCTCTACTATGGCGGCGACGAAGTATTCAACACCGACAGCGAAGTCGAAACCACGCTGCTGAAAAACAACTGGTATCTGCCCAACCAGCAGAAAATCGGCCTTCAGTTCATGCGCACCGACATGACCTTCGGTGAAACCACGCCCGGCAATACCCTGCTCAACTGGGCGCTGCGGGAAGGGTTTGAACAAAGCAACCCCGGCTACGACTGGTCGACCTACCCGCGCATGGTGAGCGAACGGCCACGCTCGGAAATGCGGATCGACAGCTACAAACTCAGCTACGACCTCAAGCCCGCAGGCTCGGACTGGCTGAATCTGGAAACCAGCCTCTGGCAGACCAAGACCACCGGCCTGCGCTACCAGACCGGCGCCCATCCCTACGGCCTCAACATCAAGGAAGGCACGCAGGCATACCGGAACCTGGAAGCCTACGACACCTGGAAGAAAGACCCGAACATGGCGTGGATTTTCAACGACCCAATCATGGGGCCGATGTTTGAAGCCTATGGCGTACACGACGGCACCATCGTCGGGGCGGGCCGACAATGGACCAAGCATGACCGCACCGGCTTCGAGTTCAGCAACCTGATGCGCCTGACGGACAAGCTGCAAATGACCTTCGGTGGCAGTTGGCAGAAAGAAAAACTCGACGACAAGGTGGAAGAAAGCGTCAAGGCGATGCCGATGTTCGGCGGTCTGGCCGGCGTGCACAAAACGACCGATCTGCTCGGGCCACGCAGCGGCGAGCGCAAGGAATGGTCGGCCATGATGAACCTGGCCTGGCAGCCGACCAGCTGGCTGACGCTGACCGCCGGCACCCGCTACATGCGTTATGAAGGCAAGGATGTCGGGCTGGCCAAGCTGCGCCGCCAGAAAAATGCGTTCAATGCAGCGGCACAGCGTATTGCGGGGCTGGCGCTGAAATATCAGACGCTGATGACGTCGGATGTCAAGGCCGAGTACGACCGTCTGCAGCAAGAAGTGATTGCTGCGAGCAATGCCATCGACTGGAGCGCCCCTGGCATTTTCACGAGCCTGGATATGTATTCCTATTCAACGAGCGGTGGATGGGAAGCTTACACGAACCAATATGTGCCGACAGACCCCCAGCTCAGGGCAAGTGCGCAGCGTTTCCTCGATTTTCTCAGCGAGCACAATGCCAACCCTTTCTTACGTATAGCCAATATTCACTTCTCAGGCGCACAAGCACAGGAAGTGGCATTGGCATCTGTGATAAATGGCGGTGTTCTGGCTGATCCTGGTGGTGGCTGCCTCTATAGTCAGTCGAGCCCAAACTGCGCCGCCTATGCAACAGGCAACTACTTGGTAAGCAATGTGCTCGTACCCAGCAAAGACGGCAAGTACGATTCATCGCAGAACCCCTTTGCCAACGGCGAACTGGATGCCACCGAAATGGTGGACGACCCCGACAACCCCGGCACCCTCGTCGCCAAATACCAGCACAATGTGTTCGGCGAAGTGGCTTACGAAAAGCTCGATGCCGGCAAGACCTGGGAAATGCCGGAAGATCAGTCCGGCGAGGCTTTCAGCCCAGTTCTGAGTGCCACCGCCAGGATCACCCCCTTCGGCACCGTCTTTGCGCGCTACGCCCAGACAACCCGCTTCCCCAGTCTGCACGAATTGACCTCCACCTCCAGTTGGGCCGGCACCGAAGGCAACTTTGCCGTCAATGGCGCCAGCAAGCCGGAGCGCAATACCAACTGGGAAATCGGCTACGCCCATGACCTGCGCCAGTTCTTCCCCAAAATGCAACTGGCGGACGTGCGTTTCAGCTATTTCAACACCGAGATCAAAAATTTCATCGACCGAACCTGGGACCTGGAAACCATCCAGTTCGACAAGAAAAAAACCAGCGGCCTCGAACTGCAATCCCGCTTCGACAGCGGGCGCTTCTTCGGCAGCCTGGGCGCAACCTACCGCTTGAAGCAGGAAACCTGCGACAAGGATTACGCCTCCGCCATGGATCCCTATTACAACCGCATCCCCACCTGCATGACGGGCGGCTTCAACGGCACCTACAGCGGCAACAGCCTGCAACCCAAATACAGTATCGACCTGCTGCTCGGCACCCGCCTGCTCAGCAACAAGCTGGAACTGGGCTGGCGCAGCGTCTATCACGCCGGGGCGGAAAATAAGGAACTGGACAAACTGCTCGCCTCGCAAGCCGGTGCAGGCTTCACGACCTGGCTACCCAAGGACATGTGGTACAGAAGCCAGGGCATGAGTTCGTTCTTCTGGAAATCGGTGCTCCTGCACGACATCTACGCCCGCTTCGACCTGAGCAAGGACGTGACTCTGAACCTGAACGTCAGCAACCTCACCGACGAGTACTACCTCGACCCGATGTCCAAGGTGCTGCTCCCTGCCCCCGGCAGGACGGTTTCGGCGGGGGTGACGGTGAAGTTCTGAGGGCAAGCCCCTTGCCAGATGGCAGGGGGCACAGACCGACCAAAACAGGTCAAAAAAATGCCGGAACCGCTGCGCAGCGGTTCCGGCATTTTTGTGCGAGAAAGGAAAACCTACGCCTGCGGGCCGATAACGCCTTCCAGCGTCGGTGCCGTCAACACGGTATCAATCCAGCTTTCCAGTTCAGCCTGCGTCGCTTCCGCCAGCCGCGCTTCGGCCCAGGCCGGCAGAGAACCAAAGCGCAGGCGCAACAGACGGCGGAGCATGGCACTCCCGCCTTCCTGTCGGCCTTCTTGCCGACCTTGCAGCCGTCCTTGCTGACGTAACTGCATGCCCCACTCGTCGATTCGTTCAGCCAGCATGGTGTCGATCTCCTGTAAATCCTTGAATTCTTCGATAGTTTGGCCCGGATTCAGTTTCTTGAAAATGGCCCGGTTGAAAAAAACGACGAAGGCGCGGCGCAGGCTGTCGTAGGCCGGGCTTTTGAGGTGGCTGACCAAGGCGGTGGTGGCTGCGCGCAGGGCATGCGGGTCAGGGGCGCTGGTTTCGAGGCGGATGAGGAGCGCCAGCAGGTTGTCCGACAGGCGATGGAGTTCTTCTGCCGGTACGCGGCCTTCATCGAGCAGGTGGTAGCGGAATTTTGGCTGCCAGCGGGCGAGGCTGCCGGGGGCGGCGATCAGATCGGCAATTTCCTGCGTGGCCTGCCAGCGCGGCTGGCCGTTGTAGAGCACCAGCGGGAAAACCGGCGGCAGTTTGTCGCCGGGGCTGATCTGCTTGCCCTTGAGCAAATCCTGATAGAGCAGGCAGACGTAGGTAAGCACGCGCAGGGCCATCCACGGATCGGTACGGCTCTGGAATTCGATCAGCAGATAAAGATAGAGCCATTCCTGCGTGCCGTCCGGCAGGTTCAGGCGCACGCGCCAGATGATGTCGTCGCTGCGCTGTTGCAGTGCTTCGCCGATGTACTGACCGTTGGGTTTTTCCAGGGTGGAAAAGTCGATGTGCTCGACCCACGCCTCATGAACGAAGCCGCGCAGCAGGCTTTCGACCATCGGCGGGTAGGAAAAGAGTTGCTTGTAGAGGCCGTCGTAAGGGGTGGGCATGGCGTGATCGCGGCGGGGGAATGGCCGAGATAATGCCACATAAATAATATTCAATGACAAAAACGTTTTTCATCGAGTATCATCAAACAAACACAAGGCTGCACAAAACGAAGCCCCGCGCTCGGCGGGACAGGCATGGGGCGTGCGCAGACAGGTATCCAACCCCCACAACGGGTACAAAAAAAGCACCCGAAGGTGCCTCGATCTTCAACCGCCGTTTTTAGCCGTTGGTCTTGCCGCGTGTGCAACTGGCGCGCCCGGAGCGATTCGAACGCCCGACCCCTTGGTTCGTAGCCAAGTACTCTATCCAACTGAGCTACGGGCGCGCTGTGCAACACTGTTTCTGAATGGCGCGCCCGGAGCGATTCGAACGCCCGACCCCTTGGTTCGTAGCCAAGTACTCTATCCAACTGAGCTACGGGCGCGCTGTCAGAGCCGCGCATTATACGGAGGCAAGGGCGGATTGCAAGCGTTTTCGCCCTTACCGCCGCTTACAGGCGCAGCAGGCGGGAGAAGAAACTGCTCAGCCCGCCCAGTCTCTTGCTCTGGAATTCGACGGCGTATTCCTTGTCCTGCACCAGGATGTGATTGATCAGCCAATCCTTCAGGAAATTGATCATGTCCAGCGACACCGGGCCGCCTGCCTCGATCGAGAGACGCTCGTTGCGAACGCGTTCGATGAAACGGTCGTGCTGCTGCTTGTGCGCATCGAATTTGCTGTAACCATGGCTGCGCATGAAGGTTTCTTCGGCGGTGAAATGCGTCACCGTGTAGCGCTCCAGTTCGTCCAGCGTATCCAGGAGGGCTGCGCCCTTTTCGCGCTTGATTACTTCATCCCACATGGCATTGATGATGTCGAACAGCACTTTGTGCTGCTCGTCGATTTCCTCCAGGCCAATGCTGTAAGCAGGATTCCAATCAATCAAATGTTGTGTCACGTACGTATATCTCCAGGTAGTTACGATCTGATTTGGGCGTGAAACACCTCAAGTCACGAAGCGCATAGAGAGATCCAGCGCTTTCACGTCCTTGGTCAGCGCGCCGACGGAAATTCGATCCACGCCGGTTTCCGCAATGGCGCGCAGGGTTGGCAAGGTCACATTGCCGGAAGCCTCCAGTACGGCGCGGCCAGCGTTCAAATGCACGGCTTCACGCAAGGCTTCCAGCGTGAAGTTATCCAGCAGGATCATGTCTGCCCCGGCAGCCAGCGCTTCCTGCAATTCGCTCAGGTTTTCCACTTCGACCTGAATGAACTTGCAGCGCCCGCCTGTCTGCGCCGCGATCGTGCGCGCCGCCGCCATCGCCTGCGCAATGCCGCCGGCGACATGGATGTGGTTTTCCTTGATCAGAATGGCATCCCATAGCGCCAGACGGTGATTTCCACCGCCCCCCGCGCGCACCGCGTATTTTTGCGCGATGCGCAGCCCCGGCAGGGTTTTGCGGGTATCCACGACCTGCGCCCGCGTGCCTGCAATGGCATCCGCGTAAATACGGGTCTTGCTCGCCACCGCAGAAAGCAGTTGCAGAAAATTCAGCGCGCTGCGTTCCGCCGTCAGCAAGGCGCGCGCATCGCCTTGCAGCGTGCACAGAACCTGCCCGGCCTCGATACGCCCGCCTTCTTCTGCCGACCACGACACGCGTGCTTCCGGGTCCAGGCGCAGCACGCAGGCATCGAACCAATCCCGACCGCACAAGACCCCGGCCTCCCGGGCCGCCACTGTCGCCCGCATGATCCGCGCCGCCGGAACCAACGCCGCGGTCAGATCCCCTGCCCCCACATCCTCCGCCAGCGCGGCCGCCACATTACGGGTGATCTCTTCGGCAAGCGGGTAATCGAATTCGACAGCCATGACGCATTTCCATTAACAAACGGGCCACATTGTAAGGGGCTGACGCAAAAATAAAATACCGAGAGTACGGTAAAAGCGGCATGTTTCTGAGCCTGCGCGTCATTCCCGTCAGTTCGGTCTGCCGGCATCGTGGCGCAGCATGGCTCGACAGTCCGAATTCCACCTTGGCGGTGAAGGCTTTTGAATTCATGCGATTGCCTTGCGGTAGCCCAGGCCAAGGACTCCCGATCAGGACGGGATCGCTTCGATACCGATCCGGAACGGTGAGACGATTGCCGCCAGTTCACCGGAGATGCTGCGGATACGATCCGCCGTACCCCGCGTATGCCGGGCGGCGTTGTCCGCCTCATCGAGCAGGCTGTCGATGGTGGCGACCTGCTCGACGATCTCGGCACTGGAACCTTGCCCGATATCGACCAGGCGGATGATCTCGCTCACCGCCTCGATCACCTGCGCCGCCGAGCATTCGATGCTCTCGATCGCCTCGCCGGCAGAACGCGCCAGCGCCGTACTCTGCGCCATCTCGTCGCCGACCCGCTGCATCAACCCGGTCGATTCCTGCGACGCATCCTGAATGCGCCCGATGCGCAGTTGTATCCTTTCCGTCGCGCTCGCCGAACGCTCGGCCAGTTTGCGCACCTCATCGGCCACGACGGCGAATCCACGCCCGCTTTCGCCGGCGCGCGCCGCCTCGATGGCGGCATTGAGCGCCAGCAGATTGGTCTGATCGGCAATCTGGCGGATCTCGGACACGACACTGCCGATCTCGCCGACTTCCTCGGCCAGCGCGAACACCTGTCCCGACGCGCCCTCGATGTGCCCGGCCAGTTCGCCGATGCGGTTGGCCGTCTCGCGGATCACCGCGCTGCGCAGGGTTGCCGTCTGGCTCGATTCGCGGGTGATCTCGCCGGCCTGGCGCGACTCGCTGTCGATTTCCAGAATACGCCCCTGGATCGAACGCACGGCCTGCTGGATGCGCTTGGAGGAATCGGCCCCTTCGGAAGCGATCTTGGCCACCATCTGCGCCGAGGCATGCATCTCGGCGGTGGCGCTCTCGTTGTTGCGGATCATGAGGACGATGGCGCCCAGCCTGCTCTGCAAGGTATCGAGCAAGGCATTGAAGGCACGCACCGACTGGCCGATCTCGTCGGCGCGCACCACCGGCACCCGGCGGGTGAAATCGAGTGCCGCGGCAATTTCCACCATGGTTCCCTCCATCGTGCGCAAGGGGCGCACGATGTTGTGGTAAAGGCGGACCGTGAGGGCGATGAGGATGAGCAAGGTCAGCCCGCCAGCCAGAAGCATCACGCGCAGGGTCTGCTCCAGCCCCTGCTGCACGGCGCGTACCGAACCGTCCATGCTGCGCCGGCGTTCGACGTTCAGGGTATTGAGCACTTGCTGCAACTCATTCTGGTAACCCGCCACATTGGCGAACAGGCCGGCTTCCGCCAGCACGCGCTGCCCGGCCTTGGCGAGTGCGACGATTTCTCCGCTCGCCGCTTCGTATTCGGCGAAGCTCTGGCTGGCCTGGGCCACCAGACCAGACTCGGCAGTCGAGGAAACGTGCGTGGCCAGCATCGCCAGCCGCGTCTTCAACTCGGTGCGCTGTGCCTGCAGGGTCTCCTCGATGCGTGCAACATCCTGCGTACCCGGTGCCAGCACCAGTTCGACCAGTTCGAGCTCCACCTGTTTCAGGCCCGCTCCCAGGTCGGCCACGATCAGGGCCGCCGGAACCGCCTCCTGGGTGAGAGCATGGATCAGTGCCGCATTGCGCCGGAAGTGACGCTCGCCGACGCCGCCGATGGTAACCAGCACGGCAATAGTGATGATGATGAAGAGGATGAGGTTGTGTCGGATATTCATGGGCAATCCCGTGCGCTGGAGTGAGAACCCGGCGCTGGCGAAACCATGCTGACCGGGGCCGGCATCCGGCGGAACCGCACAACAAGTGTGCCGCAAACAACGCGTCCCTCCGCCAGGACATGCCAGTGCCTACGCATTCAGCCACGGGCAGATGAAAATCTGATGACAACCACGGTAGGTGCAGGGCAGAACAGGCCCATCGCACGAAGGCCAGTGACTGACTGAAAGATGGAAAAACCCACCATCAAGGTGCGAAGCCGCAAAGATTTCGCAAAAGGGAAAGGGGGTAGCAGCGATGAGGCGTTTTGCCCGGATGCCGCCTGTACGGCGGGAGGCATCGAGGCGAATGAGGTTGAGCGTGAGTTGCTTGCCGTCGACAGGAAATTTATAGCGACAGACCCAACGCCTGCCGAGCCTCGTGGCCACCAAGCGCAAGCCGGGATGCTCTGGTAGAGTGATGCGCTGTCCAGCCTCTGAGAGCTTGGCGGTCCGTACATCGAAAGTGATGCGACACCTTTGGCGCAGGTTTTTGATTACCGCAGAATACCCGGCGCGAGTTTACGAAAACCACGCCAAAAATTACGCCCAAATCTAAAGTGCGGACACCACCAACCGATAGGCGATCTACAGAACAGACTCAATGGAAATCAATAGCTTGAACACAGTTCCTCAGGAAGAACAAGCGCTTGTGGACGCAAAAAAAAGCAAGCACACTCCGATGATGCAGCAGTACCTCGGGCTGAAATCGCAGCATCCGGACACGCTGCTGTTTTACCGCATGGGCGATTTCTATGAATTGTTCATGGACGATGCCGAAAAAGCGGCGCGTTTGCTCGACATCACGCTGACCACACGCGGGCAGTCGGCGGGGGTTCCGGTGAAGATGGCGGGGGTGCCGTTTCATTCGCTGGAGCCTTATCTGGCGCGGCTGGTGAAGATGGGCGAGTCGGCGGTGATCTGCGAACAGATAGGCGACCCGGCCACCAGCAAGGGGCCGGTGGAGCGGGCGGTGTCGCGTATCGTGACGCCGGGAACGCTGACCGACGCGGCGCTGATCGACGACAAACAGGACGTGTGGCTGCTGGCCATCGCCGTGCAGCGCGGCACGGCGGGGATTGCCCGGCTCAATCTGGCGAGCGGCGAATTCATCCTGCTCGAAATCGCGCCGGAGCAGATTGCGGCGACGCTGGAACGCATCCGCCCGGCGGAAATCCTGCATCCCGAAAGCTGGACGCCCAATTTCATCAGCAACGCGGCCTCTACGCGCCAGCCGGATTGGTATTTCGATGCCGATTCCGCCCGCCGCCAGTTGTGCGAACAATTTGCCGTGGCTTCGCTCGCCGGTTTTGGCGCGGAAGGTTTGAAGCCCGCGATTGCCGCAGCGGGCGCGCTTTTGCAGTACGCGCAGGCGACGCAATCGGGCAGATTGCCGCACCTGCGCGGCCTGACGGTGGAAATGGAAGCCGCCTACCTCGGCCTGGACCTTGCCACCCGGCGCAATCTGGAACTCACCGAAACCCTGCGCGGCCAGCCTGCGCCCACCCTCTTCTCCCTGCTCGACAACTGCATCACCAGCATGGGCACGCGGCTCTTGCGCCACACCCTGCACCACCCGCTGCGCGAGCGCTCGATTCCCGCTGCCCGGCACGCCGCCGTGGCGGCGCTGGCTGACGATTACGGCAAACTGGCCGGGGCCGTCCGCAAAACCTTGCGCGGCATGGCGGACCTGGAGCGCATCGCCGGGCGTATCGCGCTCAGGAACGCCCGGCCGCGCGATTTGTCCAGCCTGCGCGAATCGCTCGCGCGCCTGCCGGAATTGCGCGCGCCACTTGCTGACAAATTCGCGGACAACCTCGCAGACAACAACGCGCCGCTGCTGGCCCGGTATTTTGCCGAACTCGCCACGCCGGAAGAGGCGCTGGCGCTGCTCAAGCGCGCCATTGCCGCAGAACCCGGCGCCCAGGTGCGCGACGGCGGCGTGATCGCGCCGGGGTTCGACGCTGAACTCGATGAACTGCGCGCCATCAACGACAACTGCGGGGCTTTCCTCATCGACATGGAGGTGCGCGAGCGCGAGCGCACCGGCATCGCCAGCCTGAAAGTGGAATTCAACAAGGTGCACGGCTTTTACATCGAAGTCACGCACGCCAACACGGACAAGGTGCCGGACGATTACCGCCGCCGACAGACGCTGAAAAACGCCGAACGCTACATCACCCCGGAGCTGAAAACCTTCGAGGACAAGGCGCTGTCCGCCCAGGAGCGGGCGCTGGCGCGGGAGAAGATGCTCTACGACGGCATTCTCGATGCCCTCCTGCCCGCCGTGCCGGAAATACAGATCATTGCCCGCGCCGTGGCGCATCTCGATCTGCTCGCCGGTTTTGCCGAAACCGCCCGCCAGCGCGACTGGTGCCGGCCCACGTTCTGCGAGGAAATCTGCCTGCAGATCGAAGCCGGGCGGCACCCGGTGGTGGAAAACGAACTGGCGCACCAAGCGGAAAGTTTCATCGCCAACGACTGTCAATTGGCCGAGTTACGGCGACTGCTGCTCATCACCGGCCCCAACATGGGCGGCAAATCGACCTACATGCGGCAGGTGGCGCTGATCGCGCTGCTGGCTCACATCGGCAGCTTCGTGCCGGCCGCGAGTTGCGTGCTGGGGCCGCTGGATCGCATCTTCACCCGCATCGGCGCTTCCGACGACCTCGCCTCCGGGCGCTCCACCTTCATGGTCGAAATGACCGAAGCCGCCGCCATCCTGCACCACGCCAGCGCGCAAAGTCTGGTGCTGATGGACGAAATCGGGCGTGGCACCTCGACCTTCGACGGCATGGCGCTGGCGTTTGCCATCCTGCGCCATCTGATCGGCAAAAACCGCAGCCTGACGCTCTTTGCCACGCATTATTTCGAGTTGACCCGGCTGGCGCACGAATACCCGGAACTCGCCAACGTGCATCTGGGCGCTGTCGAACACAACGACCGCATCGTGTTCATGCACGCCGTGGAAGAAGGCCCGGCCAACCAGAGCTACGGCATCCAGGTCGCGGCACTCGCCGGCATCCCCGGCAGCGTCGTGCGCGCCGCGCGCAAACAACTGCGCGAATTCGAGCAGCGCGCCGTGTTCGACCCGCATCAGCCCGATCTTTTCGCTGCCCCCTGCATGAGAGAACCTGATCCCATCGAAGCGGAACCCGAGCCGGACCCCCTCCCCGCCCTGGAAAAACTCGCTGCCATCGACCCGGACACCCTCACACCGCGCGAGGCGCTGGACGCCCTCTATGCCTTGAAAGGCATGCTGGCGAATTAGATTCTTTCAAAAACCGAACGACCCACGCTGCAACGAGGCCAAACCATGAAAAAAACGCGGTTCTACATCGTCAACACCGGCGCGGGCGAGCGCGAAAACATCACTCTGAAAGGCTACCGCATTCTGCAGGCCGCCGATCTGGTCATCGCTTCCGAAGGGCAGCGCAAGCGCTTTGCGGCTGAACTTGCCGGCAAGGCAGTGATCGACGGCGGGCATCTGCTCTTTGGCGATCTGCGCGCGCGGCGCATCAGCCCGGAAGAAGCCACGCGGCAGGAAACCGCCATCCGCGAGCAGGTCGAGGCGGCGCACGCCAGCGGCCAGACCATCGTCGTGCTCGAATCCGGCGATGCCGCCCTGTTCAGCCCTTATCGTGGCTATCTGAGCGCCTTTCGCCACCTCGAACCTGAACTCGTCCCCGGCGTTTCCAGCTTCAACGCCGCCAATGCGGCGCTGGCGCAATCGCTCCTGCACCGGCAGGAGCAGCGTTTGCAACTGACCGGGCTGACGGCCTTCATGGAAGCCGACGGCAGCAACCTGCCCGACACCTGGGTGCTGTTCTGCATGGGCCTCGATCTGCCGCGGCTGATCGAGAAAATCCGCACCCTCTATCCCGCCGATACCGAAGCCGCCCTCGTCATCAACGCAGGCTATCCCGACTGCGAGGTCATCCGCAGCCGCGTGGGTGAACTGGATCGTCTGGCGGAGCGCGAAATCGCCTTTCCCTATTGCCTGATCTACATCGGCCTGGAAGCGTCCTGAACGGCGGCGCGACTTCAGGCCCGCGCTTCAAGCCGCCGGCCCGTCCGCTAACTCGTCCGCCAGCACCGCGACCAGCCGGGCGGCCGGCAATTCCCTGGCCAGCGGCGCGCCCTGACCCGCCCAATGGGCGGCGAATTCATGATTGCCCTGCCCGACGGCCGCCGCGCTCAACTGCTTGGCCGCGTCGTAGGCCACCGGATAATCCGCAGGCGGCGGACTGCCCGCCGCCTCGCCGGCGAGAATCAGACGGTTGACGATGCCGCGCGCCGGGCGGCCGGACACCACCCGCGTCAGCCGGGTATGCGCTGCCCGCCCGCTCTTGAGATTGGCCCGGTAGCCTGCGCTGGCCGCCGATTCCGGACACAGGACGAAAGCCGTCCCAAGCTGCGCGGCGGCGGCCCCCAGGTCCAGGGCGGCCTTGATGCCCCGGCCATCCATGATGCCGCCCGCGGCGATCACCGGCAGGCGGGTGCGCTGCGCGAGCAGGCGCACCAGTACCGACGCGCTCAGACGCTCGTCCGGAGCATCCGGGTCGAACATGCCGCGATGGCCGCCTGCCTCGATCCCCTGCGCGACGATAGCGTCGACGCCGGCTGCCTCGATCAGATGCGCCTCGTCCAAGCTGGTCGCGCTCGCCAGCGTATAGATGCCGGCTTCGCGCAGCGCCCGGAGTTGATCGGCCCCCGGCAGCCCGAAGTGGAAGCTGACCACCGCCGGCCGCAATTCGAGCAGCAATTCCAGCAGCGGCGCGTTTCCGACGAAGGTTTCGCCGATCTCCTCGAGCGCGGCAGGCGGCACGGCCCCCACCTCGGCGAACAAGGGCGCGAGGTGCGCCAGCCAGGCCGCTTCCCGCGCCGGATCGCGCCGGGCCGGCGCGTGGCAGAACACATTGACGTTGAACGGCCGCGCCGTCAGGGCACGGGTTTCCTCGATGGCCGCGCGCGCCTGGGCGACGGTGCCGGCCCCGATCCCCAGTGAGCCAAGCCCTCCGGCATTGGACACCGCGGCCGCCAGCCGGGGCGTGGAAACGCCCGCCATCGGCGCCTGGATGATGGGATGGCGAAGCCCGAGCCGGGCCAGAAACTGCCGGGATGCGTTCATGGTTTTGCCTTGCCGTAGCGGCGGATCTTGATGAATGGGGGAATTTTATCTCCGGGAATACAGTCTGACCGATGGAATGCAAGCTTCTTTCGCCGAACACATGCCCCGGCGCTCCAGCCATGCTGGACAAGCGCCCTGCCCGCGTTACAGTACGCATTGCACGATCCGAATCGCACAACCTTCGCGGAGCCTTCCCCATGAATCAAACCACCGCCCCCCCTTCCATCCTCATCGTCGGCGCATCGCGCGGCATTGGCCTCGGCTTGGTGCGCGAATATCTGTCCCGCGGGTGGCGGGTCATCGCCACCGAGCGGAAGCCTTCTCCCGATTCCGCGCTGGGCCGTCTGGCGCAGGCGTCGGCGGGCGCGTTGCGCGTCGAGGCCATCGACATCGACCGGCCGGAACAGATCGCCGCCTTGTCCGAACGCCTGCGAGGCGCGGCGCTGGACGTGCTGCTCGTCAATGCCGGCGTGATCGACAACGCCCCCCAACTGCCCATCGGCCAGATCGGCACCGAGGAATTCACGCGGCTGATGGTCACCAATGCCCTGAGTCCGCTGCGCGTCATCGAAACGCTGGCCGCGCAAGTCAAGCCGCAGGGCACCATCGCCGCCATGTCGTCGGGGCTGGGCAGCATCGCCAACAATGCCGACGGCGGTTCCGAGCTGTACCGCGCCAGCAAGGCGGCGCTGAACATGCTGCTGCGCAGCTATGCCGCCCGCGCCGGCGGCGAGCGCACCGTGCTGGCCTTGATGCCGGGCTGGGTGCGCACCGACATGGGCGGCCCGAAAGCCCCGGTGACGGTCGAGCAAAGCGCGCGGGGTCTGGCCGATACCATCGCCCGGCACGCGGGCCAGCGCGGGATGGCATTCGTCGATTATCAAAACGCGCCCATCGCCTGGTGATACCGTCAGTACCCCGCGCCAGCGGGTATTTCCATCCACTTCAGGGAAAGGAAGCAACATGAGCAAACCCAAACTCCACATCGTCATCGCCAGCACGCGACCGGGCCGGGTCGGGCCGACGATCGCCAGGTGGTTCCATGCAGCCGCCGTCGCGCATGGCGGCTTCGATGCCGAACTGGTGGATCTGGCGGAATTCAATCTGCCGGTCTACGACGAACCCAATCATCCCAAGATGCAGAAATACGAGCATGCGCACACGAAGCGCTGGAGCGCCAGCGTCGGCGCGGCGGACGCCTTTGTTTTCGTGATCCCCGAATACAACTTCAACGCGCCGCCCGCCCTGATAAACGCGCTGAACTACGTGTACACCGAATGGAACTACAAGCCGGCCAGTTTCGTGAGCTACGGTTTCGTTTCGGGCGGCCTGCGCTCGGTGGAATCCGTCAAGCCGCTGCTGGCGGCGCTCAAGATCGTGCCGCTCGTGGAGCAGGTGGTGGTTCCCGTGTTCACGCAGAACATCAAGGAAGGCGAATTCGTGCCCGGCGAACTGCACAGCCAGTCGGCGACGCAGACCCTGGATGAACTGCTGCGCTGGAGCGCCGCGCTCTCCACCCTGCGCGGGTAGCGGCCCCGAAAACTCGCGCCTGTCCGGTTTCCGGTTTTGTGGCAGGCGTGAGCACCGCAGGCGCTGAAAAATCGGGGACGCCCGCTTCGGTTTCCTCGATTTTCAACGCGGCCTGCGCGAAAAACATTAATAGGCAAAATTGAGCCTTTTATGGTTAAATATCGACATATAAGGCAAAAATCCGCCGATTAAATCAAACCAGAAACCACCGTGACCACCACCCACCAGACCCCCGAGGAAATGGAAGCCGGCCTGGGCGAGAAGCTCAAGGCGCTGCGCCTTTCCAGGAATCTCGACCAGAAGACGGTCGCCGAACGCGCGGGCGTCAGCGTGCGCGCCTTGCGCAGTCTCGAAGCCGGGCAAGGCTCGACGATCCGCACCCTGGTCTGCGTGCTGCGCGCCCTGGGGCGGCAGACCTGGCTGGACACGATCGCCCCGGTCGCCAGCATCAACCCGCTCACGCTGACCCGCGAAGCGCAGCCGCGGCAACGTGCTTCGCGCCCCCGGCGCACCGGGAGCGGCACATGAAGCTTGCCCACCCCGCTGCCCACCTCGCGGCGCGCCGCGAATTGCACCATAAACCGCACCACGAATCACACCATAAACCGCCCCAGGAATAAGCACAGCATGGCCACTCCCCGGAAAACCCGCCCCTACCAGCACGTCCGCGCGGTGGAAGTGCATCTGTGGGGAAAACACATCGGCTCCGTCGCGCTCGACCCGGCCTATGGCTATTACGTGTTCGCCTACACGCCGGCCTGCGCGAGCCTCGGCATCGAGCCGTCGCCGCTGCATATGCCGATCGCGGCCAACCAGCCCTGGCTGTTCACCGATCTTCCCGAAGCCACCTACAAGCGCCTGCCCGCGATGTTGAGCGATGCGCTGCCGGACGATTTCGGCAACGCGCTCATCAACCGCTACATGGCCGACCAGGGTATCGCCGCGCCGGACATTTCTTCCCTCGACCGCCTGGCCTACATGAACACCCGAGCCATGGGCGCGCTGACCTTCAAGCCTGCGCGCGGCCCGGCCCGGCACAAGCCCACGGCCATCGAACTGAGCGCCCTGGTCGAGCAGGCCCGGCGCGCCGTGCACGGCATCGTGGACGACGACGCGCACGCCAATGCGGCGCTGCGCGGCATCATCGACGTCGGCACCAGCGCCGGCGGCGCGCGCGCCAAGGCCGTCATCGCCCTGCATCCGCGGACCGGCGAGATCCGCTCCGGCCAGCTGGACGCGCCCGAAGGCTTCGAGCACTGGCTGCTCAAGTTCGACGGCATGGGAACGGATCAGGAACTCGGCAGCACGCAGCACTATGGCCGCATCGAGTACGCCTATCACCTGATGGCCCGCGCCGCCGGCATCCGCATGACCGATTGCCGTCTGCTGGAAGAAAACGGTCGGGCGCATTTCATGACCAAACGCTTCGACCGCGCCGGACAGAGCGACCGCCACCACCTGCAAACGCTGTGCGCGATGGCCCACGTCGATTACAAAAAGAAGGGAACCAACGCCTACGCCCAGTTCTTTTCCACCATCAGCCAGCTCGAACTGCCCTACGAGGACATGGAAGAAGCCTTCCGGCGCATGGTGTTCAACGTGATGGGCCGCAACTGCGACGACCACAGCAAGAACTTCTCCTTCCTGCTGCGCCAGGGCAGCCCGGCCTGGGAACTGGCCCCGGCCTACGACGTCACCTTCGCCCACAACCCGCGCGGCGAATGGACGAATCAGCACCTGATGTCGGTGAACGGCAAGTTCAGGGATTTCGAAATCGCGGACCTGCTGGCCGAATCCCGGCGCTTCGGCATCGGCACCGCGCCGCGGGTGATCGACGAAGTGCGCGCGGCCATCCGGGCATGGCGCGGATTCGCGCAGCAAGCCGGGCTTCCGGAAATGCAGATGCAGGAAATCGAAAGACAGTTCCTGCTGCTCGGCTAATTCAACGCGCTTCCGAGCGCAGCCGATGCACGGCCCGCGCCAGTTCCGCCACCGACAGCGGCGCGCTGCCCTCCGCCTTGTTGCTCAGGGTGACGAAGGCGTTATGGCCCGCGCCGACCGTGCCGGCAATGACGCGGGCCAGGGCGGCGCGGGTTTCGAGATCGGGATCGGCCAGCCGGTCGTAGGGCGCGTACTGCCGGCGCGCCTTTTCATAGCCGAAAGCGCCGTGCAGCGGATTGAGGTTCCAGCGGCAGACCAGCGGCCCCGGCCACAGCGCGCGCAGGATGGGCAACTGCTCGGCGATGCGCGGCATCTTGGCGTGCAGGCCCATGCAGTAGGTCGCGTCGGTGTCGCGCAGCGCCGCGGCGAAGTCCGGCGTCAGCCATTGCGGATCGCGCACTTCCACCGCCGCAACGCCGTCGGGAGCTGCTTTCCGCAGATCGGGCAGCGCCGCCAGCAGAGCGTGCAGACGGGCGGTCAGTTCAGGCATCCGCCCGAGCCAGGCGGCCGGCAGCGGGCTGATCTGGAACACCAGCGCGCCGAGTTTTTCGCCCAGGCCGGCCAGCGCGGGTTCGACGAATTCGCGCACGGCCGGCGCGGCGGCGAGGAAGTCCGGATTCGGCTGGCGGCCACGGCCCGCCTCGTCGCGCAGCAGCGCGTCCGTCACCCGGTTCGGCGCCTTGACCACAAAACGGAAATCCTCCGGCACCTGCGCCGCGTAAGCGGCGTACTGGGCAGCGGTCAGCGGCCGGTAAAAGCTGCGGTCGAGGCCGACCGCGCGCAGCAGCGGGTGCTGCGCGTAGGCCAGCAAACCGTGGCGGGAGAGCACGGTATCCGGGTAATCGCGCTGCCAGACCAGCCCGGCCCAGCCAGGATAATTCCACGACGAGGTGCCGAAACGCAGCCCGGCCGGCAAGGCGGCGGCGAGTTCGCGCAGCGCCGGATCGGGCGGTGCTGCTTCGACGGCGGGCGGCGGAACCGGCGCGGGATCGGAAAACAAGGCGTTCTGCATGGGCAATGGCTGGCCGGGGGACCTCTATAATCCCGGGAATTGTATAAGCCGCGTCCCTTGCCGTCATGGTCTTTCACGCCGATCTGCACATCCATTCCAAACACTCCCGCGCCACCAGCCGCGACCTCGATCTGGAGCATCTCGCCTGGTGGGCGGCGCGCAAAGGCATCGCGGTGGTCGCTACCGGCGACTGCGTGCATCCGGTCTGGCTGGCCGAAATGAAGGACAAGCTGGTGGCCGACGGCGGCGGTCTGTTCGCGCTGCGCCCGGAAATCGAGGCCGAAGTGCTCAAGACCCTGCCGCCGGCTTGCCGGCAGCCGGTGCGTTTCATGCTGTCGACCGAAATCTCGACCATCTACAAGAAGGGTGAGCGCACGCGCAAGGTGCACCACGTGGTCTATGCGCCCGATTTCGCCACCGCCGACCGGCTGGGCGCCCACCCCCGCCGGGACCGCAACAACACATCAGCCGGT
>URNG01000059.1 GCA_900549295.1 uncultured Rhodocyclaceae bacterium
TTGTCCGCTTGCCGCGGGGGGGGGGGCGGCGCGGTTCCCCCAGCCGCAGGCGCTGGCGGCCCTGCTCGCTGCCCTGCATCGCTGGCGGGACGAAGCCGGGCTGGATTTCGATCTCCTCTGCTACAGCGGCTACCCGCTCAAGCGCCTGCGCGAGCGGCACGCGCCGCTGCTGAAAAAGCTCGATGCCCTGATTCCCGAACCCTACGTGGACACGCTGCCGCTCTCCCATCTATGGCGCGGCTCGCAGAATCAGAGCCTCGTTCCCCTCTCGCCACGCGGCGAGAGGGTGTATGGCGAATATCTCGACGCCCCCGCCGACAGCTTCGGCAAGCGCCTGCAAGTGCAGGTCGACGGCCAACGCCTGTGGAGCATCGGCCTGCCCGCGCGCGGCGACCTCGCGGCGCTGGAAGCGCAGGCGGCCGAGCGCGGCTTGCGGCTGGATCGCGCCTCCTGGAAATCCTGAACGCTCATGCCTCTGCAAATCCGCCGCTGCCCCACCTGCGCCCGCGAAAACCCGCCAGAACTGATGCGCTGCGAATGCGGCGCGCTCTTGTTCGGCATCGACCTCACCGCCCCCGCCAAACCCGCCATTCCCGCCGCTGACCCGGCGGAAATTGCAGCAACTTCCGCAACAACCGCCGCCCCCCCGGCAGCCACCTTCTGTCCGCATGCCGACTGCGCCCAGCCCAACCCGGCAGGCAGCGCCCGTTGCCTCTACTGCGACCGCCCGCTCGCCGCCGTCAGCACCGATGCAAACACAAACGCCGATGCTGACACCGATACAGCCCCCCAACCGGACACCGACCCTGGCCCGCACGGCCTGTCCGGCACCACGCCCGGCACGCCGTCACTGCTCAATCTGCCCAGCGCCCTGCGGGCGCGCTTTCACATCCTGCGCCCCCTGCCCGCTGCCGGTGCCGAGGCGGAACTGCTGATCGTCGCGCCGAACGACGGCGGCAATGAGGAATACGTCGCCAAAATCTACCGCCACGGCATCCGCCCGGATCGTGAAGTGCAGGAACGCATCGCCGCCATCGACCCGGCGCATTGCGTGCGCATGATCGACAAAGGCATTGCCGACGGTTTCGCCTACGAACTGATGGAATACTGCCGCGCCGGCTCCCTGCGCGATCTGCTGCGCGAATGCGCGCCGCTGCCGGCGGACGATTGGCGCGCCTGCCTGCTGGAACTGACCGACGCCATCGGCGCCGTGCATGCCGCCAGCCTCATCCACCGCGACCTGAAGCCGGAAAACGTGCTGCTGCGCAGCCGCAACCCGCTCGATCTGGTGCTCACCGATTTCAGCGGCGCGTCGCTCACCAACGCCACCCTGCATTTCACCGGCATGGCGCGCACGCTGGCCTACAGCCCGCCGGAAGCCCTCTCCGGCGTGCTCGACGCCAAGGCCGACTGGTGGGCGCTGGGCATGATCCTGCTCGAAGCGGCGCTGGGGCGGCATCCGTTTGCCGGCCTGTCGGATGCGGTCGTCCTGCATCGCCTGACCACCCGCTCGATCGAACTCGACGGCATCGCCGATGCGCGCTGGCGTCTCTTGCTGCGCGGTCTCCTGCTGCGCGATCCGAAACAGCGCTGGGACGAAGCGGAGATCCGACGCTGGCCACGCCGGCGCACGATGCCACCGGCCATGCCGTGCGCCCCTACCAGATCGGCCCGGATCTCTGCCACACCCCGGAACAACTCGGCGCGGCGCTGGCCCGCCACTGGGACAAGGCGCGTGCCGATCTCGACAACGGCCTGCTCATGCAGTGGCTGCGCAACGATCTGCAAGACCTGAACCGGGTGCGCTTTCTCATCGACCTCAATTTCGACAGCGGCCTGCCGCCGGATCGCCGCCTGCTGCGCCTCATCCTCGACCTGGCACCGGGGCTGCCGCCGGTATGGCGCGGTCAGCGCATCGATTTGCGCAATCTGCTGGCGCGGGTCGACCGGGCGCTGAAAAACGATGCCGAAGCCCTCGATTTCCTGCACGACCTCGACCGGCAACGCGTCCTCGACACCTATGCCGCCGCCGGCAATGCCGAAATCGCCGACATCGCCAGCCGCTGGCGCGCCGCCCGCAAACAGTTCGACGACACCTGGGCCAGCAAGCTGGCAGCCCTGAAAGCACAGCGCCCCGCCGGCGAGCAACCGGACTTCCATGCGCTGATGTTCGGCCAGAGCGGCCCGCAGCACCCGGCCGAACGCAGTCTGCACCCGCGTTTACTGGCGCTCGCCTATGACCAGGGCTGGTGCGAACGATTGCGCACCCATCTGGAACAGCAACTCCTCGCCCTGCGCCAGCACTGCCCCTGGCTGCCTGGCCCGGAGCGCGTGGCGACCAGCGCCGGCGGCGAACTGCTGGTATTTGAAGCCCTGCTGCCGGAAGCGCGCCGACAGGCGCAGCGCCGGGAGGAACAACAACAGCAGGTAGAAAGCGAGCGCCAGGAAACCACCCAGCGCCTGCGCCGCGAAACCCGCCAGGCCGCCGCCTACCTGAGCCTGTTCGGGCAGCACAGCCTGTGGCGGCAGCAAAGCCTGGACGATCTCGACCGCGCCCTCGACCAACTCGCCGCCGTCACTGCCCAGGTGCGCGCCCACGACGACAGCAGCGCCGCTTATCAGAGCCTGCGCGCCGAAGTGCTGCGTCTGGAACCCATCGCCAAACGCATCCAGCCCTTGCTCGAAGAAAGCTACCAGCAACGCCTGCGCCGCCGTGGCTGGTTCAACGAGCGCACGCTGCGCTTCTACGGCATCGCGCTCTTCGCCGCCCCCATCTTCCTCGGCCCGCGCTTTTTCGTCCCCGTGCTGCTGGCCGGCATTGCCGCCCTTGCCTGGCGCTTCGGCCTGGAGTTTTCGACCCTACGCCGCCTCCGGCACTGGCTGAACAAACTGCCCGCTGCCTGAACGGAAAGCCGCCTTACATCCCACCCGCTCCTGCCACTGGAGAAGTACGCTTCGATCCAGCCCCTCTCAGCCAGCCCTAAAAAGCCCCTCTCCCGCGAGGGGAGAGGGAGTGCGACGGGGCGAATTCGCACAGCGTCCTCCTCGCTGAAAACCACCTCCGCAAAAGGCCACCCCAAATTCCCTTCCGTTCAGGAACGCCCCGTCACTTCCCCCGGCAGTGCCTCGCCGCGCAGTCGCCGCAGGCTTTCCAGCGCGTAGTGCACGAACACCAGCGCGGTCAGCGCCGGCACGAAGAAACCGAGCAGCGGCACATGGGCGAGCAGGGCCATGAAAAGGCCGAGCAGGAAGAAAGGCGTTTTGTGGCGCCTGGACAGCGTCTGCCATTCCGCATCGGTGGCGTGCGCAGCCAGCGCGTCGTAGGCGAAGGTGCGCCGGTTCAGCCAGGCCAGCAGGAGGAGCGGCACCAGCAGCGACAGGCCGGGAATCAGCCACAGCGGAATCGTCAGCGCCCAGAAGAGCGCGAAGAGGAGCGCCGCGCCCAGGCTGTTCGCCGTGGCGGCGGCGAAGCTGTCCCTGCCCAGGGCGGCCAGATCGCGGTATTCAGTGGCAGCGAGATGCCCGAGCAGGAGCGGCAGCACGGCGACGGCGGCGAGCAGCAGGGCAAACAGGTAGGCCAGCGCGAGCAGCGTCATCCAGCCGCCGAGCCAGGCCAACGCACCAGCCAGCCAACCCAGATCCCAGTGCGCCAGCAGACTGAGCGGCGGCCAGCTCTGCAATTGCGCCACCAGCGGGCCGAGCGCCCACATCCCCAGCGCCACGGTGAGCAGCAGCGAGCAAAACGCCGGAATGAGCATGTAGCGCCACACCTTGCCCTGGCGCAGGCTGGCCAGGGCGCGGCTCAGGGCAAGCATGATTTCAGCCATGCCGGATTCCCTCCCACTGCTTTTGCAGGCGCTTCACCGACACCGGTACCGGCGTGCGCAGTTCCTGGGCGTACAGGCCGACGCGCAGTTCTTCCAGCAGCCAGCGGAACTGCTCGACCTGCGGATCGACCGTGCCGAGCTTGGCCAACTGGATGGCGCGGCGCTCCCAGTTGTTCCACAGCGGGCCGTATTCGGCCATGGCCGCGGCGTCGCGGGACGGATTGGCTTTCAGCTTGTCGAGCCGCACGGCGACGGCCTTCAGATAGCGCGGATAGTGTTGCAGGCGCTCGAACGGCGTGTCGGCGATGAAATTCCTGGCCAGCAGGCGCTTCAACTGCGCCTCGATGTCGGCCAGCGCCGCCGCGTGCGCCTTGCAGGCGGGCAGCTTCTTGAGCGCCGCCTGCCACTCGGTGAGCACCGTGCCGACCAGCCGGCAGATTTCCTGCATGAGCAGCCCGAGCCGGGCCTTGGCTTCCGCGCAACGCGCCTTGAAGGCTTCCGGCGTGGCCGGCAGCGGCTCGGCGAGGCAGGCGCGTTCGAAGGCCAGGGCGACGAGCTGGCCTTTCAGGTCGTCGCTGCTGCCCAGGGACATGTACTGCATCGCCATCTGGGTCAGGCCGGGGATGTTCTTGTCGAAATAGCGGACCTGCTCGCGCAGTTGCAGCATGAACAGTCGGGCCAGCCCCTTGCGGTGCGCGCTGGCGGCATCCTCGGCGGCGTCGAAAACCTTGAGGCTGACCGTTTCGCCGTCGTCGATCAGCGCCGGGTAGCCGATCACCGTCTGCCGGCCCGCGCCGGAGCCGACCTGGATTTCCATCAGTTCGGGCAGTTCACCGAAGGTCCAGTCGGTCAGCCCGGTGTATTCGGACGGCGTTTCGTGCAGTTCGGCGAATTCTTCCCGGGCCTCGCGCCCCCACTCGCCGCGCAGGGCCACCAGACTGCGGTTCATGTCGAGCTGGCGGCCGTGCTCGTCGAGCAGCCTGTAATTCATCGAGAAGTGCGGCGGCAGGGCATCGGGGCGGAACGCATCCGCCGTCACCGCCCAGCCGCGCGCGTTCAGACCGCGCGCTTCCAGGATGTATTCGATCAGCGGCGCGATGATGCCCTGGTTCAGCTTCTTGTCGTTGCCTGCGACGCTGCCCAGGAATTCCTCGACGAACTCCGGCACCGGCACCAGCTTGGCGCGGATTTTCTGCGGCAGGGTCTTGATGAGCTGCGTCAGTTTTTCCTTGATGAGCCCCGGCACCAGCCATTCCATGCGCGCGGCGGGCAACTGGTTCAACTGCGCCAGCGGCAGGGTGAGGGTGACACCGTCCTTCGGCGAACCCGGCTCGAAATGGTAGGTGAGCGCGTAGGCCACGCCGCCCGCCTTGATCTGCTGCGGAAAAGCGTCGGTGGTGACGCCCGCCGCCGAATGGCGCATCAGGTCGTCGCGGGCGAGGAAGAGGAGCCGGGGATTGTCGCGCTCCGCCGTTTTGCGCCAGTGGTCGAAGGCCGCGCCGTTGTGGATGGCGTGCTGCCCGGCGGCGGCTTCGGGAATCAGGTGATCGTAAAAGGCGAAAATCAGCTCGTCGTCGACCAGCACGTCCTGGCGGCGCTGCTTGTGCTCGATTTTTTCGATCTCGCGCACCTGCTTCTGGTTGTGCTGGAAGAAGGGCCAGCGCTTGGCGTAGCTTTCCTCGATTTCCTCGCCCACCAGCCCCTGGCGGATGAAGATTTCGCGCGACTCCGCCGGGGCCAGCGGCCCGTAGTGGATGCGCCGCTTGGGGTTGAGCACCACGCCGTACAACGTCGTGCGTTCCCAGGCCGCCACCTGCATGGCCTTCTTTTCCCAGTGCGGATCGAAATACTGCCGCTTCACCAGATGCGCGCCCGCCTTTTCGATCCATTCCGCTTCGATCCTCGCCACGCAGCGCCCGAACAGGCGCGTCGTTTCGGTGATCTCCGCCGCCATCACCCACTTCCCGGCCTTCTTCTGCAAGGGCGAGGAAGGATGAATGAGAAACCGGATGCCCCGCGCCCCCAGGTAGTAGCCGGACTCGTCGGATTTGCAGCCGATATTGCCCAGCAGCCCGGTGAGGAGCGCCATGTGGATCTGTTGATACTGGGATGGAGGAAGAGGGGAAGGATGGGGAGCGCCGGTTTTGGCATCCGCTGCTGCGCGGACGTTTTTTTCAGCGGCGGCGGCCGCCTCCGAGCGGCTCTCTCCCTTCTCTCCGTGCAGCCACCCCAATTCCGCCACCATCGCGTGCAACTGCCCATGCACTTCGCGCCATTCGCGCAGGCGCAGGTAGGAAAGGAAGTTGGCGTGCACGGCGGCGATCAGGGATTTGTTCGATTTCTTGTGCTCGACGGCGTTCTGGAACCAGGCCCAGAGTTTGAGCCAGCTCAGGAATTCGGATTTCTCGTCGGCCCATTGCCGGTGCTTTTCATCGGCCGCCTGCTGGCGGTCCTGCGGGCGT
The DNA here is from genome assembly GCA_900549295.1 of uncultured Rhodocyclaceae bacterium. GTDB lineage: Bacteria > Pseudomonadota > Gammaproteobacteria > Burkholderiales > Rhodocyclaceae > Azonexus. The sequence continues at coordinate 6,290 of URNG01000059.1, forward strand.
TCGCGCGGGTCTTGCACGGAGAGGGCGGCGGCGATGACGAGCACTTCCGGCAGGCAGCCGAGTTCGTGCGCGGCGACCAGCATGCGGCCGATGCGCGGGTCGAGCGGCAGTCTGGCGAGCGCCTGGCCGACCGCGGTGAGCCGGTCGGCATCGTCGAGCGCGCCGAGTTCGTGGAGCAGCGCGTAGCCGTCGCCGATCGCCTTGGCCGGCGGCGGCTCGATGAAGGGAAAACGCTCCACTTCGGTCAGGCGCAGCGCCTTCATGCGCAGGATGACGCCGGCCAGCGAGGAGCGCAGGATCTCCGGATCGGTGAAGGCGGGGCGGGCGTTGAAATCGGCTTCGTCGTAAAGCCGGATGCACACACCCGCCGCCACCCGGCCGCAGCGCCCGGCCCGCTGGCGGGCGGCGGCCTGGGAAATTTTCTCGACCTGCAACTGCTCGATCTTGTTGCGGTAGGAATAACGCTTGATGCGCGCCAGCCCGGTGTCGATGACGTAGCGGATGCCCGGCACGGTGAGCGAGGTTTCCGCCACGTTGGTCGCCAGCACGATGCGCCGCGCGCTGCCCGACGGCTTGAAGATGCGATCCTGCTCGGCGGCCGACAGGCGCGAAAAGAGCGGCAGGATGTCCGGCGCGGTGCGTCCGCCAAGCCCGCTCGGCCCGGCCAGCGCGTGCTTGCGCAGGCTTTCCGCCGCCTCGCGGATCTCCCGCTCGCCGGGCAGGAACACCAGAATGTCGCCCGGCCCCAGGCGGGCCAGTTCGTCGACGGCATCGACGATGGCGTCGTACAGGTCGCGCTCGTCGTCCTGCGCGTCGATGTCCTGCACGGGCCGGTAGCGCACCTCGACCGGATACAGGCGGCCCGACACCTCGATCACCGGCGCGGGTTTGCCCGCCTGCGCGAAATGCGCGGCGAAGCGCTCGGCGTCAATGGTGGCGGAAGTGATGATGAGCTTGAGATCGGGCCGCCTGGGCAGCAATTCCTTGAGATAGCCGAGCAGGAAATCGATGTTCAGGCTACGCTCGTGCGCCTCGTCGATGATGATTGCCTCGTAGGCGTTCAGATACGGGTCGGATTGGGTTTCGGCAAGCAGGATGCCGTCGGTCATCAGCTTGATCCAGCTCTGCGGCGTCGATTTGTCGTGGAAGCGAATCTTGACGCCGATGCCGGCCCCGACCTGGGTCTGCAATTCCTGCGCCAGCCGGCTCGCCACCGAGCGGGCGGCAAGGCGGCGCGGCTGCGTGTGGCCGATCAGCCCGCGCGCGCCGATGCCCAGATCGAGGCAGATTTTCGGCAGTTGCGTGGTCTTGCCGGAACCCGTCTCGCCGCAGACGATGACCACCTGATGGCGCGCAATCAGTTCGGCAATTTCGGCGCGTTTCTCATTGACCGGCAGATCGGCCTGGAACTGCGGCCGGGGCAGCGCCGCCCGCCGCTGCGCCACGGCGGCCTGCGACTGCGCCAGGAATTGCGCCAAAGCCTGCTCCGCCACGATCCGTTTCTCCCCCGTCGTCGCCGCCTCCCGCCGCAAACGCAGCACTCGGCGGGCGTCGACGGTAAGGGTTACGGACGGGGGAGTCCCTGAAAACCGGGAGCGAGGGTGCTGTTCTTTCATGGCGCGCGATTATATGCGCTGGCGGCAGGTAACAATGTGTCCCCCTGCCTGCGTTATCATTACTCGTTCCCCCGTAAGGAAAATCTGCCAAGCACCATGCGAATCCTGCTCGCCGAAGATGATGATCTGATGGGTAACGCCATCCTCACCAGTTTGCGCAAACTCGATTTTTCCATCGACTGGGTGCGTGACGGGCGCGACGTGGAGACGGCGCTGGCAACGCACGATTACGGCATGCTGATTCTCGATCTGGGGTTGCCGCATGTCAGCGGGCTGGAAATCCTCGATCGCCAGGCGAAATGCAGAAAGCACGTGCCGGTGCTGGTCATTACCGCACGCGGCGCGCTGGAGGATCGGGTCAGCGGACTGAATGCCGGGGCTGACGATTATCTGGTCAAACCTTTCAATCTGGACGAACTGGTGGCGCGCGTGTTCGCGCTGCGTCGGCGCAGCCAGGGCTGGGCGAGCAGCGAATTGCTGTTGGGCGCGCTCAGCGTCGATTCGCGCCAGCGCCAGGTCAAGCTGGCGGGAGAGGAAATCCATCTCTCCGACCGCGAATTCCGCCTGCTGGTGGCGCTGATCGAAGTACCCGGCAGCGTGCTGAGCGTCACGCAACTGGAAGAGCGCCTCTATGGCTGGGGCGAGGAAATTGCCAGCAATTCCATCGAGGTGCAACTGCATCGCCTGCGCAAGAAACTGGGCAAGGAATGGATACGCAACGTGCGCGGCATCGGCTTCAAACTGGTCGATCCGGCCGCATGAGCGAGCCGCTGCAGCAGCTCTGCGCCGATCTCGGTGCGCGCTCGGCGCAGCAGTTATCGCCGCTGGAAGCCGGCCAGTACCCGGCCGAATGGGAACCTGCCGTTATCCAGATCAATCGTCTGCTGGCCGATATGGCGCACGGTCTGCGCGTGCATCAGCGCTTCATGGCGGAAGCCGCGCACGAGTTGCGCACGCCGCTGGCGGCGATCCAGCTTTACGCCGACATCGTCAGCATCGAGACCGATCCTGAAATCGGCCAGTTGGCCATGCGCAATCTGCAGGAAGGCGTTGCCCGCAGTACGCGCCTGTGCCAGCAGCTGCTGGCACATGGCCGGCTGGAAGCGAGGCTGGGACAGAACGCCCCCCGGACCATGGTCGATCTGGCCGATCTCGCGCGTCAGGCCGTCCTTGCGCACGACGATTCTGCGGCCCGCCAAGGCATCGACCTGGGCTTGCTTGCGCCCGCCAGCCATTTGCTGCCGGGCGATGCCGAAGCGCTGACGCTTTTATTGAATAACCTCATCGGCAACGCCCTGCAGCACGCGCCGCGCGACAGCACGGTCGACGTTCGCATCGAAGCACGCAGCGCCAAGACGCGCCTGAGCGTGATCGACCACGGCCCCGGCATCCCGGAAAGTGAGTGGCCGCACGCTTTTCAACCCTTCTGGACACTGCCAGGAGGCAAGACCGGGCACGGACTGGGCTTGGCCATCGTGCATGACACCGTGCGCCTGCACGAGGGGGAAATCCGTCTCGCACAAACCCCGGGCGGCGGTCTGACGGTGCACATCGATCTCCCCTCCCCTCCAGTTCCCTGCGGCTGAGTTTCTTAAGTTTTCTTAAGTTATTTGTAAGCCTGACTCGCGGATTATGCAAACCGTTACACAAATGTAACCGTTTTCACGAGGAGGAAGACCATGTCACAAGACGTATACGCTCGCATACGGGCGAATCCGAAATACCAGCAACTGGTACAAACACGCAACACCTACGGCTGGATCATGACCGCCATCATGTTCATCGTCTATTACGGCTATACCGCCCTGATCGCTTTCGACAAGGAACTGCTGGCCACCCCGCTGAGCAGCAATGGCGTCACCACCCTGGGCGTGCCCATCGGCATGGGCGTCATCGTGTTCACCATCGTCATTACCGCCGTCTATGTCATGCGCGCCAACGGCGAATTCGACAAGATGAAGAATGAACTCATCAAGGAGGTGCAGTAATGCGCAATCTGAGCAAATATCTCGGCGCGATGGCGCTACTGGCCCTGGCCGGCGGTGCCCTGGCCGCCGGCGGCGATCTCGGCCAGGTCGAGAAGCAGGCCACCAACTGGACGGCCATCATCATGTTCGGCGCCTTCGTCGCCGGCACCTTGTACATCACTAAGTGGGCAGCGGCCAAGACCAAGTCGGCGGCTGACTTCTACACCGCCGGCGGCGGCATCACCGGCTTCCAGAACGGTCTAGCCATTGCCGGCGACTACATGTCGGCGGCGTCCTTCCTCGGCATTTCCGCCGCGGTCATGGCCAACGGCTACGACGGCCTGATCTACTCGATCGGCTTCCTGGTCGGCTGGCCGGTCATCATGTTCCTGATGGCCGAACGCCTGCGCAACCTCGGCAAGTTCACCTTCGCCGACGTGGCCGCCTACCGCTTCAAGCAGACCCCGATCCGCGCCTTCGCCGCTTCCGGCACGCTGATCGTGGTGACCTTCTACCTCATCGCCCAGATGGTCGGCGCCGGTCAGCTCATCAAGCTGCTGTTCGGCCTGGAATACTGGATGGCCGTGGTGCTGGTCGGTGTGCTGATGATGGTGTACGTGCTCTTCGGCGGCATGACCGCGACGACCTGGGTGCAGATCATCAAGGCTTGCCTGCTGCTCTCCGGCGTCACCTTCATGGCCTTCATGGTGCTGATGCAGCATGGTTTCAGCCCGGAAGCGCTGTTCGCCAAGGCGGTCGAAGTCAAGACCCAGCTGGCCGCCAACGCCGGCAAGGATGCCGACGAAGCAGCCAAGGCCGGTCTCGCCATCATGGGCCCCGGCGGCTTCATCAAGGACCCGATCTCGGCTATTTCCTTCGGTATGGCGCTGATGTTCGGTACCGCCGGCCTGCCGCACATCCTGATGCGCTTCTTCACCGTGCCGAACGCCCAGGAAGCCCGTAAGTCGGTGATGTGGGCCACCACTTGGATCGGCTACTTCTACATCCTGATCTTCTTCATCGGCTTCGGCGCCATCACCATGGTGCTGGGCGACCCGAACGGCAAGTACCTGGATGCTAACGGTGCCCTGATCGGTGGCGGTAACATGGCTGCGGTGCACGTCGCCAACGCCGTCGGCGGCAACATCTTCCTCGGCTTCATCTCGGCAGTGGCCTTCGCCACGATTCTCGCCGTGGTTGCCGGTCTGGCCCTCTCCGGCGCCTCCGCCGTGTCGCACGACTTGTACGCTACCGTGTTCAAGGCAGGCAAGGCCGATTCCGCTTCCGAACTGCGCGTTTCGCGTATCACCACCGCCTGCCTCGGCGTCGGCTCGGTGATCCTGGGTATCGCCTTCGAGAAGCAGAACGTCGCTTACATGGTCGGCATGGCCTTCGCCATCGCGGCTTCCGCCAACTTCCCGGTGCTGTTCATGTCGGTGCTGTGGAAAAACTGCACCACCAAGGGCGCGGTGATCGGCGGTTTCCTCGGCCTGATCTCCTCGGTCGGCCTGACCGTGGTGTCGCCCGCTATCTGGGAAAACGTGCTGGGTAACGAAAAGGGTTCCGCTCTCTTCCCCTACACCTCGCCGGCCCTGTTTTCGATGACCATCGCCTTCGTCAGCATCTGGCTGTTCTCCATCCTGGACAACAGCGAGCAAGCCGGCAAGGAACGCGAACTGTATCTGGATCAGGAAGTCCGTGCCGAAACCGGCATCGGTGCCTCCTCGGCCAGCTCGCACTGAGTTCGACAAGAGCGACACTCCCGGCCACTGCGGTGGCCGGAACTCACCAGGGGAAAACTTCGGTTTTCCCTTTTTTTTGCGCGCGTTTTTCCCGGCTCACACAAAGCAGCGGCGACAAAAAAGCCGCTACCCCATTCAGGGCGCGGCCATGCAGCGATTGAAGCTTTTTAGAGGGGCTGATTAAGCGCCGGCTTCGGCCTTGCGCAGGATGTCGTACAACTCGTCCTTCAAGGCCAGTTTCTTCTTCTTCAACACTTCGACCTCATACGGGGTACCGGATTCGATATGGTTTTCCATGTTCTTGATCTGCTGATCGAGCTCGTTGTGCTTGTCGAACACACTCAGGAAATGGCGGTCGGTGGTTTTCAGTTGGGTGATGAGGTCGCGGTACTCGGGAAACATGGGTGACTCCTTTTTGCTGTTAGATTTCCCGCCTATTTTACATCTCCTTGCCCTGGGCCGGGCGTAAAGCCGAGGTGCGCCCGCACAAAAAGAAGGCAACAAAAAAACCCGCGTTGGCATCGCGGGTTTTTGTGCGACCGGACTGCTTTACTTGGCGGCAGCTTTTTTGGCGGCAGCGGAGGTCGCCGTGGGCTTGGCTGCGCCACTGGCCTTGCCGGCCGCCTCGATATTGGCTTCGGCGATGTTGGAAAGCTGCTTGGTGATCGAATTCATCTGGTCGAAGGCCTTGGTAGACGCGCCCAACATGGATTGCATGGCAGCCGCAAAAACGTCGCCGCCGACCGGCGTGGCAACCTTGGCTTTTTCAACGGCTGCATTGGCGTTCTTGGCAAAGGCGCTGTACTGGGATTCGATAACGGCGGTGACTTCCTTCTGCATATCCGACACCAGGTCGTAAATGCTGCGGGAGTAATCCATCATTTTTTCCATACCCGGCTGCGCGAGTTCGCTTTGCAGCTTGCCCAGCGCATTGACGTCCTTGGCGGCGAGCAGTTGCTGGGTGTGGCTCATGGAGTTGTTGAGGAAATCGCGCGTCGCCGCCATGTTCAGGGCGGTAAGGCGTTCGACGCCATTCAGGGCAGTGCGCATCAATGCAGTCATCACTTCGGCATTGGCTTTCTGGGCAGACGCGAGTTGTTCGAAATTCGGGCTGGACATGGTCGTCTCCTATTTAAGTTACTGTCGTGGAATCAAGTGTCTAGTATAGCAATACCCCCAAATTTTTGGAGGCATTGTTGCACACAAGAAACAATGTTACTTTTTCTTGGCGGTCGCAGCAGTGGCACCCACGGCCTTGACGGTGGCGTTGGTGGCAGCGGCCACATTGGCTTCGGTGATTTCAGCCACTTGCTTGGCGGCCTTGTTCATGTTGTCGAAGGCCGAGTTGGCGGCGGCAATGGCGCTCTTGACGGCGGCGACGGCAACATCGGAGCCGGCGGGAGCCGACTTCGCGGCCTGATCGAGCAGGCCGGCGACCGACTTCTGGAATTCGGCATACTGGGCTTCGACCATCTTGGCCAGTTCTTCCTGGGTCTGAGCCGAGATTTCATAGACGCTGCGCGAATAAGCAACGGCCTTCTCGACGTTCGGCTGGGCCAGCGAAGCCTGGATCGACAGGGCTTCCTGCACATCCTTGGCGCCCATCAGCGCCTTGGCGCCGGAAACGGAGTCTTCCACCAGCGAGCGGGCGGTATTGAGGTTCAGCGCGGCGATGCGTTCGGCGGAAGCCAGGGCGCTGTTGGCGAGCGACAAAAGGGAGTCGACGGTGGCTTTGTTGGCGGCGGCGAATTGTTCCGGGGTCTTGATCATGACAGTCTCCAAAAATGATAGGGCAAGGTGAAATTTCCAACAGCGCGGCGAGGTGGTCAGCAAAATCGGTCAGCAAAATTTGCCCATTACGTTTGCTGCGCTGCAACATTTCTGGATTATAGGCGGCACCTACCGCATGTCAAGCCTTTTTTGTGCGCCGCACAAAACCAGGTGAAACCTTTGAAAATCAGCGCCCTGCGGGACCGGGATCGAACTCGGTGGAAATCCCCTGGGCACCGCGCAACTCCAGTTGCTCGCCGCGCTTTTCCGTGACCGGCGCAGCGCCCTTGCCCCTGGGCTGGATGATGGCGCGCACGCGGGCAGGCGGCGCGGAGGCATCCTTTGTCGGGCCGGCGCTGGCCAGGTATTTTTCGTTGAGCGCGTCATACCAGACGTAATCGCCACGCAGCTCGTCCTCGCCGCTGCGTATCCAGGCACGGTGAAACAGTTCGGCGATTTCGCTGCGGGTGTCGTATTCGATGCGCTCGGCTTCACCCTCGATGTAATCCTCGCGCCCTTCTCGCTTCTGGCGGAAGGTGGCTTTGCCGCCGGGAGCGGCGAACGCCACGCCCTTCTGAAAACCGTAGGCGTCTTCGGTGACGACGACACGCGCCGCTTTCAGGATCATGGTGCCCTTGGTGATGACCACATCACCTTCGAGAATCTGGATTTTCTTCAGATCGTCGATCGAAATCTTGCTGGCTTCGAGCAACATGGGTTTGTCGCGGTCGGCTTTTTCGGCAAAAACTGGCGCGGCAAGGGCTACCAGGGAAAGAAACAGTGTGAAATGGCGAAGCGTCATGGCGCGGCTTTCTGGGCAACGTAGCGGCCGGTAACCTCGGCGAGCAGCTCGAAGGTCTGGGCCTTGTTGTCGATACGAACGCCGGTGCCGTTCAGTTCGGATGCCCCCAGCGTCATGTGTACATGTTGATCGGTGCTCGCCAGACCCGCATCCGGCAGCACCGTGAGATCCGTGGTGCGGGCGTGCAGCGCCTGGTTCACCGGGCTGGCGGCGCGATCGATATCGACCTTGCCCGGAAAGAAAACCGTTTCGCCCTTGGCGCTGACATGCGCGTATTCGCCAAGCAAGGTCAGGGGCGCGCCGGTCGGGCGATACAGCGTGATGTGCGGCGCCGTCACCTCGGCGCTGTCGTCGTCCGGGTAATGCACCAGATGCGGCGCCTTGAGCCGGTATTGCAGCACCCCCTTGGCATCCAGGCGGCGGATTTCGAAGTTATCGACGAGCGTGTCGGGGCGATGCGTCTTACGCCAGTCGGGGCGAGCCTCCTTGGGTGCCAGGCGGACATCCAGCCAGTAGGTAAGGGCTGCAATCAACGCCAGCAAGGCGATGGAAAAAAACTGGCCGCTGTGTCGTTTCAGCATGGCAGGTCGGCATTTGGCGTGGCGGCGGACATCAGATCACTTTGGCCGCAAAAAGGTCATGCATGTTGAGCGCGCCGCACAGCCGCCCGTCATCTGCACATACGAGCAGACCATTGATGCGCCGCTGCTCCATGATCTCCACGGCTTCCACGGCCAGACGGTCGGGGTGGATGCTGGCGGGCTGCGGATGCATCAGCTCGCCTATGGTTTTGCCATGCAGTTCCAGCCCTTCGGCAAAGGCGCGGCGCAAATCACCGTCGGTAAAAATGCCTTGCGGCCGGGTTTGCGCATCGACGATGGCGACAAAGCCCAGCCCGCCCGCCGACAACGACACGATGGCTTCGCTTAACGGCGCATCCGCATGGATGACCGGCACGGCATCGCCCTCGCGCATCACGTCGCGCACATGCGTCAGCAAGCGCCGCCCCAGCGAGCCGCCGGGATGCGAGCGGGCGAAGTCCTCGGCTCCGAAACCGCGCGCATCGAGCAGGGCCACCGCCAGGGCATCGCCCAAGGCGAGCGCCGCCGTGGTGCTGGCCGTGGGCGCGAGATTGAGCGGACAGGCTTCCTGCGCCACGCCGGCATCGAGATGCACGTCGGCCTGACGCGCCAGGGTGGAGGTCGGCACGCCGGTCAGGGCGATCAGGGTCGCGCCCTGGCGCTTCAGCGAGGGCAGGATGTTGAGCAATTCGTCCGATTCGCCGGAATTGGAAAGCGCCAGAAACACGTCGTCGCGCGTGACCATGCCCAGATCGCCGTGGCTGGCTTCCGCCGGATGCACGAAATACGCCGGCGTTCCGGTGCTGGCAAGCGTTGCGGCAATCTTGCGAGCGATATGGCCGGATTTGCCCATGCCGCTGACGATGACGCGCCCCCGGCTGCTCAGGATGCGCTCGACGGCGCGGGAAAAATCATCGTCGATGCGCGCCTTGAGCGCGGCAATGGCCGCCGCCTCGATGTCCAGCGTCTGCCGTCCCAGCAACTGAGCGCGTTGGGCGGAAAATTCAGCGTAGGACGGTGTTGGTTTCATGACAGGGCAGCGGTTATCATCGGCGGAGTATACCTGACTTCAAGAAGCCCGCTTTGAGCGCACTATCCCTCGTTTTGCTTCTCCTGGGTGCCTCGGTTTTTGCCGTGGTGCTGTTTCGCCGCTTCAATCTGCCGCCGGTGCTGGGTTATCTCGCCGTCGGCAGCATCATCGGCCCGCATGCGCTCAATCTGATGACGGACATCAAGCGCCTGTCTGCATTGGCCGAATTTGGCGTGGTCTTCCTGATGTTCTCGATCGGCTTGGAGTTTTCGCTCTCCAAGCTGTACGCCATGAAGCGCATCGTGTTCGGCCTGGGACTGTTGCAGGTGACGCTCACCATGCTGGCCGGCATGGGCCTGACCCTGGCTTTCGGCTTTGGCTGGCAGTTGGGCATCGCCCTGGGCGCAGTGTTTGCCATGTCCTCCACCGCCGTGCTGACCAAACTGCTGGCCGAGCGCATGGAACTCGATGCCGTGCATGGCCGGCAGGTGATCGGCGTGCTGCTCTTCCAGGATCTGGCGGTGGTGCCGCTCTTGGTGCTGCTGCCGGCGCTGACCCAGCCGCCGGAAAAGCTCGCCATCCTGATGGGGGTGGCGATCCTGAAGGCGATCGCGGTGCTCGCCCTGATCCTGGTCTTTGGCCAGAAATTGATGCGCAAGTGGTTCCACCTGGTAGCGCGGGCGAAATCGGCGGAAGTGTTCGTGCTGAACGTGCTCCTGATCACACTCGCCATGGCCACCCTGACCGAACTGGCGGGCCTGTCACTGGCCCTGGGCGCTTTCGTTGCCGGCATGCTGATCGCCGAAACGGAATTCCGGCTGCAGGTGGAAGAAGACATCAAGCCGTTTCGCGATGTGCTGATGGGGCTCTTTTTCGTCACCATCGGCGTCAAGCTCGATCTGCACATCCTGTTCGACCTGTGGTGGCAGGTCTTGCTGGTACTCACCCTTCTCCTGACCGTCAAGGCAGTGATCGTCGGCCTGCTCGCCTGGCGCGCGCGCACCAGCCCGGCCAATGCCGTGCGCTCGGCCCTGTGGCTGTGCGCGGGGGGCGAATTCGGTTTCGTCCTGCTGGGGGAAATCACGAAGCTGCCGAAAAGCATCGAGCAGGTGGCGCTCACGGCCCTGGTGTTGTCCATGCTGCTCGCCCCCTTCATTGTGCAGTATTCGGAACGCTTGGTGCTGCGTTTCGTGGCGAGTGAATGGCTGGCCCGGTCCATGCAATTGACGCAAATCGCCGCACAGTCGATGAGTTCGGAAAAACACGCCATTCTTTGCGGCTTTGGCCGCAACGGCCAGTACATGGCACGTTTTCTGGCGGAAGAAGGCGTGCAGAGCATTGCCCTCGACCTGGACCCCGACCGCGTACGTGAAGCGGCCGCCGGCGGCGAAAGCGTGGTCTTCGGCGATGCCGGCCGCAAGGAAGCCCTGCTGGCGGCCGGTGTGCTGCGCGCCAGCGTGGTGGTGGTGACGGTGAGCGACACCGCCCTGTCGGAAAAGGTGTTGCACCACGTCCAGCAATTGCGTCCGGAACTGCCGGTGGTGGTGCGCACTGCCGACGAAAAGGACATGGCCCGCCTGACCCGCGCTGGCGCCGCCGAGGTCGTGCCGGAAACCCTGGAAGCCAGCCTGATGATCGCCTCCCACGCGCTCGCCCTGGTCGGCGTGCCGATCAACCGCGTCCTGAAACGGGTGCGCCAGGTGCGTAGCCAGCGCTACCGGCTGTTACGCGGTTTTTACCGGGGCATGAGCGACCGCGACGACGAAGGCGGCGAACAGCCGCGTCTGCATTCGGTATGGCTGAACGCCGGCGCCTGGGCCATTGGCCACCACTTGCATGAATTGCGGCTGGAGAGCCTGGATTGCGAGGTCACCGCCATCCGCCGGCGTGGCATCCGGGCGGTGGAACCGGCGCCGGACACCTTGCTCGAAGAAGGCGACATCGCCGTGCTGCTGGGTGGCCCCGCGACCGTGGCCGCCGCCGAAGAACGCCTGCTGCGCGGCCTGTCAGAGGAGTTTGCATAGGGTGTAGGTGGCGCTGTCGTCGGCATCGTATTTTGCCAACGGCGTGCTGAAAACCACATCGCCCGTGCCTGCAAACACCCGGAGGCGGCCTCTGTCGAGTTGCCCGTCATCCTGGTGCGCATCGATGATTTCGGTGAATTTGCGGGGCAACTGTTTCGCGCACAGCAAGAGGCTGCCGTTCGCGCTCTGGATGCCGAACACCCCGCCCGCCGCGTGCCTGGGCTGCTCCAGCGCCGCCGGGTCGCCCTGCAGCAGACCGGCGTAACGCAGATGGCTCCACAGAATGCGGCTTTCGTCGGTATCGGCGGCGCTATCGAAACTCCCCGCCAACGTACCGTCACCACTGCCATCGGCAGATGCCGTCCAACGCCCCGCAGCCCCCTTGTCGTCCCCCGGCAAGGCCTTGTAGCGATCCTGATAGGTGTAAACCGCCGCCGCGATCCCGTCCATATCCTTCTCGATATTACGGATCTTGGCATCGTTGATCATCTCCTGCCCCTTTAGCACCCCACCCAGCAGCAAACCGATGATGACGAGCACGATGGAAATCTCGATCAAGGTAAAGCCACGTTGCGCGTAAGTCATGAATAAACTCCTCATTTGTTGATAAGAACCCGAAAATGGCCCCCTTGCTTCCACCTTTCACATTTCACGTTTCACGGCCTTCCCCGCCCTTCAAGGCAATTTCCCTGCATTGACGAGCCGTAACTTGAGCACTGCCGGGTTGATCCAGCGCACCAGATCGTCGTAATCAGGAGCCGGCGGGCGGTCGACGAAGCTGCGGCTGTTCTTGCCGTTCTGGATTTCATCCGCACTGCCGCCGCCGTTACGCCCAACGCCGGGGCGATGGGCCTGATGCGCGTTGCGCCCGTGGCTGATGAGAACGGCTGGAAGCTGGGTAGCCTGCCTGCCCCCCGTGGCTGCATCCAGAACCTCCGCGCTGGCTTCGGTATCCAGGGTGAATCCCGCCCCTGCGCCCACGGGCGGCGCAGCCGTATATTTCTTGTCGGCGAAATAGCTGAGGTAGCTCCCCCAGGGGTCAGTGGCGGGCAGCCCCAGGGTTTGCCAGGGTAAAATCCCGTATTCACTGGCGCAACTCGCCAGCCCCGCCTGCGGATCGCTGGCCGGCAAACCTGGGGCAGCCGGACAAGGCAACTGGCCGTGCACCACCGCGTAGGCATGCAAGGCTTCAAGCGCCAGATCGAGCTGCTGCGCCGCCCGTAACTCCTCCCGATGCTGGCGCTGGCCGGCCGCCACGGGCGCGGC
>URNG01000060.1 GCA_900549295.1 uncultured Rhodocyclaceae bacterium
CCGCCACCGCGTCGGTGGGCGAGACCACGGCGGCCAGCGCGAAGGCCACGGTCAGCGGCATGCCGGGCAGCATCCAGTGGATCAGATAGCCCAGGCCCAGCACCGTGAACAGTACCAGGCCCAGCGCCAGCAGCAGGATGGCGGCGGTGAGCATGTTCTGCAGCGGGCTCTGGGCGCTGGGATAGTCGCTGATCTTCAGGCGCAGTCCCTGGCCGGGGGGGTCGAAAGCGAGCAGATAGGAATCGCTGCTGGTGCCCTCGATGTGCGTCTTGCTGGCGAATATCTGGTCGTTGTCATCGACGATCTCCACCTTGTACTTTTCGGTGAACCACCAGGGCACCTGGTTGGCGAGCAGATCGTTCAAGCGGTAGGTGGCCTGCACCATGCCGCTCAGTCGGTCGTGCCGGTAGATGGGCAGCAGCAGGTGAATCTGCCCATCCTGCGGGGCGTTCAGGTAAGGCTTGCCGTACACCGCCTTGCCCAGACGCCGGGCGATGTCGAACGCTTCGTGCAGGGTCTGCACGGGCGGCGAACCGGCCGGGCGGGGCAGATGGACGGGCAGGGTGAGGATGTTCTTTTCTCCGGCGTCCAGCCAGCCGAGGCGGGCGACGTCCGGGTTGTTCTTCAGGAAATGGGCGGCGCGCAGGCGAAAGAGCACGGCCTGGTCTTTTTCCGGCGCCGTTTCGGCCGACGTTTCGGCTAACTCGCTGGCCAGTTGCTGCAACTGCTCGCGGTGGTTTTCCAGATGGAAGCGCAGGCTTTGCTCCAGCCACAGCACGTCCTTGATGAGCAGGTTGTGCCGCTCCTCGCGGTCGCTCTTCTGCAGGAGCCAGAGCAGGGTGACGAGGGCCAGGATGAGCAGCGCCACGCCCAGCTTGGGCAGGGCCAGCAGCCAGGACAGGCGGCGTCTGCTGGTGGGGGCGATGCTCGGCGAAACGGTCGGGTGGATGGGCATCGGCGGATGTTAACCCGGCGGGCCGCATGTGGAAAACCACAATACCCAATGTTTGCACCTTTTGTAATGATTTGTTCTGCTAGCAATGCTTTTTGTTGCGGCATCCCATTACAAAGAGGAGAAATCAATGAAAGTTTCCAAGCTTCTGGTCGGTCTGTTTGCCTGCGCCGTGTCGCTGGGCGCCTACGCGCAGCAGCCGATCGTCATCAAGTTCAGCCACGTCGTGGCCGGCGATACGCCGAAGGGCAAGGCCGCCGAGTATTTCGCCAAGAAGGCCGCCGAACTGACGCAAGGCAAGGTCAAGGTCGAGGTCTATGCCAACTCGACGCTGTACAAGGACAAGGAAGAAATGGAGGCGCTGCAACTCGGCGCGGTCCAGATGCTGGCCCCGTCGCTGGCCAAGTTCGGCCCGCTCGGCGTGCGCGAATTCGAGGTGTTCGATCTGCCCTACATCTTCGACGGCTACGACGACCTGCACAAGGTCACCACCGGCCCGGTCGGCAAGCAACTGCTGGCCAAGCTCGAACCCAAGGGCATCAGCGGTCTGGCCTACTGGGACAACGGCTTCAAGTCCTTCTCGGCGAACACGCCGATCAAGACGCCGGACGACCTGAAGGGCAAGAAGCTGCGCATCCAGTCCTCCAAGGTGCTGGAAGAAGAGGTCCGCGCCCTGAAGGCGCTGCCGCAGGTGATGGCTTTCTCCGAGGTCTATCAGGCGCTGCAGACGGGCGTGGTCGATGGCACGGAAAACCCGATCTCCAACCTCTACACCCAGAAGATGCACGAAGTGCAGAAGCATCTGGCGCTGACCGAACACGGTTATCTCGGCTACGCCGTGATCGTGAACAAGAAGTTCTGGGACGGCCTGCCGGCGGACATCCGCAAGCAACTGGATGAGGCCATGGTGCAATCGACGCGCTACGCCAACCAGATCGCCAAGGTGGAAAACGACAATTCGCTGGAAGCGGTGCGTAAGAGCGGCAAGACCGAAATCTACACCCCGACCGCCGCCGAGCGCGCCGCCTTCAAGAAGGCGCTGGTGCCGGTGCACAAGAAGATGGAAGGCCGCGTTGGCAAGGAAACCATCGACGCCGTGTACAAGGCCACGGGCTTCAACCCGAGCAAGCTGTAAACCGTAGTAGCAGCGCAATCCTTCCGCCGGTTCCCGCCGGCGGAAGTTCGTTTAACGAGGGGGTCTCATGAAATTTCTCGATCATCTGGAGGAGTGGCTGATTGCCTTCCTCATGGGCGCGGCGACGCTGATTATTTTTGTGTCCGTCGTGCATCGTTACGGCACCGGGATCGATATTCCCGCTCTCCAGGACTGGCTCCTGGAAATCAACATGGGCTGGGCGCAGGAGCTGACCATCATCATGTTCGTGTGGATGGCGAAGTTCGGCGCAGCCTACGGCGTGCGTACCGGCATCCACGTCGGGGTCGATGTGCTCATCAACCGTCTGAGCGACGGCAACCGTAAAAAATTCATCGTCTTCGGTCTCGCCGCAGGCGCGTTCTTCACCTTCATCGTGGGCAGCCTCGGGCTGACCTTCGTGCTCGAAAACGGCGCGCACTACCAGATTTTCTCCTGGCTCGGCCTCGATACCGGTGATATGTACGAAGGGCCGATCACGCCCGATCTGGAATGGCCGACCTGGATCGTCTATTCGGCGATTCCGCTCGGTTCCTATCTGATGTGCTTCCGCTTCCTGCAAGTCCTCGTGTCCTTCGTTCGCACGGGCGAGTTGCCGCACCATGACCACGGTCACGTCGACGGCATCGAAGAAGAAACCCTGCCGGTGGATGCCAATCCTTACGACATGGGCGACGACCTGCACCCGCACGACATGCGGCATAAACAATACGGCGAAGAAGGCAGCACGACCGATGACGCTGCCGACAAGGGAGACAAACAATGAGCGCCGCCATCATCTTCATCATCCTGCTCGTCCTGATGCTGACGGGCATGCCGATCTCCATCTCGCTCGGCCTGACCGTGCTGACCTTCCTGTTCACCATGACGCAGGTGCCGATCGAATCGGTGGCGCTCAAGCTGTTCACCGGCATCGAGAAGTTCGAGATCATGGCGATCCCGTTCTTCATCCTGGCCGGCAACTTCCTGACCCACGGCGGTGTCGCCCGGCGCATGATCAACTTCGCCACCTCGATGGTCGGCCACTGGCACGGCGGTCTGGGCCTCGGCGGTGTGGTCGCCTGTGCGCTGTTCGCCGCGGTGTCCGGCTCCAGCCCGGCGACCGTGGTGGCGATCGGCGCCATCATCCTGCCGGCGATGGTCAAGCAGGGTTTCCCGAACAAGTTCGGGGCGGGCGTCATCACCACCTCCGGCGCGCTCGGCATCCTGATTCCGCCATCCATCGTCATGGTGATGTACTCGGTGTCGACCAACACCTCGGTCGGCGCGTTGTTCATGGCGGGGGTCGTCCCCGGCCTGCTGCTGGCCGGTTTCCTCGGCTTCGTGACCTGGAACCGCGCCCGCAAGTTCGGCTATCCGCGCATGCCGAAGGCGAGCTGGAAAGAGCGGGCGATTGCCTTCAAAAACTCAGCTTGGGGCCTGTTCCTGATCGTCGTCGTGATGGGCGGTATCTACACCGGCCTGTTCACGCCGACCGAAGCGGCTGCGATGAGCGCGGTGTACGCCTTCATCGTCGCGGTGTTCGTGTACAAGGATCTGCGCCTCTCCGACGTGCCGAAAGTCCTGCTCAACTCGGCCAACATGAGCGCCATGCTGCTCTACATCATCACCAACGCGGTGCTGTTCTCCTTCCTGCTGACGCACGAGAACATTCCGCAGGCGATGGCGGACTTCATGATGGGCGCGGGCATCGGCATGATCGGCTTCCTGATTATGGCCAACATCCTGATGCTGATTATGGGCAACTTCATGGAGCCGTCCTCCATCGTGCTGATCCTGGCCCCGATCCTGTTCCCGATCGCCATCGCGCTCGGCATCGATCCGGTGCACTTCGGCATCATCATGGTGGTGAACATGGAAGTCGGCCTGTGCCACCCGCCGGTCGGCCTCAACCTGTACGTCGCTTCCGGTATTACCAAGATGGGCATCACCGAACTGACCGTCGCGGTCTGGCCGTGGCTGCTCTCCATGCTGGTGTTCCTGGTGCTGGTGACCTACGTGCCGGAAATCTCCCTCTGGCTGCCGCGCACGCTCGGCATGCTGTCGTAAGACCGCTGCGCCCGGCCGCAAGGCCGGCGTTTGCTCGAAACCCCGGATGCGTTGCATCCGGGGTTTTTTTATTGCTGTTTCAGAAAATGGCGCGGCAGGGCGACGGCCTGCCCGGCTAGCGTCAGCGGACCGGCGCGCGCGGCAGTTCGACGGTGACGGTGGTGGTGTCGCTCGTGTCGCAGGTGCTGACCGCGATGTGGCCGCCCTGGGCGGTGGTGAGGAGACGGGCGGAGTAGGTGCCGAGGCCGGTGCCGCCGGTTTTGCCGGCAGTGGTGAATTTGTCGAAGAAACGGGCGCGGATCTCCGGCGGCAGCGCGCCCCGGTTGCTGATGACGATCTTCACCGGGTCGAGCGCGTGTACCACGATCGCTATTTCGCTGCCTGGCGGCGCGGCTTCGCAGGCGTTCTTGATGAGATTCTGGAAGAGCGAGTGGCAGAGCAGGGCGTCGCCAAGAATCTGCGGCGGCGGGGAATCGTTGCTGTCGTCGCTGCTGCCGTCGCTGTTCAGGCTCAGGTGCAACTGCCTGTCGGGGGCGGTGGCAGCGGCGATTTCAACGATGCGCCGCAGCACGCCGCCGATGTTCACCGGCTTGGCGTCGAGCCGGAAACGCCCGGTTTCGATCTTGAACAGTTCGGCGGAGAGGTTAATCATGTCCAGCGCCTGCAAGGCCGTTTCCTCGGCCAGGCGCAGCTGGCGCAGGCGCTCGGCGGCGGGCATGTCCGGCGCGGCGGCGATGTTTTGGAGCAGGCCGATGACGCCGGCCAGCGGCCCGCGCAGGTCGTGGCGGGTGATCTGCTCGACGTCGTCGCGCAGGCGGGCGGCTTCGAGCATGTTGTCGTAGTCGGCCTGCAACTCCTTGCGCAGCGCAACGTAGCGCATGAAGTTGCGCACGCGCGGTTTCAGCACGTTCGGGTCGATCGGTTTGCCGATAAAATCGACCGCCCCCAGTTCCATCCCCTTGGCGCGCGCCCGGTCGCCGCTGACGGCGGTGACGAAGATGATGGGGATGGATTCGGCGCTCGGGTGGTCGCGCATGCGCCGCGCCACCTCGAAACCGTCGATGCCCGGCATCATCACGTCGAGCAGAACCAGATCGGGCGGCTCGTCGGAGGTGCAGATGGCGAGCGCCTTTTCGCCGTTGTTGGCGATGCGCACCTGGTATTCCGCCTTGAACAGATGCGAGAGCAGGTGCAGGTTGTCCGGCGTGTCGTCGACGATGAGCAGGGTGGGGCGGGGCGTGCCCGCTGCCGATGCGGTGCCCGGACGCGCAGGCGCGTCTGCCGCGCGGGCGCTGGGCGCGCCTGTCTGGATTTCCAGGGCGCGGGCGATGCGCGCGCCGAGGCCAGCGGCGGTGTAGGGTTTGACGAGCAGGTTGCTGACGCCGGCAGCAATGGCTTCGGCGACGCGCTGGCGCTCGGCCTCGGCGGTAATCATGATGAAGGGCAGGTGGCGCAGGCGTTCGTCGGCGCGCACCAGGCGCAGCAGTTCGAGGCCGGACATGAGCGGCATGTACCAGTCGGAAAGAATGATGTCGACCCGCTGCGTGCCGAGCAGGCGCAAGGCTTCCTCGCCGCTGCGCGCCGTCAGGATGTGTTCGGCGCCCAGCGTGCGTAATTGGGCGGCGGTGATCTGGCGCATCGTTTCGTAATCGTCGACGACCAGAAAAACGGTTTCCTTGGGGAAGGGCATGGCGGCCTCCGTGTTTTGCGCGGCTTGTGTCATTGCGGGCGGGTGGCAGGTGATTTGGCTGCTGGCGCGGCGAACGATTCCTGCTTCTGCGCCAGCATTTCGTCGGTGTCGGTGTAGTGCGCGGCAATGGCCCGGAATTCGGACTCGATGGCGAGGAAAGCGTCCACCACGTCCGGGTCGAAGTGCGTGCCCCGGCCTGCGCCGATGATGCTTGCCGCCTGTGCGGGCGGCAGTGCGTCCTTGTAGATGCGGCGGCAGATCAGCGCGTCATACACGTCGGCCAGCGCCATCAGCCGGGCGGAGATCGGAATGGCCTCGCCGGCCAGCCCCTGCGGGTAGCCGCTGCCGTCCCATTTCTCGTGGTGCGAGAGGGCGATTTCCCCGGCCGCGTGCAGGAAGTCGGCATGTTCGCCGAGCGAGCGTTTGGCGGTTTCGATGACTTCACTGCCGATCTGGCAATGCCGCTTGATGATCTCGAATTCCTCCGCTTCGAGCCGGCCCGGCTTGAGCAGGATACTGTCGGGAATGCCGACCTTGCCGATGTCGTGCAGCGGTGCCGATTTGCAGAGCAGCTCGATGTTGCGGGCGCTGAGATAGGGCGCGAAGCGCGGGTGCCCGCGCAGTTTTTCGGCCAGCGCGCGGACGTAGGACTGGGTGCGGCGGATGTGGTTGCCGGTGTCGTTGTCGCGGGTTTCGGCGAGCGAGGCCAGGGCGACGATGGTCACTTCCTGGATCGCCTCGATTTCGCGGGTGCGTCTTTTGACCTCGGTTTCGAGGAAATCGGCCTTGTCGCGCAGGAAATCGGCGGAGGATTTCAGCGCCAGATGCGTCTTGACCCGCGCCAGCACGATGGCCGGGCTGATCGGCTTGGCAATGTAGTCCACCGCGCCGATTTCGAGGCCCATGCGTTCATCGTTGGGTTCGCTCTTCGCGGTGAGGAAAATCACCGGAATGGCGGCGAGCGCCGGGTCGGCCTTGAGGCGGCGGCAGACTTCGTAGCCGTCCATGCCCGGCATCATCACGTCGAGCAGAATCAGGTCGGGCGGCGCGCCGGTCGCGGCCAGCGCCAGCGCGCGTTCGCCGCCGTTGGCGATGCGCACGACGTAGCTGTCCTTCAGCAATTGGTTCATCAGCATGAGATTGTCCGGCGTGTCGTCGACAACCAGGATGACGGGTTTTTGTGCGTTTTCTGCGGGGGAACTCATGGCGGTGTTCCTGGCGGTGGGTCAGAGGTTTGCGGCGGCTTCCCTGAGCAGATCGAGGGCGGTCTGGAAATCGAAGGACTGGACGGCTGCCGCGATGCGCCCGGCATGTTCGGGGAAAGCCGCCGCGAACAGCGCGCTTTCGGCTTCGAGCAGATCGCCGGCAGTGGCGTCGCCGTAGGCCAGCAATTGCTCCAGCGCCGCGACGGCGCTACGGATGCGTTCCGGGGCGACGGGTGCGGCGGCGGCTGCTGGCGCTTGGCCGCCGATTTCGGCGACCGCCGTTTTCAGCGCGGACAGCCCGGCCAGCACGGGGTCGAGTTCGGCCAGCACGGCGGCGAATGCCGTTTCGATTGCCTGGCCGGCGGCCCCGGCGCAGCAGTGCTGTTCCAGCACGTCGGCGGCGGCCTGCACGCTGCGCGCGCCGATGCTGCCGGCGCTGCCCTTGAGCGTGTGGGCGATGCGCTCGGCGTCGGCAGGCGTGGCGGCGGTGCGGAAATCGTGCGCGAAATCGCGGTTGAAATCGTGAAAGCGCAGCAGTTGCGCGCGGTAGAAATCGGTGTCGCCGAGCGTGCGCGCCAGACCCGCGGCCATGTCGATGCCAGGCAGTTGCGCCGGCAAGGCCGCCGCAGGCCGCCGTTCGGGAAGCGCCGCCGAGGCGCCGGCGGCAGGCGTGATCCAGCGGGCGATGGTGGCGAACATGTCGTCGACGTCGAGCGGCTTGGCGATATGGTCGTTCATGCCGGCGGCGATGGCTTTTTCACGGTCGCCGGCCATGGCATTGGCCGTCATGGCGAGGATGGGCAGGGCGGCGAAGGCCGGGTCGGCGCGGATGGCGCGGGTGGCCGTGTAGCCGTCCATCACCGGCATCTGGCAATCCATCAGCACGCCGTCGAAGGCGCTATCGCGGGCGAGGACGTCGAGCGCCTCGCGGCCATTGGCGGCGAGCTCGACCTGGATGCCGGCGCGGCGCAGCAGTTCGCTCGCCAGTTCCTGGTTCATTTCGTTGTCCTCGACCAGCAGCAGGCGCGCGCCAGCGAGCTGCCGCTCCGCGCCGTCGTGGCTCTGGCCGGGCGCGCGCAGGCGGCTCGCAGCGGCGGCTTCGGCTTCCGGCTGGATGCCGAAGCGGGCGCGGAAGTGGAAGGTGGAGCCGCGCCCGGTCTCGCTGTCGACGCGGATGTCGCCGTCCATCAATTCGACCAGCCGCTGGGAAATGGCCAGGCCCAGGCCGGTGCCGCCGTAGCGGCGGGTGGTCGAGGAGTCGGCCTGGCTGAAGGACTGGAACAGGCGGGCGCACTGCTCCGGCGTCATGCCGATGCCTGAATCGGTGACGGAGAAATGCAGTTCGACGCTGCGGCCTGCGGCGTCTTCCGCCTCTTCCACCTTGTCGACAGCAATGACGATGGCCCCGGCATCGGTGAATTTGACCGCGTTGTTGCCGAGATTGAGCAGCACCTGCTCCAGCCGCAGCGGGTCGCCGATCAGCGCCGGCGGAATGTCGGGAGCCATCCTGAACAGGAGTTCCAGCCCTTTCTCCCCGGCCTTGATGCCGAGCAGGCTGGTGAGGTTGTCCAGCACGTCGCCGAGGCAAAAGCCGATTTTCTCCATCGTCATCTTGCCGGCTTCGATCTTCGAGAAATCGAGGATGTCGTTGATGATGCGCAGGAGATTGACGGCAGCGCGATGCACCTTCTCGACGTAGTTCTTCTGCTGCCGGTCGAGCGGCGTTTGCAGGGCGAGGTGCGACATGCCGATGATGGCGTTCATCGGCGTGCGAATCTCGTGGCTCATGTTGGCCAGGAAATCGCTCTTGGCGCGCGCCGCTTCCTCGGCGCTGCGCCGCGCTGCGGCGGTGGCGCGCTCGGCGGCCTTGCGTTCGGCGATGTCCTCGAAAGCCCATACCGTGGCGTGCTGGTGGCCGGCCATGTGGGTGCTGCGCGCGGATACCCGGGCGATGAATTTCGAGCCATTCTTGCGCACGAACTCCCATTCCAGATGCGCTTCCTTGCCGGTGCCGAGGATGGGGCCGACCCGCAGGCCGAATTCCCGATAGTTTTCCGGCGACTCGAAGATGATCGTGCCGGGCGCGCCGATCAGCTCGTCCACGCTGTAGCCGATGTCCTCGGCCATTTTCGCGTTGGCGCGCATGATGACGCCGTCGGCGGTGTAGATGATGCCGTTGGGGGCATTCTCGAAGATCATCTGCTGCTCTTTGAGGATCTGCCCGATTTCCGCCTGCTTGCGCAGCATCTCGTTCTGCGCCCGCTTGCGCTCGGCAATGTCCTGATAGATCCAGACCGCCGAACGCTCGTAACCAGCGATGCGGATGCCCTGCCCGGACACCATGGCGATGAAGCGGCTGCCGTCCCGGCGCGGAATGTCCAGTTCGATGTGCACGTCCTGACCAGCACCCAGCGCGGGCGCGACGACGCTGGCGAAACGCTGGAAATCTTCCGGCGTGGCGAAGAAGGCGGTCGAGGCGGGCTGCCCGATCAGCTCGCTGGCGCTGCAGCCGAGCTGTTCGCCCAGGCGCTGGTTGGCGCGCAGGATGAGGCCGTCGGCAGTGTAGGCCATGCCGTAGGGCGCGTTGTCGAAAATGACCCGCTGCTGGTCAAGCAGTTCCTGGATCTTGCGCTGCTGGTTCTCGATCTCGGCATGCGTGCGCAGGCGCTCGGTGATGTCCTCGACGGTGAAGCGCAGCATGGGCCGGCCGCCGCCGTCGAAGGCCATCAGGTGCACCTCGGCATCCCAGATTTCGCCGCAGGCCCGCCGGGCGCGCCACTGGAAACTCACCATGCCCTGCTGGATGGCCGTGCGCGCCAGTTCCTCGCCGGCGCTGTGGCTGTCGCTGCCGTCGTATTGCGTCGGGGCCGAGAAATCGAAGGCCATCTTGCCCAGCACGTCCTCGCGCCTGCCGTAGCCGTACATGCGCACTGCCGCCATGTTGCAGTCGACGATGCCGATCAGCGGGTCGATGATGACGACGGCGGTGGTGCCGGCCTCGAACACCTTCTTGTTGTACGCCTCGCTGGTGCGCAGCGTGGTTTCGGCAGCCTGCCGCGCCGCTTCGCTCGTCGCCAGCCGTTCGCTGAGACGGGCGTTTTCAGCGCGCAGGCGGGCGAGTTCGTCTGATTTTGCGGCTGATTTCGCGGCAAACTCTGCGGCGGATTCCGTTTCCATTGCACTGCGGTTGGCGTGGTTCATGTGGGATACGGACGAAGGTGTTGGAGAGTGGAAATATTACCAATAAAGCAATCTTTTTCTTTTTGTGAAATCAAAACCGGTTTGTGAAATCGGCTTGACCGTGTGAGGCGCTTGGCAGAACGCGCTGTTTTTCTTGTTTTTCGACGTGTCTGTTATGCCACGGCTACGCCCCAGGGACGCACTGAACGAATCCGTTCCCCCCGGGCTTGTCGAAGGGCATCCCCTGCAACGTCAAGGGCTTCGACAGGCTCAGACTGAACGGTTTCGAGTTATTCAGAACGCCTAAAAGCAAAGCCCCCGGGAGAGCGGGGGCTTTGCCGTTGGTCTGCAAGCCGCCTGACGACAGGCGGCTTTTGCTTTTCCTTCAGGTCTGGAAGCGGGCAACCGCAGCGTGCAGTTCGCCGGAGAGCTGGTGCAGGCGGCGGGCGGCGTCTGCGGTGTGGCGCACGGCAGCGGCGCTTTCTTCCGACATCTGGGCGATGGTTTCGATCTTGTGCGCGATGTCGTTGCTGGCGTGGCTCTGCTCGGCGATGGCATCCGAGATGCTGTTGACCACCTGGCTGACGCGCTGCGCGCCGTCGCGGATGCTGTTGATCGACTCGCCGGCCTGATTGGCCAGATCGACGCCGCTGCCGACCTTGGACACGCCGGCCTGCATGCTCGACACCGCGCCGCGCGTGCCTTGCTGAATGCGCGTGACCATGTTGGCGATTTCGGTGGTGGACAGGCTGGTGCGCTCGGCGAGTTTCCTGACTTCGTCGGCCACCACGGCGAAGCCGCGTCCCTGTTCGCCGGCGCGGGCAGCTTCGATGGCGGCGTTGAGCGCCAGCAGGTTGGTCTGGTCGGCGATTTCGCGGATGGTGTTGACGATGGAGGTGATCTGGTCGGACTGGCGGCCCAGGTCTTCGACGATTTCCGAAGAAGCCTGCACGGCTTCCGAAATCTGGCGCATTTCGCTGGCTGCCGAGTGAATGACGGCGGCGCCTTCTTCCGAAACGCTGGCGGAGTTTTCCGAAATGCCGTGCGCTTCGTTGGCGTTTTCCCGCACCTGATCGATGCTGACCGCCATTTCCTCGACCGAGGCGGCCATCGAAGCGGCGGCGTCGCTTTGGCGCTGCGAGCGATCCGCCACTTCTTCCGCCGCGCCCAGCAACTGATTGGCGGCGCTCGCCACGTGCTCGGCGTTTTCGAGAATGGTGGAAATCATGCTGCGCAGGGTGTCCTGCATGCTGCGGATGTCGGCCAGCAGGTTGTCGCCCGGCGGGCAGTCGACATTGGTGGACAGATCGCCGGCAGCGATGCGGCGGGTGACGGCGGTGGCGACTGCCGGGTCGCCGCCCAGGGTTTGCAGGATGTTGCGCGATACCAGGAGGAGCGAAATGCCGATGAAGCCGGCGATGCCCATCCCCCACAACATCAGTTTGATGGCTTCCTGGCGCATCTGGGCGTCCACGTCATCGACGTAGATGCCGGAGCCGACGGCCCAGCCCCAGGGCTTGAAGGAGGCGAGATAGGAAATCTTGGGAACCGGCGCTTCCGAACCCGGCTTGGGCCAGAGGTAATCGACGAAACCCGCGCCATGTTTTTCCACGGTGTCGTCCATGGCGTTGAAAATCTGCTTGCCGGTGGGATCTTTGACCTGATCCAGGCTGGGCCAGCTTTCCGCCGGTTTGATCGGGTGCATCAGCATGCGCTGGCGGGGGGCGTGAATCCAGAAATACTCGTTCTGGTCGTAGCGCATGGCGTTGACCACGGCGAGTACCTGTTGTTTGGCCTCGTCTTCGCTGATCTTGCCGGCGCGGGCGTCGGCTTCGTATTTGCCGAGGGTGGATAGCACCACTTCCACCAGATTGCGCACCTTGTCCTGACGGTCTTCCATCATGCGCTGTTTGCCGTGGTAGAGCAGGAAGGCAAACAAGACGGTCAGGGCGACGATCGTGGCGAGCGTCATTGCGGTCAATTTACCGCGCAGGGTCAAGGCCGGGCCGGACATGGAAGTTTCCCCTTCATCAAACGATTTTATAGTGTGGCTGACTGGCCTGCCGCCAGCGGCTTGTGGGGCGAATTTTAGCTTTTATAGGTTGATTCTGTGCGGGTTTACGCCAAATTGTCTCTTGAAATTTATCTAATTCACCCCACCTGATGTTCATTCAGAACTTATCTGCAAGGAGAATCCCGTGCGAATTGATAAATTCACCACAAAGTTCCAGGAAGCCCTGGGCGATGCCCAGCGCCTGGCGAATGGCAACGACCAGCAATTCATTGAGCCGGTGCACCTCGCGCTGGCGCTGCTCGATCAGGAAGAAGGCGGCAGCGTGTCGCTGCTCGGGCGGGCCGGCGTCAATGTGCCAGTGTTGAAGCGCGATCTGGAACTGGCCTTGCAGCGCCTGCCCAAGGTCGAAGGCCACGGCGGCGACGTGCAGGTGGGCCGCGATCTGACTAACTTGCTCAATCTCACCGACAAGGAAGCGCAAAAACGCGGCGACCAGTTCGTGGCGAGCGAGATGTTCCTGCTCGCCCTGTGCGACGACAAGGGCGAAACCGGGCGGTTGGCGCGCCAGCACGGCTTGCAACGCAAGGCGCTGGAAGCCGCCATTCTCGCCGTGCGCGGCGGGCAGGGCGTCGATAGCCAGGAAGCGGAAGGGCAGCGCGAATCCTTGAAGAAATACTGTATCGACCTGACCGAGCGCGCCGCGCAGGGCAAGCTCGACCCGGTGATCGGCCGCGACGACGAGATCCGCCGCGCCATCCAGATTCTGCAACGGCGCACCAAGAACAACCCGGTGCTGATCGGCGAGCCGGGCGTCGGCAAGACCGCCATCGTCGAGGGGCTGGCGCAGCGCATCGTCAATGACGAGGTGCCGGAAACCCTGAAAGGCAAGAAGGTGCTGGTGCTCGACATGGCCGGCCTGCTGGCGGGCGCGAAGTACCGCGGCGAGTTCGAGGAGCGCCTCAAGGCGGTGTTGAAGGAAGTGGCGCAGGACGAAGGCCGCATCATCCTCTTCATCGACGAGATTCATACGATGGTCGGCGCCGGCAAGGCCGAGGGCGCGATCGACGCCGGCAACATGCTCAAACCGGCGCTGGCGCGCGGCGAACTGCACTGCATCGGCGCCACCACGCTGGACGAATATCGCAAATACATCGAGAAGGACGCCGCGCTGGAACGCCGCTTCCAGAAGGTGCTGGTCGAGGAGCCTTCGGTCGAGTCGACCATCGCCATCCTGCGCGGCTTGCAGGAAAAATACGAACTGCATCACGGCGTGGACATCACCGACCCGGCCATCGTCGCCGCCGCGGAACTCTCGCACCGTTACATCACCGACCGCTTCCTGCCGGACAAGGCCATCGACCTGATCGACGAGGCCGCCGCCCGCATCAAGATGGAAATCGACTCCAAGCCGGAGGCGATGGACAAGCTCGACCGCCGCATCATCCAGTTGAAGATCGAGCGCGAGGCGATGAAGAAGGAGAAGGACGAAGCCTCGCAGAAGCGTCTGGCGCTGATCGAGGAAGAAATCGCCAAGCTGACCAAGGAATACTCCGATCTGGAAGAAATCTGGAAGGCGGAAAAATCCGCCGTGCTCGGTTCCGCCCAGATCAAGGAGGAAATCGACCGGCTGCGCGCGGAAATCACGCGCCTGCAACGTGAAGGCAAGCTGGAAAAAGTGGCCGAACTGCAATACGGCAAGCTGCCGCAACTGGAAGCGCAGTTGAAGAAGGCGGAAGCCCAGGGCGACGGTGCGCCGCAGAAGAACAAGCTCTTGCGCACCCAGGTCGGCACCGAGGAAATCGCCGAAGTGGTCAGCCGTGCCACCGGCATTCCGGTGAGCAAGATGATGCAGGGCGAGCGCGACAAGCTGCTGCACATGGAAGAGCGGCTGCACAAACGCGTCGTTGGCCAGGACGAGGCGGTGCGTCTGGTGGCCGATGCCATCCGCCGCTCGCGCGCCGGCCTGTCCGACCCGAACCGGCCTTACGGCTCCTTCCTCTTCCTCGGCCCGACCGGGGTCGGCAAGACCGAGCTGTGCAAGGCGCTGGCCGAATTCATGTTTGATTCCGAGGAGCACCTGATCCGTATCGACATGAGCGAATTCATGGAGAAACACTCGGTCGCCCGGCTGATCGGCGCGCCGCCGGGCTACGTCGGTTACGAGGAAGGCGGCTACCTGACCGAAGCGGTGCGCCGCAAGCCCTACGCGGTGATCCTGCTCGACGAGGTGGAAAAGGCCCACCCGGACGTCTTCAACGTGCTGCTGCAAGTGCTCGACGACGGTCGCATGACCGACGGCCAGGGCCGCACGGTGGATTTCAAGAACACGGTGATCGTCATGACCTCCAACCTGGGCAGCCAGATGATCCAGCAGATGACGGGCGAGGATTACGGTGCGGTGAAGGAGGCGGTGATGAACGAGGTGAAAACCTATTTCCGCCCCGAATTCATCAACCGCATCGACGAAGTGGTGGTTTTCCACAGCCTCGACGAGAAGAACATCGCCGGCATCGCCCGCATTCAGCTCGCCTATCTGGAAAAACGTCTGGCGCAACTGGAAATGGGCTTGCAGGTGGACGACGCCGCGCTGGCCGAAATCGCCCGCGCCGGTTTCGACCCGGTGTTCGGCGCGCGGCCCTTGAAGCGGGCCATCCAGCAGCAGATCGAGAACC
Organism: uncultured Rhodocyclaceae bacterium; assembly: GCA_900549295.1. Taxonomy (GTDB): domain Bacteria; phylum Pseudomonadota; class Gammaproteobacteria; order Burkholderiales; family Rhodocyclaceae; genus Azonexus. The sequence goes on from URNG01000060.1 coordinate 14,916, forward strand.
CGCTGGCCAAGGCCATTCTGGAAGGGCAGTTTGCCGCGAAGGACACGATCCGCGTGACCGGCGACAATGGAACGCTCCGCTTTGGCAAATAAAACCCTGAACGAGTGGCGGCAAGCCCGCCACGCCGAACTGGCCGGGCCGGATAGCTGGCTCGGCCTGAAAACTGGCTACCGTTTGCGGTGCCGGCGGGGGATAAGCTAAGTTAAGATGCATGGGCCGAGCGCGCATCGTGTTGACTCCGTTTGCGATGCAGGAGCGTCTGGCGTTTTTGTTTGCCGTCCATGAGCGGACGGTATGAAAGGAATTCGCGATGGAAAGGATCACCCTCGAGCCGGGCAAGCGCGGCGGCAAGCCGTGCATACGCGGGCTGCGCATCACGGTCTACGACGTGCTTGGCATGTTGGCCGATGGCATGAGCCAAACGGAAATTCTTGAGGACTTCCCCGAACTCGAGGCAGCCGATATCCTCGCCGCGCTGGCCTATGCCGCCGACCGCGAGCACAAGGTGCATTCTCTCGCCGTGCAATGAAACTGCTACTGGACGAAAACCTCTCGCGGCGGCTTGTTCCTTTTTTGCAGCAGGCGTATCCCGGTACGAGTCAGGTGGCGCTGCTTGGTCTGGAATCGTATTCCGATGGGGATATCTGGCAATACGCACGGCAGCATGGTTACGTGATCGTCACCAAAGACGCTGATTTCCAGGAACTCGCGGTTTTGCTGGGCGCGCCACCCAAAGTCGTCTGGTTGAAAACAGGCAACCAATCCAGAGCAGATACGCTCAGAATCCTGCTCGACAATTGCGAGGCCATTGAAAACGCCTTGCTTGGAGCCGAGCAAGCCTGTATCGAGTTTCAGGTCGACAGGCGATTGAAATGCCTCTGAGCACGCAGTCCATGCAAGGCCGCGAGCCGCCGCTAAATCTGGCCTGCAGGCACTCGTTAGCATGAAAGGACCCCCCCATGCCTGAAGGCCCGGAAATCCGCCGGGCGGCCGATGCCCTGAATCGGGCCGTCGCCGGCCGCCCACTCACCGAAGCGTGGTTCGCCTTTCCCCACCTGCAGGCCTTCCGGCCCCGTCTGCTCGGGGCCGAGGTGATGCGCATCGAGCCGCGCGGCAAGGCGCTGCTCACCCATTTTTCGAGCGGGCTGACGCTCTACAGCCACAACCAGCTCTACGGTCGCTGGCGGGTTGGCAGGCCGGGCGAGAACCCGCTGCCGACCCGGACGCCGCGCGTGCGCCTGGAAACCGCCGAGACGGCGGCGGTGCTCTACAGCGCCTCGGATATCGACCTGCGACCGAGCGACGAGATCGAATCGCATCCCTTCCTGCAACGCATCGGCCCCGACGTGCTCGACGAGCGGCTGACCCCGGAAATCGTCGTCGCCCGCCTGCGGGAAGCGCGCTTCGCCCGCCGCCGGCTGGGTGCGTTGCTGCTCGATCAGGCGTTTCTCGCCGGATTGGGCAATTACCTGCGGGCGGAAATTCTCTGGCAGGCGCGGTTGAATCCCGACCTGCGCCCGGTCGATCTATCGCCCGAGGCGCTCGCCGTGCTCGGCGAAGCCATGCTCGACGTGCCGCGCCGCTCGTATACGACGCGCGAAGCGGCCGGATCGGGGGCGTATCACGAGGCGGTGTTCCGCTTCCACGTGTTCCAGCAGGACGGCAAGCCGTGCTCGCGCTGCGGCACGACGGTGCAGAAAGCGCCCTGCGCTTCGCGGCCGCTGTATTTCTGCCCGGTTTGTCAGGCGTAGTTCAAGCTGGTCTTGTGGTCGTAGCGGCGCGGCGAGTTTGGTTGGGTGGCCTTGTTCTGATATGCTTTGTGGGTATTTTCGAACACCGATTCCTGAGAGGCCGAACATGAACAAGAAAAACTCTGCCGCCGCCATGCCGGAAAATCATCTCGTCGTTTTTCAGGAACGCGGCATCCGCCGTGCCTGGCATGACGGGGAATGGTGGTTTTCCGTTGTCGACGTCTGCGCCGTTTTGACCGAAAGCACCGATGCCGGCGCTTATTGGCGCAAGCTCAAACAACGCCTTGGTGCGGAAGGCAGCGAACCCGTGACGTTTTGTCACGGGTTGAAACTCAAGGCTCTGGACGGCAAGCAACGGGCAACCGACTGCGCCAATACTGAAGGACTGTTCCGCATCATCCAGTCCATTCCCTCGCCCCGCGCCGAGCCGTTCAAACGGTGGCTGGCGCAGGTCGGCTACGAGCGCGTCAAGGAAATCGACAATCCCGAACTGGCGAGCGAGCGCGCCCGCGAGCTGTATCAGGCCAAGGGCTATCCGCAGGCGTGGATCGAAAAGCGGCTGCGCTCGATTGCCGTACGCGGCGAACTCACCGACGAATGGAAGTCGCGCGGCGTACAGGAAGGGCGCGAATACGCCATCCTCACCGCCGAAATCGCCAAGGCCACCTTCGGCGTCACGCCCGGCGCGCACCGCCGCTTGAAAGCGCTGGACACCGTCAGAACCGGCAACAAGCTGCGCGACCACATGACCGACCTTGAACTGATTTTCACCATGCTCGGCGAAGCGAGCACGACCGAAATTGCCCGCCGCCAGGACGCGCAAGGCTTCGGCGAAAATCGCCATGCGGCGAAGGAAGGCGGCCAGGTGGCGGGCAACGCCCGCAAGGATCTGGAAGCGAAAACCGGCCGGCCGGTGGTCAGCCGGGAGAGCCCTCTGGCGCTGGAAGATCCGGCGCAGAAGATGCCGCGCCGCAAATGATCGCTGTCCTTGCGCCTTCCCATCCTGCGCGCGTTTCGGCGGGCCAATGGTCCGAATTCCAGGCGCGTATGCCTGAGGTATTGACAGCCGGGACGCGGATCGGTTACAAATTGTCACTTCTTGGGCCGCAATGGCTCGTTTTCCGTAAAAAGCCCAGCCTTTCCTTGACATGACCGCCGCCCGCGCCATTATTTTGCCGAGCCGAGCCGAGCCGAGCCGATTGTCATATTGCTGACCGCCTGACGGCGGGCGTTTGCGGTCGCGGGCTTCTCCCGCGTTTTTTTCCGGTTTTTCCCCATGCGGTTTGCCGCCTTCCGCGTTCTGTCGCGGCGGGGGTTTTCGCGCGCGCGCCGGCAGCCGGGGTGTCGGTTTCTTCGGCGCTGACGCCGGGCGGTCATTCCGGCGCGGTCTGGATTCCGGGGATGAAGGCGATCTGGCCGGACGGCGGTTTTCCGTGATGCGCGGGCGCCCTGCATGCGCCGCTATCCATCCATGCCACGCCGGGGGCTGACGCCGGCACCGATTTTTACATTCAAAGAGAAAAAGGGAGCAACAACATGAAAACCATCCAGACATGGGCCGCCACGGCCCTGTTCGCCCTGCCGCTGATGGCGCAGGCGCAAGGGATCGAGAATTTGGGTTCGGGTGCGGCATATGCCTTTGGTATCTCCGCCGACGGTACGGTGGTGGTGGGTCGGAATTTTAGCGATTCCAGAGGCTTCCGCTGGACGCAGGCGACCGGCATGGTCAATCTGGGCACGCTGTCCGGTGGCTATTGGTCGGGAGCCTACGGTGTTTCCGCCGACGGCTTGGTGGTGGTGGGCCTGTCCGACAGCAGCGCCGGTGATCGCGCCTTCCGCTGGACGCAGGCAACCAACATGGTTGACCTGGGTGTGCTGGCGGGCGGCTCTGCTTCGGAAGCCTACGGTGTTTCCGCCGACGGCTTGGTGGTGGTGGGCCTGTCCGACAGCAGCGCCGGTGATCGCGCCTTCCGCTGGACACAGGCAACCAACATGGTTGACCTGGGCGTTCTGACGGGTGGTTCTGAGTCGTGGGCCAATGCCGTTTCTGACGACGGCTCGGTGGTGGTCGGCTCCTCCGACAGCAGCGCCGGTTATCGCGCCTTCCGCTGGACGCAGGCAACCGACATGGTTGACCTGGGCGTGCTGTCGGGCGGTTCCGGGTCGTGGGGCAATGGTGTTTCCGCCGACGGCACGGTGGTGGTCGGCACGTCCAATAGCAGCGCCGGTTATCGCGCCTTCCGCTGGACGCAGGCAAGCAACATGGTTGACC
>URNG01000061.1 GCA_900549295.1 uncultured Rhodocyclaceae bacterium
AGCAGCGCCGGTTATCGCGCCTTCCGCTGGACGCAGGCAAGCAACATGGTTGACCTGGGCGTGCTGGCGGGCGGTTCTGCTTCGGAAGCCTACGGCGTTTCCGCCGACGGCGCGGTGGTGGTGGGCCAGTCCAACAGCAGCGTCGGCCTGCGCGGCTTCCGCTGGACAGAGACTACCGGCATGCAGTCGGTCGAAGACTGGCTGACGGCCAATGGCGTCAGCGTCGGCGCGGTGACGACCGAGAGTGCCGCCGCCACGAACGCGGATGGCAGTATCGTGGTCGGTAGACTGACCACGTATGAGGCTTTCATCGCCCGCGTCGCGTCCTCGCCCTTGCCCTACCCCGGCGGCCTGGTCACGCTGGCCGACGTGCAGAAGAGCTTGGCCGCCACCGCTGGCGGCGGCAGTCTGGCGCTCTCGAGCGCCAACGTCGTGATGAACGGCGCGCACAGTCGGCCGCTGGCCCGCCGTGTGGCCCCCGCGCGGGCACCCCTCCTTCATGTCCGCCGTGTCGCCGCCGGGCGGAACACCTTCTGGCTGGGCGGCGACTGGGGCCGGGACGACCACGGTTCGCGCTCGGGCGATTTCGGGCTGCTGGAAGTCGGCGCGGGCCGCAATTTCGGCGCGGCGCAGGTGAATGTCTCGCTCGGCCAGACCTGGGCGAAACAGAAGCAGACGCTGGGCGGGCGCACCAAGGTGGACGGCACCTACCTGCTGGCCGAGGCGCTGCTTCCGGTTAGCGGCAATCTGTGGGGCGTGCTCGGCGGCTACCTGCATCGCGGCGACGCGGACATGAAGCGCGGCTATCTGAACGCCGGCCTGCCCGACACGTCGAGCGCCAGCCCGGACGTGAACACCTACGGCCTGCGCGCCCGGCTGGAATGGGACAAGGCCGCCCGTCTGGCCGATGCCGATTTTTCGCCCTACGTCGACCTGAGCTACAGCAAGGCCAAGCTCGATGCTTACACCGAAACCGGCGGCGCTTTCCCGGCGCGCTTCGATTCGCGCAAGGAAAAGGCGACCGAACTGCGCCTGGGCGTGAATGCGGAACGCGCGCTCACCGGCAGTGCGACGCTCTTCGGTATGCTGGAAGGCGTACACCGCTTCGAGAAACACGGCGCGCGCACCTCGGGCGAGATGATCGGCCTGTTCGGTTTCGACCTCGACGGCTACAGGAACAAGCGGAACTGGCTGCGCGTCGGCGCGGGCGTGGCGGGCGAGGTGGCTGGCGGCACGGCCTCGCTGTCGGTCAACCTGACGACCCAGGGTGAAGCGCCGAACGCCTGGCTGGCGGCGAACTGGCAGCGGGCGTTCTGAACCGCCGCAGGTTCCTCGACAGACAGCAACAGCCCGGCCATGCGCCGGGCTGTTTTTTCTGTCGCGTCTGTTCGACACCAAACGGTGCGCTACGGGGGGCACACGAGCGGCCAAAACCTGCTTGCCCTAGGACACTGCTTTGAGTAGAGTTTTGGAAGAAGAATCATTCTTATATGGAAGGGTTTTTCATTCAACCATTCATCAGGAGTGCACTACATGCAAATCAAATCCAAAAACGCCCTCGTTGCGGCCATTCTGACCATCAACGTCGGCGCGGCCTGGGCTGCCAGTTGCGAAACGGTGGTCGAGAGCAATGACGCGATGAAGTACAACGTCAGCGAGATCGTCGTCGACAAGAGTTGCAAGCAATTCACCGTCACGCTCAAGCACGTCGGCAAGCTGCCGAAGAACGCGATGGGCCACAACTGGGTGCTGACCAAGACCGCCGACCAGCCCGAAGTGTCCAAGGAAGGCGTCAAGGCCGGGATCGGCAAGGATTACCTGCCGGCTGGCGACGCCCGTGTGATTGCGGCAACCAAGATGCTCGGCGGCGGCGAAAGTGATTCGGTCACTTTTGATACCGCGAAACTGAAGGCGGGCGAGGATTACCTCTTCTTCTGCTCCTTCCCCGGCCACGTCGGCCTGATGAAGGGCAAGCTGAAGTTCTGATTTTGCCGCGTCTGGACGGGGCGACCCCGTCCGGCAACGAAAAGCCGGGATTCGTCGATCCCGGCTTTTCGTTGCCGCTTTTCCGGCTGCGTCGGCAGGCCGATCAAGCAGCGCAGGTGGGGCGCAAGGCATTTTTGCGTAAAAACCGGCATGCGTCGGCAGATTCCTCTTGTCCAGGTAACAAAAAACGGTATATATCGTTTTCTTGGGCCGAATCAGGCCAGGGGAGGCGAACAAGGGGAGACAACGATGGACGATCTGACGACGATTTCCGCCCACCTTCTGGGCGCGCTGCTGGCGGGCGGCATCATTGGCCTGGAGCGCAGCTATCACGGCCGGCCGGCGGGGTTTCGCACGCATGCGCTGGTGTGCATGGCGTCCAGCCTGCTGATGCTGGTCACGCTGTATCAGTGGAAATGGCTGCCGGGCGTGCCGATGGACACGGTGCGCACCGATCCGACACGCATGGCGCAGGGCATCATGACCGGCATCGGGTTTCTGGGCGCGGGGGTGATCTTCAAGGAAGGTTTCACCGTGCGTGGCCTGACGACGGCGGCTTCGATCTGGACGACGGCGGCGATCGGCGTGTTGATCGGGGTGGGTTTTTATCTGCCGGCGACGCTGGGGACGGTGCTGACCATCGGCACGCTGTCTTTTTTCCGCTGGATCGAAGCGCGGCTGCCGGCGCATTTCTACGCGCACCACGCCATTCGTTTCGACCGGGAAGCGCCGTTTCCGGAGGATGAATTGCGCCGCTTCGTGACCGGGGCGGGCTTTTCCATCGCCAACATGAGCTACCGCCTGGCCGATGACGGGAGCTGGTACGAATACCGGATGATCCTGAGCACCACCGATCACGCCAACATTTCCCGCTTTGCCGAGGTGCTGCGCCAGCGTCCGGAGGTCAAATCCTTCCGCATCTCGCCGACGGGGGATTGAGGGCAGGTCAGACCTGCAGCCGCTCCATGAGCACGGTTTCCAGGCGCACGCGGCGAGTGGGGTCGTTCAGGTCGTTGCCGCTGACGAGGAAAACGTCTTCGGCGCGTTCGCCCAGGGTGGTGATTTTGGCAGTATGCACCTGTACGCCATGTTCGGCCAGAGTCTGGGCGATCATGTAGAGCAGGCCGGGGCGGTCGGCGGCGATGAGCGAGAGGACGTATTGCGTGCCTTTGTCGTCCGGGCGCACGCTGACTTCGGGCTTGATCGGAAAATGCCGCAGCTGGCGCGACAGGCGCACCGGCGAGGGCGCTTCCGGCGGCGACTGGAGGCGCAGGCGCTCTTCCAGTTCGTGTTCGATGTAGTTGAGATTCTCGCGCTGGATTTCCCGCGCGTCGACAGACAGCAGGATGAAGCTGTCGAGCGCGTAGCCGTGGGCCGTGGTGTGGATTTTGGCGTCCACCACGCTGTAGCCGGCGCGGGCGAAAAACCCGGCCAGGCGGGCGAAGAGATCGGGCTGATCGAGGGTGTACACCATGACCTGCACGCTGTTGCTGAGTTCGCCCAGGCGGGCGCGCACCACGGGTTGCTGGTTGTGGATGCGGTAGTGCAGGGCGCGCGTGTGCCAGGCGATTTCTTCGGCTGAATGGCGCAGGAAGTACACCGTGTCGAGCTGGCTCCACAGGCGTTCGTGCACGGTGTCGGAGAGCGCGAAGAAGCGGAGTTGGCGCATCGCTTCCGCCTGCCGTTCGGCGATGATGCCGTGGGCAACGGGGCTTTCGTCACCGCTCAGATAGTGCAGCGTGGCGAGGTAAAGGTCGGCGAGCAGCTTGCCTTTCCAGTCGTTCCACACTTTCGGGCTGGTGCCGCGGATGTCGGCGTGGGTGAGCAGGTAAAGCGCCTGCAGATGGCGCGTATCGCCGACCAGGGCGGCGAAACGGGCGATCACTTCCGGGTCGTGCGTGTCCTCCTTCTGCGCGATCAGGGACATGCGCAGGTGCTGGCGCACCAGCCAGACGACCAGCTCGCTGTCCTCCTCGCTCAGGCCGTGCCGGGCGCAGAAATCAGCGGCGTCGACGGTGCCTTTTTCCGAATGGTCGCCGCCGCGCCCCTTGGCGATGTCGTGGAACAGGGCAGCGATATAGAGCAGCCAGGGGCGCTTGAATTCGTTGATGATGCGCGAGCACTCCGGGTACTCGTGGGCGAATTCGCTCATCGTGAAGCGGCGCAGGTTGCGCAGCACTTGCAGGGTGTGCTGGTCGACGGTGTAGGCGTGGAACAGGTCGTGCTGCATCTGGCCGACGATGCGCCCGAAATTGGGCAGATAAGCGCCGAGGATGTCCAACTGGTTCATGCGCCGGAATTCGCTGACCACGCCGCTGTCGTTTTGCAGGAGCTCAAGAAAGCGGGCACGGTTCTCGGGGTCGGCGCGGAAATCGTCGTCGATCACGTTGCGGGCATGCCACAGGCTGCGCAGGGTCGGGGCCGTCATGCCGTGCAGCGCCGGGTTTTGTTGCAGGATGCGGAAAGCCTTGAAGATCAGTTGCGGCCGGTTCCTGAACGCATCCAGTTGGCGGATGGCGAGCTGGTTGCCGACCACCTGGAAATCGGCGTCGTAGTCTTCCGCGTGCTGGCGGTTTTCCGGGAACAGCGCGGCTTCGATGTTCTGCAGGGCAATGGCGTTGAACAGCACCAGGGTTTTGGCGTAGCGGTAATAGGCCTGCATCAGTTGTTCGGAAGCCAGTTTCTGCGGGTTATCCACGTAGCCGTAGCGCGCGGCCAGGGCGCGCTGGTAATCGAAGCGCAGGCGCTCCTCGCGCCGCCCGGCGACGAGGTGCAGGCGGATGCGCAGATGGCGCAGGAAATCTTCCAGTTGCTGCCCGAGCGACAGCCCTTCCTGGCTGAGGATGCCGCTCTCGGCGAGCGCCTGCCAGGTCGAACCGAAGCCGGCGACGCGGGCGACCCAGAGCAGGGTGTGCAGGTCGCGCAGCCCGCCCGGCGCTTCCTTGATGTTGGGTTCGAGGCTGTAGGGCGTCTCGTCGTGGCGCTGGTGGCGATCCTGCTGTTCGAGCACCTTGGCGTCGTAGAAACTGCGGGCGTTCAGGGTCCGCGCGAAACGTTTCTGGAAGCGGTTGAAGAGTTTGACGTTACCGGCCAGCCAGCGGGCTTCCGAGAGCGCGGTCTGCACGGAGAGATCGCCAGCCGCCTCGATCACGCAATCGTCGATGGTGCGCACGCTGTGGCCGACTTCGAGGCCGAGATCCCACAGACAGGCAAGCAGGGCGTCGATCTTTTTCGCCGTGCTGGCGCTGGCCGGCTGCGGCAGGAGAATGAGCAGGTCGATGTCGGACGCCGGGTACAGCTCGCCCCGGCCATAGCCGCCGACGGCGGCCAGACAGGCGGCCACCGGGAAACTGCTCGCCGCCCACAATTCGGCGAGCAGCGCGTCGACATCGGCAGCGCGCGCTTTGAGGAGCGCGGCGGCGTCGTTGTCTTGAGCGTAACGGGCTTCCCGGGCGTTTTGCTGGGCTTTGCACTGCTGGCGAAGCGCGGCGACCGGGAAGGGCATCAGGCGATCCAGTCGGGTTTCGGGCGGCTGCCGGCCGAAGCCGTAAGGATTTCATGGCCGGTTTCGGTGACCAGCACCGTGTGCTCCCATTGTGCGGAAAGGCTGCGATCCTTGGTGACGATGGTCCAGCCGTCCGGCATTTCGCGGATGGCGGCCTTGCCGGCGTTGATCATCGGCTCGATGGTGAAGATCATCCCCGGCTCCAGCAGCGGCCCGGTGCCGGCCTTGCCGTAGTGCAGCACCTGCGGGTCTTCGTGAAATTTCGCGCCGATGCCGTGGCCGCAGAATTCGCGTACGACCGAATAACCGTTCTTCTCGGCGTATTTCTGGATGACCGCGCCGATGTCGCCCAGATACGCGCCAGGGCGCACCACCGAAATCCCCAGCCACATGCACTCGAAGGTGATTTCGCACAGGCGCTTGGCCTGGATCGAGCCTTCGCCGACGATGAACATGCGGCTGGTGTCGCCGTGCCAGCCATCCTTGATGGTGGTGATGTCGAGATTGACGATGTCGCCGTTTTTCAGGGCACGCTCGCCCGGCACGCCGTGGCAGACCTGCTGGTTGATCGAGGTGCAGATGGATTTGGGGTAAGGATCGTAGCCCGAAGGTGCGTAATTGAGCGGCGCCGGAATGCAGCCCTGCACATTCACCATGTAGTCGTGGCAGAGACGGTCCAGTTCTTCCGTGGTGACGCCCACCTTGACGAAGGGGTCGATGTAATCGAGCACCTCACCCGCCAAACGGCAGGCAATGCGCATTTTTTCGATTTGTTCCGGCGTTTTGATGCTGATGCTCATTTTTCTGGCAGTACGTTGGGGAGGGGGAGAGGATAAAGGAAGCGCTCCGGATAAGCAAAAAGCCTTGCACGGCACCGATGCCGTTCGGTTAAACCCCCCTCTCCCCTCGCGGGAGATGGGCTGGATCGACTGCCGTGGCGCCGGCGTGAATGGCATACTCCCGCCCTGATCTCGTGGCAAAGGAAGGCATGATGAAGATGCTGCTGTTGGGCAAGAACGGCCAGGTCGGCTGGCAACTGCAACGCGCGCTGGCCCCGCTGGGCGAGGTGCTGGCCTGGGGGCGCGACGAATGCGACATGGCCGGCACGGCTTCGCTCGCGGCGCAGGTGGCCGCGCTGGCGCCGGACGTGATCGTCAATGCCACGGCCTACACGGCGGTGGATAAGGCGGAAAGCGAAGCGGAACTCGCGCACGCCATCAACGCCGAAGCGCCCCGGCAACTCGCCCTGGCCGCGCGCGAATGCGGTGCGCGCCTGGTGCACTATTCGACCGATTACGTATTCGACGGCACGAAAACCGGCGCTTATTGCGAGGCAGATGCCTGCGCGCCGCAAAGCGTGTACGGCCACAGCAAGCGGGCAGGGGAGGTGGCGATCCAGGCGGTGGATGGGGCGCAGTCCCTCATTTTTCGCACCAGTTGGGTGTTCGGCGAGCATGGCGGCAATTTCGTCAGGACCATCCTGCGTCTGGCAGGCGAGCGCGAGCAGTTGAACGTGGTGGATGACCAGATCGGCGCGCCGACGCCGGCGGCGCTGATTGCCGACGTGACGGCGCTGGCCTTGCAGCAGTGGTTGCGCGAAAAATCGCCCGCTCCGGCGCATCGCCTCTACCACCTGAGCGCCGCCCAGCCAGTGAGCTGGTGCGCGTTCGCTCGCGAAATCGTGCGTCTGGCCGGCGCGCAGGGCCGGGCGTTGCGCCTGAAACCGGAGGACATCCGCGCCATTCCCACGAGCGAATACCCCACGCCCGCCCGCCGTCCGGCCAATTCGCGCCTGGATTGCCGGCGTCTGGAACGGGATTTCCGCCTGCAGCTCCCCGGCTGGCAGCCTTATCTGGCGCGGATGCTGTCTTTGCTGCCTTGATGGGCGGCGATTTCTTGGTAAAAGCGTTTGGTAAAAGAGCATTGTTTCTTGCGCAGGATCAAGTTAGAATATCAGTGTTTTATTATTTACTTGCGGAGTAACCACCATGTTGCGCTTTGATATTGCCCCCGTCTGTTCCAATGCTTACCGCCTGCAGGCCCTGATGAGCACGACCATCGCGGCCATTTACCTGTTCACCCCGTACAAGTGGGTGGCGATTTTTCTTGCGGTTGGCGGTTTCATCCGCGGCTTCGTGTCGCCGCACAAGTGTTTTTCCTACAAGCTGTTCGCCAGCATCACCAGGAAACTCAACCTGAGCAAGATGCAGAATGCCGGTTCCAAGATGTTCGCCGACAAGATCGCCTGCGTGGCGGGCACGGCCATGTTCATCACCTGGCTGCTCGGCTCCGACATCGGCATGATCCCCGGCTGGGCGATCCTGATTTTCGCCTTCCTCGACGTAACGACTGGCTTCTGTGCCGCCTGCTGGGCGTACCTGGCCTATTACAAGATCAAGGGTGCCTGAGCGGTTCAGCTTTCCTACCTCCAAAGATCAGCGCCCGGATACGTTTTTTTACATCCGGGCCGATTTTTGGCGACACAGATCAAGGAATTTTGCCCCCCCGCTCTCGAAAATGCTGCCCAAGGTCGAGCCGGTGCTCGGTCGTCATTTTCGGGAGAGAGAAATGAAAAAATTCCACAAGATCACCACCGTTTTGCTGGCCGGTACCGCCGCTGCCGTTTTCGCCACGGGCGCGCATGCTGTCGATGTCGCCGCCGCCAAGGACTTGATGAAGCAGAACAAGTGCACCCAGTGCCACGGCATGGACAAGGACAAGGACGGCCCGTCCTTCAAGAAAATTGCCGGCGAGCTCAAGGGCAAGGCCGATTCCGAAGCCAAACTGCTCACCCATCTGACTACTGCCCCCAAGGTCAAGCTCTCCGACGGTTCGGAAGAAGAGCACAAGATCGTGAAAACGACGCCGGCCAAGGATGAGGCCCAGATCAAGAATCTGATCCAGTACATCCTGTCCTTGTAAGACAGTCCGGTGCCCCGCCGGGCGGGGCACCAAAAAAGCCTGGGGGGCAAAATGTATCAAGAAAATCAAGGCGCGTTGCGCCGCTGCTGGGGTGCCTTGCGCCGGCCCAGCGTCAAATATTCCTTGTTGACCTTGCTGGTGGTCGGTTTCTTCTCCGGCATTTTCTTCTGGGGCGCGTTCAACACGGGGATGGAAGCGACCAACACGATGGAGTTCTGCATCGGCTGCCACGAGATGCGCGACAACGTCTACGTCGAATACAAGGAAACCATCCACTACAAGAACCGCAGCGGCGTGCGCGCCGTGTGTTCCGATTGCCACGTGCCGAAGGACTGGACGCACAAGATCATCCGCAAGATCAAGGCCAGCAAGGAAGTCTGGGGCAAGATCACCGGCGTCATCGACACCAGGGAAAAATTCACCGGCCACCGCATGGAAATGGCGACCCGCGAATGGGAGCGCATGAAGAGCAGCGATTCGCGCGAATGCCGCAACTGCCACAACTTCGACGCCATGAGCGAGGAATTGCAGCGCAAGACGCCGTACAAGAAGCACATGGCGGCCAAGGCCGAGGGCAAAACCTGTATCGATTGCCACAAGGGCATCGCTCACCGTCTGCCGGATGAGTTCGAAGAGGACGAAGAAGAAGAGTGATCCGTTGCGGACTGCTTGTGACGGAGAGAAACCCGGCTGCGGCCGGGTTTTCCTTTGCAGAAAGCCCGTAGCGCAAGGGTTTGGGCGTGTTTTGCCTGGACTTTGCCTTGAATGCCCCGCGCCAAGCCGTTACGATGCTAGGTATAGAGAACGGAAGATGAGGTCGGGCATGCGCGAGCGCTTACGCTTTTTGTCCATGGCAGAGGTTGAGGAAGGCATGGTGCTGGGCAAGCCGCTGGTGGTTGCCAAGCAGGGCGTGATCGACTTCACCTTGCCGACCGGGCATGCGCTGACGGAAACGAATCTGCGCCAGATGACGGTGCGCCAGGTGGAGTTCGTCTGCATTTGCGCAGAGGACACGCGCACCGACGCCGAGCGTGAGGCTGAACTGGCAAACGAAACCGAGCGCCTGGCGCGGGTTTTCGTGCAGGCGGATCTGCGCGAGCCGACGCTTGCGGGTTTGCATGCCGCCGTATTGGCGTACCGGAGCTTGTGATGCCGCTGCATTTGCTGCCCGATCACATCGTTCAGCGTGCCGGGCTCTTGCCGGCGTTTCCCGCCGTGGTCAAGGATGTGCTGCGCACGCTGGACGACGAAGCGGCCAGTCTTTCTTCCCTGACCGATCTGGTGGCCAAGGACCCGGTCATCACGGCCCGGATTTTTGCCTTGGCGAACTCGGCCGCTTCGGCGAGCCGGAGCCGGCGCGAAATTCGTGACATTCAGGTTGCGCTTTCCCTGATCGGCATGGCACGGCTGCGGGAAATCGTGCTTACCGTCAGCATCGCCGAGTTTTCCCGCGCCTGCCGCATGGACCCCAATTTCTGGCGCCACAGTGTGGCGGTGGGCGTGGCTACCCAGGAACTGGCGCGGGTGGGGCAGTTTTCTGCCGACATCGCCCTGGTGTGCGGTTTGGTGCATGACATTGGCAGTCTGTGGATGGCACGTTGCCAACCGCTGGAATTCCAGATGGTGCGTAACAGCATGGGGGCCGATGAAACGCTGGACATCATCGAAGCCGAGCGCCGGCATTTCGGTGTCGATCATTGCTGGATCGGTGCCGTGCTGGCGCAGGCCTGGGGCTTGCCGGAGCCGGTGATCGCGGCCATTGCCCATCACCATGACCCTGAACCGCCGCTCGACAAGCTGGTTGCCGCAACGCATGTCGGCGAGGTGTTGGCCAATGCGCTCGACCTTGCCGCTCCCGGGCGGGCGAGCGTGCGCCATCTGTCCGCCGCCGCGTGTGATTTGCTGGGTCTGGACTGGAGCCAGGACATGAGTTTTCTGTTCGGCCGTATCGAAGCGCGTGTGCACCACCTGGGGCGGTTTTTCGACTGAATCTTTTGCAGAAAAATCATGGCGCTCAAGGCAACGATCTTCAAAATCAATCTCACCATTTCCGATCTCGATCGCGGGCATTTCGCCGATTACGCCCTGACGGTGGCGCGTCACCCTTCGGAAAACGATCTGCGCATGATGGTGCGCGTGCTCGCCTTCGCCCTGTTCGCCGGGCCGGACCTCGTTTTTGGCAAAGGTTTGTCGAGCGACGATGAATGCGCGCTGCAGGCCGTGGATGCGGGAGGGGTCCTGCGCCAGTGGATCGAGGTCGGTCAGCCCGACCTGAGCCGCATCCGCAAAGGTTCCCAGCGCTCGGATGCGGCCATCGTGCTGGCCTATGGCGGGCGTGCCGTCGATGTATGGTGGGAGCAGATCGCGCCGGAGTTGGCGCGTTTTCGCAACCTCGGCGTGCTGCGCCTCACCGCCGAAGACGGCGAAGCGCTCGCCGCGCTCGCGGCGCGCAACATGCAGCTCGATTGCACCATCCAGGAAGGCACGGTCTGGCTTGCCTGCGGCGAGAAAAACGTGGAAATGACACTCGAAACACTGTTACGCGCGGATGCAGGATAAAATCGCAATTTTTATCCAGCAGGGGATCGAGCAATGTCTGAGCAAGACGAAAACGAAACACAAGGCGTGGTTTTCGGCGTACTGGCCGGTGTGATTTTTGGCGTGATCGCCCTGGTGGCGGGCCTGGGCGTATGGAAGGCCAATCAGGCCCAATCGACGGCATCCGCCGTGACGGCCAGCGCGCCGGCGATTGCCGTGTCGGAAGTGGCCGAGGTCGAAGTGGACATCGTCGAAATCGAAGCCGTTGGCGATGCCTTGGCCAAGGTTTATTTCGCCGTCGGTGCATCCAGTCTGAGCGAAGCGGATCAGGCGGTGGTGGCGCAGGTCGTCGAAGCACTGGCGAACAAGGCGGACGGTATCGTTCTGCTCTCGGGTTTCCATGATGCCTCCGGCGATGCCGAGGTGAACGCCCGTATCGCCAAGGCGCGTGCCGTTGCCGTGCGCGACGCTCTGGCAGCCGGTGGCGTGGCCGCCGAACAGATCAAGCTGCGCCGCCCGGAATCGACCCTGGGCAGCGGCGACGCCGCCGAAGGCCGGCGCGTGGAGATTCGCGTGCAGTAATTCTGCGGGCGAACAACAAGGAAAAGGCGGGTTGCGATCCGCCTTTTTTGCGCCTTTCGTTTACGCCCGGCGCTCTTTGGGAGGCGCTGAACAAACCCGTCCCCCCTGGGTTTTTCGAAGGGCATCACCTGCAAAATCAATGGCTTTGACAAGTTCAGCCCGAACGGTCGTTCAGCCCGAACGGTCGACAGGCTCAGCACGAACGGTTTTGATTGATTCAGAACTTCCCTAGCCGCAGCCTGCAGTCGACGCAACAACGCCCAGGTTCAGCGTCACGCCCTTTTTCATCTTGCCCACGACGTGCATTTCGCAGGCTTGGCAGTCGAATTTGAGGATGAGCTTTTCCTTGCCGTTCATTAGCGTCATGGGGTCGGGTTTCAGGTATTTCACTTCCTTGGGGCACAGATTGAAGCTGTGACGCAGGCAGTGCTTGGTAATCATCAGGGACACCATGCCTTTTTCCGCGCCGGCTTCATACGCCTCGTCGATCAGGCGCACGCCGTGTTTTTCGTAGAAGGCGCGGGCTTTTGCGTTGAAGACGTTGCCGAGGTAGGTCAATTCGTTCTGCGGGTAAACGGCGGGCACGGCGCTGGGGGCGCGGCGGCTGGGGCGGGGGGGTTGGGCGATGCGCTCTGCCAGCAAGGTGTCGACGGCTTCCCGGCGCAGCGCGTTGATGCGGCTGACGGGGAAGAACCAGTCGTCGTGCAGTTTCAGCGTGACGCTGGCGGCGTGAAAGAGCGTGCCGCCCAGTTTGGTGAGGTTTTCTTCCAGTTTGTTACGGGCGGCTGCCGGGTTTTGTGCGCGCTCGACGCCGATGCGCTCATCCTTGCTCAGCGTTGCGGTAACGCACAGGCCGTCTTCATCGCAGAGGCTGAGTTCGAAAGTCTCGGGGGTTTCGGAAAATTCAATTTTCACGGTAATGAGGCGTTCGGCGGAGTCCTTCTCCAGCGCCCGCTCGAAAAGCTGGTCGCGGTTGCGGAAGAGGGTGACGCCCAGGCTCAGATCTTCCGGAAATTGCGCCAGGTGCAGCCGCCTGCCTTCTGCCCCGATTTCGACCCTGTTGACCCGCATCCCCTGTACCTCGCCGTGCGTGTCGTGAAAGCACAGACCGTCGCCGTTGTGGAAAGCGGTGTCGCCCGCGATGCGAATCCAGCCATCGCCGATTTCCTCGACTTCACCCACTGCCTCGCCGATGAAAGCCGGCGAATCGAACGCGCCGATGTCGTCCTGGCGGCCACCGGCGAAATAATCGGTGTAGCCCCGGTTGAAGGTTTTTTCCGGCCGCGGCGTGAAGGTGAAGGTCGAACGCCCGCTGGAAGCGCGGCGGTATTCGGGATGCGCGGCGATGATGTCGTCGAGCAGCGTACGGTAGTGGGCGGTGATGTTCTTGACGTAAGCGAGATCCTTCAGCCGTCCCTCGATCTTGAAGGAGGAGACGCCCGCCTCGATCAGCGCCAGCAGGTTGGCCGACTGGTTGTTGTCCTTCATCGACAGCAGATGCTGGTTTTCGCTGATGACCTTGCCCTTGTCGTCGACCAGCGTGTAGGGCAGGCGGCAGGCTTGCGAACACTCGCCGCGATTGGCGCTGCGCCCGGTGTGGGCATGGCTGATGTAGCACTGTCCGGAAAAAGCGACACACAGCGCGCCATGCACGAAATATTCCAGCGCGACGTCCGTTCTGGCGGCGACGGCGCGGATTTCCGGGATGCTCATTTCGCGCGCCAGAACGATCTGCGAAAAACCTACGTCGGCCAGGAATCCGGCCTTGTCCGGGTGGCGGATGTCGGTTTGCGTGCTGGCATGTAATTGAATCGGCGGCAGATCGAGTTCGAGCAGGCCCATATCCTGAATGATGAGGGCGTCGGCCCCCGCCGCGTGAAGCTGCCAGGCCAGTTGGCGGGCCGCCTCCAGTTCGCTGTCGTGCAGGATGGTGTTGAGCGCTACGAACACCCTGGCGTGGAAGCTGTGGGCGTAATGGCACAGTTGTTGGATTTCGGCGACAGAATTGCCCGCGCCGTAGCGCGCGCCGAAGGACGGGCCGCCGATATAAACGGCGTCGGCCCCGTGCCTGATGGCCTCCATGCCAAAAGCGGCGTTCTTGGCGGGGGCCAGTAGTTCGAGCGGGCGAGGGGAGGGGGAAATGGTCGGCATGTCAGTAAATGAAGCGCGGGGCCAGGGTTTCGAGGCGGAATTCGTGCAGGATGGCTTCGGCGCGCTGGCGGGCGTTCTGGCGCGGTTTTTCATGCGGGCGGCGGCTGGCGATGATGAGTTCGTTCTTCATGGAATGCTCCCAGCCGACCAGTTCGGTGACGGTGACGTCGTAGCCGTGGGATTCCAGCAACAGGCAGCGCAGCACGTTGGTCAGGTGGCTGCCGGTTTCGCGGGTGTGGATGGGGTGGCGCCACAATTCCGCGAGCGGCGTTTGTGCCAGCGCGGCATTCTTCCCGGCGCGCAGCGCCGCCGCCACTTCCGCCTGACAGCAAGGCACCAGCACGATGTGGCGCGCCTGGCGTTGCAAGGCGAAGCGGATGGCGTCGTCGGTGGCGGTATCGCAGGCGTGCAGGGCGGTGACGACGTCGACGCGGGCCGGAATGGCGGCGGATTGCAGCGATTCTTCCACCGTGCAGGCGAGAAAACGCATCCGCGAGAAATCCAGCCTTTGCGCCAGTTCCTGTGATTTTTCAACGAGTTGGGCGCGGTGCTCGATGCCGATCACGGCGCCGACGGGGCGCATCTTGAGGAACAGGTCGTACAGGATGAAGCCGAGATAGGACTTGCCCGCGCCATGATCGACCAGGGTTTCCAGATCGGTCAGCAGCGGCTCGATGAACTGCGCCAGGTGATACACCTGCTTCAGCTTGCGCCGGCTGTCCTGGTTGAGCTTGCCGTCGCGGGTCAGGATGTGCAGTTCCTTGAGCAGTTCAAGGGATTGTCCGGGGCGGATTTCCGGCGGGGGAGCGGTTGGTTTTTTCGACATGGCACGATTATCGCATGGTGTCCGGCGAGGCGGGTTTTCCGCCACTCGATGAATCAACCAGCTAGGAGACACGACATGGGCAGTCTGAGCAACGAATCTTTTGAACAGTTCCTGGATTCCCTGAAAAAGGCGGGCATCGTCATTTCCAACGAAGCCGAGCTGCGCGAGCGTCTGGCCGAAGCCCAGCGCTGGCGCTATGCCTTCCAGACGCTGGCCGCCAACGGCAGGAGCATCGGCATTTCCTTCGCCGACGCCGGTTCGGACGACGCGCAGATCGAGCGCGCCTTCAGCGACTTCCAGCTTTCCGAAAAAACCCGCGCCGTGTTCTCGGCCAGCCTGGTGCACTAAGCCAGAAATTTCCTCATTGCCGACCTCGTGTCGGAAAAAAACGACGGGTGCCGGGCGCACCCGTTTTGCGTTTCTGCGGTAGACTGCGCGGCCTTTGCGATAAACCGGCGCCCGTAGCTCAACTGGATAGAGCAGCCGCCTTCTAAGCGGCAGGTCGGGGGTTCGAGTCCCTCCGGGCGCGCCAATTTCCTACAGGTTCCTCATGATTCTCGTGACTGGCGGCACCGGCTACATCGGCTCGCATGCCGTGGTCGAACTTCTGGCGGCCGGCAAGGACGTGCTGATTCTCGACAACCTCGCCAACAGCAGCCGCAAGGTGCTGGAGCGGATTGCCGCGATCAGCGGCCGCGCGCCGCTGTTCTGCGAAGGTGACATCCGCGATGCGGATTTGCTGCGCGGACTTTTCGCCGGGCATCGGATCGAGGCGGTGATCCACTTCGCCGGCCTGAAAGCGGTCGGCGAATCTGTCGAAAAGCCGCTGAGCTACTACGACAACAACGTCACCGGCACCCTCGAACTGCTGCGGGCGATGGGCGAAGCCGGGGTGCGCCGGCTGGTGTTCAGTTCTTCCGCGACGGTGTATGGCGACCCGCAGAGCGTCCCCATCCGAGAGGATTTCCCGCTCCGGGCCACCAATCCCTACGGGCGCAGCAAGCTGATGGTCGAGGAGATTCTGCGCGACCTGCAACACGCCGAGGCAGACTGGCAGATTGCCATCCTGCGCTATTTCAACCCGGTCGGCGCGCACGAGAGCGGCCTGATCGGCGAAAACCCGAACGGCATCCCCAACAACCTGATGCCGTTCGTCGCCCAGGTGGCGGCGGGCAAACGCCCGCAACTGGCGGTGTTCGGCAACGATTACCCGACGCCGGACGGCACCGGCGTGCGCGATTACATCCACGTCGTCGATCTGGCCCAGGGCCATCTGGCGGCGCTGGACGCGCTGGCGCGCAGCGGCCGGTCGCTGACGGTGAATCTGGGAACGGGGCAGGGCTACAGCGTGCTCGACATGGTGCGCGCCTTCGAGGCGGCCAGCGGCCGGCCCGTGCCGTACCGGATCGTCGCTCGCCGTCCGGGCGACATCGCCACCTGCTACGCCGACCCGGCCCAGGCCGAGCAACTGCTCGGCTGGAAGGCCCGCCGCGGCATCGCCGAAATGTGCGCCGACGGCTGGCGCTGGCAGTCGATGAACCCGGACGGGTTGTGATCGTGGGCCTGGAGCCATGACCCAGGCGGGGATTCAGGCAGCAGGCGTTTCGTTCGGGTCATGAACCCGAACCCACAGCAGTTCAAGCCTTCAGAAGCAGTCCAAGTAATTTCAGGCGACGAGCAGCGCCGCCGCCACCTTGCGCCCCTCGGAGGCGAGCAGATTGTAGGTGCGGCAGGCGGCGGGGCGGTCCATGACTTCGATGCCGATGCCTTTTTGCAGGAAGGGGCGCAGCAGTTCCGGCGGCGGAAAGCGCAGGCGCGGGCCGGTGCCGAGCAGGATCACCTCGACGTCCAGATCGAGCAGCGGGCGCAGGTCGTCGGCGGCCAGCGTTTCAGAAGTGGCCCGGGTCCAGTCGGGCAGCAGCTGTTCCGGCATCACGACCAGATTGCCTGCGTATTCCTGGCCGTTGATGCGCACGGAATCGTCTTCGTAGGCGCCGATCAGATTGAGGCCGTCGGCCTTGGTGAGGTGGAGTTTCATTGCGGTGCAGCAAATGGGATAGTAGGATTATACCTTTGCGCCCGAGGCTTGCGCCGGGCCGTCCGACCGGATTTTTCCCCATGAAGCAGATCAGGAAATCAGCGAAACTGAACAACGTCCTCTACGACGTGCGCGGCCCCATCGTGGATGCCGCCAAGCAGATGGAGGACGAAGGCCAGAAGATCATCAAGCTCAACATCGGCAACATGGCGCCGTTCGGCTTCGATGCGCCGGAGGAAATCCAGCAGGACATGATCCGCAACCTGCCGAATTCGGCGGGCTACTCCGACAGCAAGGGCATTTTCGCGGCGCGCAAGGCGGTGATGCACTACAGCCAGCAGCTTGGCATCGCCGGCGTGACGCTCGACGACATCTATCTGGGCAACGGGGCGAGCGAGCTGATCGTCATGGCGACCAACGCGCTCTTGAACGATGGCGATGAATTGCTGGTGCCGACGCCCGATTACCCGCTGTGGACGGCTGCCGTGTCGCTTTCCGGCGGCACGCCGGTGCACTACCGCTGCGCCGAGGAAAACGGCTGGCTGCCCGATCTGGACGACATCCGCGCCAGGATCACGCCGCGCACGCGCGGCATCGTGGTCATCAACCCGAATAACCCGACCGGCGTGCTGTATTCCAACGAACTGCTGCTCGGCATCATCCAGATCGCCCGCGAGCACGATCTGGTGCTGCTGGTCGACGAGGTGTACGACAAGGTGCTGTACGACGGCGTCAAATTCACCTCGATGGCGAGCCTGTCCGCCGACGTGCTGACCCTGACCTTCAATTCCCTCTCCAAGGCCTATCGCTCCTGCGGCTATCGCGCCGGCTGGATGATTATTTCCGGGCCGAAGGCCGACGCCGCCGATTTCATCGAGGGGCTGAACATGCTGGCCAACCTGAAACTCGGCTCCAACGTGCCGGGCCAGTGGGCCATCCAGACCGCGCTGGGCGGCTATCAGAGCATCAACGATCTGGTCAAGCCGGGCGGTCGCCTGTGCCGCCAGCGCGATCTGGCCTACGAGTTGATTACCCGGATTCCCGGCGTCACCTGCGTCAAGCCGCAAGCGGCGCTCTACATGTTCCCGCGCCTGGACCCGGAAATGTACCCGATTGCCGACGATCGCCAGTTCTTCATGGAAGTCCTGCGCGCCACCCGCGTCATGCTGGTGCAGGGTTCCGGCTTCAACTATCCGGACAACCAGCACTTCCGCATCGTCTTCCTGCCGCACGAGGACGACCTGCGCGAAGCCATTTCCCGGCTTGCCGGCTTCCTGGCGCAGTATCGGGGGCGTTTTGCGCGGGAAGGGGGGAGGGAGAAGGGGGAAGGGTAAAACCGTCCCGCTTTTTCACCCTTTTCCCTTCATTTTTCTCCCAATTCGACACTTTTCACCCTTCTCCTTTCACTCTTCCCCTTTCCAAAAAAATGAACCCTATCAACGTTGGCCTGATCGGCATCGGCACCGTCGGCGGTGGCACCTGGACTGTACTCAATCGCAACGCAGAAGAAATCACGCGCCGGGCCGGGCGGCCGATCCGCATTGCCGCCGTGGCCGACAAGAACGTCGAACTCGCCCGGCAAGTCACCGGCGGCGCGGCGCGCATCACGGATGATGCTTTCGCGCTGGTCAATGACCCGGAAATCGACATCATCGTCGAACTGATCGGCGGCTACGGCGTGGCGCGCGAGGTGGTGATGCAGGCCATCGCCAACGGCAAGCACGTGGTCACGGCCAACAAGGCGCTGCTCGCCGTGCATGGCACGGAAATTTTCGCTGCCGCCCAGGAAAAAGGCGTCACCGTGGCCTTCGAAGCCGCCGTGGCGGGCGGCATTCCCATCATCAAGGCGCTGCGCGAAGGGCTGACCGCCAACCGCATCGAATGGGCCGCCGGCATCATCAACGGCACCACCAACTTCATCCTGTCCGAAATGCGCGACAAGGG
>URNG01000062.1 GCA_900549295.1 uncultured Rhodocyclaceae bacterium
CCATCGCCGCCGCGGGGCCGGGGGTGCCCGCCGGCGGCGGCGGCGCGGGCGCTCGGCGCCGTGCTGCGCGCCGCGACCGCTTGGCCGGGATTGCCGGTCGACGTGCTGTGGGCGGTTTCCGGCGCGTGCTGGGCCTTGGCCTACGCGCTCTGGCTATGGCACATGTTCCCCATCCTGAGCGCTGCGCGTACCGACGGCGGGACGGGGTGCGAGGAAATCCTCACGCCGCCTGACGACGCGGAAAAAAATTAAGGCAGTTCTGAATCAGTCAAAACCCCTGCCGCGTGCCTGTCCGGGCTGAACCGGCCTAGCTTTCAGCGGGGCCGGAGGGGGCGTTGACCTCGTCTGCTGCGCCTGGGCGGGCGGCATCGGGGGGGGGAAGCGCGGCAGGCTCGGCAGCGGTTTCCGGGCTGCTTGCCTTCTTCTTTTTCTTGCCCGCGTTGGGCGGCTGCGGCGGCGGCAGTTGCGGGGCGATGGTGTCCAGCTTGTTTTCGCGCATGTACTCGTCCATGTCGCGCCAACCGGCGTAGATGCTGGATTTGGGTAGCCAGGCGTAGATCGAATAGCAATCTTCGATGGCGCGTCCGGAATGGCGGCAGGCGCTACCCACGGCGCGGCCTTCGGCGTCGCTGCGCGCCTCTTTCTGCGCCGGCGTTTCCACGCCCAGCGTGGCGGACAATTGGTCGCATCCACCCAACAGCAGCGCGACAGGCAGAAGCAAGGAGAAAAGAGGCGCAGGATTTTTCATGTGCAGGATTTTCGCATAAGCCCCCGAGCTTGCCAAAGTGAACGCGTTGAAAAAGCGGGCATGGCGCATTCGTTTGCCGCTGCTCCTGCGCAGGACAGGTGCTGGCCGGTGGTGCGCAAACGACATCCGGAAGCGTAACGGGTTATGACATTGAATAAACAAATTGACTTGTTTATGCCGTGCGCTTAATGTTTTCACTCAATTGTTTTGTCATTTTCTGGAGGGGCTATGGCAGCAAAAGAGGGCAGCAAAACCCGGGGGCAAAAGCCTGGAGTAGTACCACGCAAGGGCGGCGATTACGTCGCCGGGGCGCGCTTCAAGAACAATCAAACGCAGATTTTCTTGGTCAAGAACGCCTGCGACATGGATGACGCCCGGCGCATGGTGCTGGATGAAGTCGGGCGCGAGAATGTGAGTTGTCTGCTTCTGTCCGAAAGCAGGTGATCTCGTGCCAGAAAAGTGACAAGGCAACTCCCGGGGTTTCGACGGCCAAGCCATCGTCTGGAGAGAGGGCAAAACCGGTGGTTTGGAGCGGAGCCGGGGGCATACGCCGGGGTATACGCCTTGCGAAGGTGCATTCATAAAACTAAAATGACTTCAATGAATGCAATTTGATGAGGTGATGTTATGGCGATGCTGACAGTACGCAACTTGTCCGACGAAGTGCATCGCGCCCTACGGGTACGAGCTGCGCAACATGGGCGCAGCACCGAGGCCGAGGTTCGTGAGATCCTGGCGATTGCAGTCAAGCCAGAGACGCGCGTCCGTCCGGGTGAGGCCCTGGCGGCATTGGGTCGCAAGATCGGCCTGACGAACGAGGATTTCGAGATATTCAACCAGGTGCGAGACAAGACGCCCGCCGAGCCGGTGAGGTTTGAATGATCGTCCTTGATACCAACGTTATTTCCGAGGCGATGAAGCCCGAGCCGCACAAGGCCGTGCGGGCCTGGCTGAACGATCAAGCCTTCGAAACGCTGTACCTGCCTAGTGTGACGCTGGCCGAGTTGCTGTTCGGCATCGGAGCACTCCCGGCAGGCAGGCGTAAGGACATGCTGGCACAGGCTCTTGACGGGCTGATGGGGCTATTCAGGGATCGGGTATTGCCATTCGACACCGATGCAGCGCGGCGCTATGCCGAATTGGCCGTGACGGCAAGGGCCAGCGGGCGAGGATTCCCGACACCCGACGGCTACATTGCCGCGATTGCGGCCTCGCGGGGTTTCATCGTGGCATCACGCGACACCGCACCCTATGAGGCGACCGGCGTATCCGTCATCAATCCGTGGGAAATGTGAGGGAAGCATGCAGCGCCGCTGAACCTGCGCCGCTGGTAAACAGACCGACACCCGCCCCCGCCTTCAGGCAGGGGCGGGTGTCAATTTTTTTCAGGCCAAACCGCTCAGGCCGCGTTCAGCGCCTGATCCAGATCGGCGAGGATGTCGTCGATGTGTTCGATACCCACGGAAAGACGGATCATGTCCTCGCTGACGCCGGCCTTGGCGAGTTCTTCCGGCGAAAGCTGGCGGTGGGTGGTCGAAGCGGAGTGGCAGGCCAGCGTCTTGCAGTCGCCGATATTCACCAGCCGAGTCACCAGCTTGAGCGCGTCCTGGAATTTCGCGCCGCCGCTTAGGCCGCCCTTGACGCCGAAATTGAGAATGCCGGACGCCTTGCCGCCCATGTATTTCTGCACCAGCGGGTAATCCTTGTGCTCCGGCAGGCCGGCGTAATTGACCCAACTCACCTTGGGATGTTTTTGCAGGAACTGGGCGATTTTCACCGAATTCTCGCAGATACGGTCCATGCGCAGCGCCAGGGTTTCGATGCCTTGCAGGATCATGAACGAATTGAAGGGCGAGATCGCGGCACCCATGTTGCGCAGCGGCACGACGCGGGCGCGAGCGATGTAGGCGGCCGGGCCGAGCGCCTCGGTGTAGACGACGCCGTGATAGGAAACGTCCGGCTCGTTCAGGCGCTTGAATTTCTGCTTGTGCTCGGCCCAGGGGAATTTGCCGCTGTCGACGATGATGCCGCCGATGGAATTGCCGTGGCCGCCCAGGTATTTGGTCAGCGCGTGCACCACGATGTCCGCGCCGTGCTCGAAGGGACGGCACAGGTAGGGTGAAGGCACGGTGTTGTCGACGATCACCGGCACGCCGTGGCGGTGCGCCACTTCGGCGAGTTGCTCGAAGTCGGTGACGTTGCCGAGCGGGTTGCCCACCGATTCGCAGAACACGGCTTTCGTTTTGCCGTCGATCAGCTTTTCAAAGGCCGCCGGATCGCGGTAATCGGCAAAGCGCACCTCGATGCCGTATTGCGGCAGGGTGTGGGCGAACAGGTTGTAGGTGCCGCCGTACAAGGTGCTGGAAGTGACGATGTTGTCGCCGGCTTCGGCAATGGTCTGGATCGCCGCCGTGATCGCCGCCATGCCGGAAGCGAAAGCCAGGCCGCCGATGCCGCCTTCCATCGCCGCCACGCGCTTTTCCAGCACGTCGGTGGTCGGATTCATGATGCGGGTGTAGATGTTGCCGGCCACCTTGAGGTCGAACAGATCGGCGCCGTGCTGCGTGCTGTCGAAGGCGTAGGAAGTGGTCTGGTAGATGGGAACGGCGACCGATTTGGTGGTCGGATCGGGGCTGTAACCGCCGTGTACGGCGAGGGTTTCGATTTTCATGGTTGCGTTTCCGTTCGGTGAGGGTGTGGAAGAGTATGGAAAAACAGCGGTATGGAAAAACAGTGCAGGGCGCAGCTTACGGTGAAGCGATATACGTTTCAATAATATTGCCCGCTATGTTTATTTTCCCTGCGTATAAGGATGGTTTGCGGTGGTGCTGGCTGGCTCGGCGGTCTGTTGCGTATGGCATTTTTCTCTACATCTTTAGTGATGTTGCATGGGAAATATGCTGTTGGTAAATTTCGGTTTTCTTATTTAAGAAAGCTGCAGCATGCCAGCGACAAAAGGGGAAGCACAAGGGGGCGGGCAAAGGGAAGCGCAAAGAGAAAAACAAGGGGAACTCAGCCATCAAGATTTGCTGTGGCTGCTCGGCAGCCTGAGCACGCTCTACCGCCAGCCATTCGATGCCAGGTTGGTCGAACAGGCCTTTCCCCCGCCGCACAGCAATGCAACCCTGCATGCCGCTGCCCGCGCCATCGGTTTCAAGACGGGCGGCAGTCCGCATCCGGAGGATTGGCGGCGCTTGCCGTTGCCGGCCATTGCCTTCCTCAAACCGCCAGAGGGAGAAAACGCGTCAGCCACTGCCTGCATTCCCGTCCTCATTCTCAAGACCGACGGCAGCAAATTGCTGTATTTCCGCGCTGGCAGCCAGACTCCGGAAATGCTCGCTGCCGACGAGGCAGGCAACCGCCTTGCCGCCGAACTCATTTTGCTTGCCCGCGAAACCGCTGGCACTGGCGAGAAAGACCCCGTTCCCGGTTTTACCGAAGAGCGCGCAGCTTTCGGCTTCAAGTGGTTCGTGCCCGAACTGCTCAAGCACAAGACCATCTGGCGCGACGTCCTGCTCGCCAGTTTCGCGCTGCAACTGGTCGGCCTGGTGACGCCCTTGTTCACCCAGGTCATCATCGACAAGGTGATCGTGCACCAGAGCGACAGCACCCTGCTCGTGCTGGGCGTCGCGCTCGTCATGTTCATGCTGTTCAGCAGCGGCATGAGCTGGCTGCGCCAGTTTCTCGTCCTGCACACCGGCAATCGCATCGACGCCGTGCTCGGCAGCCAGGTTTTCCGGCACATGCTGCGCCTGCCGCTGCCTTTCTTCGAACTGCGCCCGACCGGCACGCTGGTTGCCCGCCTGCACGGCGTCGAAACCATCCGGGAATTCGTTTCCGGCGCGGCGATCACGCTGATTCTCGACCTGCCTTTTCTGCTCATCTTCCTGGCGGTGATGTTCGCCTATAGCTGGCAGCTTTCCCTGATCGCCGTCGGCCTGCTCGGCGCCATCGGCATCGTCAGCTTTCTGGTCGCACCCGTGCTGCGGGAAAAACTCAACCGCCAGTTCATGCTCGGCGCACGCAACCAGGCGTTTCTGACCGAATACGTCTCCGGCATGTCGACGGTAAAAACACTCCAGATGGAAGCCGACATCGATCGCAAATATGGCGACTACCTGGCTCAATATCTTGCCGCAGGATTCTCCACCCGGCAGGTCAGCAACACCTACAACGTCGTCAGCAACGGGCTGGAACAAGTGATGACGCTCGCCATCCTCATCGTCGGCGCGCTCATCGTCATGCAGAACGAGGGCTTTACGGTCGGCATGCTGGTCGCCTTCCAGATGTTCGCGGGCCGCATGAGCCAGCCCATGCTGCGTCTGGTCGGGCTGTGGCAGGAATTCCAGCAGGCCAGCATTGCCGTCAAACGCCTGGGCGACATCCTCGACATGCCGCAAGAGCCATACACGCTGACCCCCACCCGTGAAAGTGCCGGCCCCGGCCGCATCGACGTGCACCATCTGGCCTTCCGCTACTCCGGGCATCACCCCTGGCTATACCGCAACCTCGGTCTGACGATGAAACCGGGGCATCTGACGGTGCTGATGGGGCCGAGCGGCTGCGGCAAAAGCACCCTGGCCAAGCTGCTGCTCGGCTTCTACCAGCCGGAAGAAGGCCGCATCGAACTCGACGGCAAGGACATCCGCCATCTCGCCGCCAACGAACTGCGCAACACCTTCGGCGTTGTCCCGCAGGAAACCGTGCTGTTCGCCGGCACGCTCTACGACAACCTGGTCATGGCGCACCCGCACGCCACCTTCGACGACGTCATCCTGGCCTGCAAGGCGGCGGAAATCCACGAAGTCATCGAACGCCTGCCCAACGGCTACCAGACCGAAATCGGCGAACGCGGCACCGGCCTCTCAGGCGGCCAAAGACAGCGCATCGCCATCGCCCGGGCGCTGCTCAAGCGGCCGAAGATCCTGATTTTCGACGAAGCGGTATCGAACCTCGACCAACTGACCGCCGAGCATTTCGCCCGAACCATCAACAAATTGAAGGGGCAGGTGACGATGCTCTTCATCACGCACCAGATTCCGAAAGGTCTGGTGGTGGATGAGGTCGTCGAACTGGGCGGAAACACGGCGCGGCAAATGGATGTGGTTGAGGGTAATAAGTGATGTTTGGGGACAAGGCTATAAGGTTTTTCTGGATTCCTTTTGTTCTGTTCTTTGCTTTTTGGGCGCTTAAAGTGTGGTTTTTTAGCCTGGAAACAGGGTATGGAACGAGATATGTGGAGAGGGTTGTTTATGGGGTTTTGTTGGTTGTGGCGGCTGTGCACAGATTTTTAATAGATTTTTTTGAAAAAAGGAATGATGAAATTCATTCGTTTTTGACTAAGGCGGCGCCATATGTTTTTTCTGCTATTCTTTCTTGCGTGTTGAATTTTCTGGTTGTTTTTGTCTTAATGGAACAGAAGCTTTACTGAAATGGCGGTGGCTAATGCCGGTGTTTTAGCAGACGGCAGGAAATAAACCACAGGCTTCACTTGTTTGAAGGTTGTGATTTGTTTCTTGGGCTGGAGGGTTCAATGTTTGGGGATAAGGCTATCAGGTTCTTTTGGATTCCTTTTGTTCTGTTCTTTGCTTTTTGGGCGCTTAAGGTGTGGTTTTTTAGCCTGAATACAGGGTATGGCACAGGAGGTATAGAGAAAGCTGTTTTAGGAGGAGTGGTTGCTCTTAGCGCTATCTATAGGTTTTTGATGGATATTTTTGAGAAAAGAAACCTTGGTGCTCATCGAGCGTTAGATAATTTTCTGCCATATTTTTCTTCTTTTGTGTTTTCTTTCATTTTCAATCTTTTCGTTGTTTTTATACTGATGGAACAGGAGCTTTACTAAAATGAGCATGATTAATGTTGGTGGGGTTGTGTCGAATGCTGCGGATGCGTTTGGTGCAGGGCAAGCGTTGTATAACACAGGGGGATTTGATGTGAACACTGCATCTAATTTCATGCAGGCGGCTGGGGCCGCAGCCTCTTTTGTCAAAAACACCCCCGCAAGTGTCGCTGCAAATGCAGCAGCAATTCAGGCAAACGCATTACGTGCAGCCGAAGCCTACAAAGCTGGCGATTACGCTGGCGTTACCCAGGCCATGCTGGACGCTGCCGCGAATGTCGCAAACCTTGCTGCTTTGTCGAACACGCCGCAGACAATGGCGCTGGCGATTGGTCTATCGGCACTGGCGCACGTATTCAAAGAGCGGCAGGCCATTTCCGATGCGCTTATGGATGCGTTGGAAGGACTATTGAAGATTCCTCTTTTCGATGCACTGGGCCGACCTGTCGGGTTTAACGATATTTACCCACTCAACCCCGAACTTCCCGGTCTCTTCGACAAAGCCCGCACCACCTCCTCCCCGCTGGTTCTCGATCTCGACGGCGATGGCATTGAAATCAGCCAGCTTGGCAACCAGTCCCCGATTCTTTTCGATCACGACGCCAATGGTGTCAAGACCGGCTCGGCTTGGTTGAAGAGCGACGATGCGCTGCTGGTGCTGGATCGCAACGGCAATGGCACGATCGACAGCGGGCGGGAGTTGTTCGGCAACAACACGCTGTTGTCGAATGGCAGCAAGGCGGCGGACGGTTACGCCGCGCTGGGCGAACTGGACAGCAACGGGGATGGCGTGATCGACGCGCAGGATGCGCAGTTCAGCGCACTGCGGCTGTGGCGCGATCTGGATCAGGATGGGGTTTCCGATGCCGGGGAGTTGTTCACGCTGGACGAACTGGGTGTGACGCAGATCAACCTGGACAAGACGGCGAACAGCAAAACCCTGAGTGACGGCACGCGGCTCGATGGCAGCGCCTCGTTCGTGGTCAATGGCGAAACCCGCAGCTATACGGATGCGTGGTTTGCCGAGAATCAGTTTTATCGGGAATTCACGGATTCGATACCGCTGACCGAAGCGGCGAAGCAGTTGCCGGGGATGAAGGGCGCTGGCGCGGTGCGCGATTTTCGCGAAGCGGCGAGTCTGGATGCAGGGTTGGCGGCGTTGGTTGCCGGGATGCAATCCGGCGGCTGGGTGTCGCGGCAAGCCGTGATTTACCAGATGGATACGCTGGTCAACCAATGGGCCGGTACGGCCGATTTTCAGACCTCGCGGGAAAAAGCCTTGGCCATGGGTGTGCAACTCCTGTTCAAGCCACAGGGAGTGACGGATGCGGAAATGGTGGCGGTAAGAGCGGTGGAAACGGTGGGCGTGGATAAAACCTTGGCGCTTGCGCAAGCTGGCATCAGCAAGGAACGCTACGAAGCGGTGTGGTCGGAGGTGCAGCGCCTGGGCGAAATGCTCGATGCCCTGGAAGCATTCAACGGGCAGACGCTCTACACCTTCTCGGCAACCAGCATGAGCAGCGGCAACGGCACGATCAATCTGGCCTCGGCAGGGAACCAGACCCAGCCGGGCGTGATCGTGATGGGGCCGGTTCCGCTGGTTATCCCGATGGGACAAAACCAGATGTCGTTTCTGCTGCAAAGCTACGACGCGCTCCGGCAATCGGTGTACGACGGATTGGTGTCGCAGATGCAGATCCAGGGGTATCTGGACGTGATTGCGCTGAATATCGACGCTACGGGGATCACGCTGGATTTCTCGGGTGTGGATGCGCTGCTCGATGCGCGGCACGAAGCGGATGCGGCCGATGCCTTGATCGATCTGCTCAATCTGATGAAACGCCTTGGTGGCGGTGCGCAGCTAGGCTGGAATGTCGAATCTCGGCTCAATGCTTGGCTGGCCGAGGCAGACAGCCAAGGGTTCAAGGACGATGTACGCAAGGTGTTTGCCGGGCATGGCGGAATGAGCCTGTCGGCAGCCAGTGATTTTTATATGGCCTCCACAACGGACCGCTCTTTGAATGCAGGCGATGGCGATGATCTGGTGCTGGGAAATTCCGCAGACAACACGCTGTATGGCGGCGCAGGGAATGACAGGTTGTTCGGTGGAGCGGGTAATGATGTCCTGCGTGGCGATGGCGGGGATGACGTGCTGTATGGCGGTGACGGTAGTGACACTTTGTATGGCGGCGATGGGAACGACATTCACGACGGCGGTGCGGGTAATGACACGCACTGGGAGAGCAACGGCGATGACGTGTATCTGTTTGGTCGCGGCGATGGTCAGGATGTGATCATGCTGAATTACGCCTGCGGCGGTACGGACGTGATCCGGTTGAAGGAAGGCGTTAAGCCGGAAGATGTGATGCTGTACCGTTCGACGTCGAGCCGTGACCTGATTGTTTCGATCAAGGACACGGGCGATAGCATCCGGGTGCAGGACTGGGCGACGAATGCCTCGATGCGGATCGAGCGGGTGGAATTTGCCGATGGCACGGTATGGGACACGGACGTGCTGTGGGCTGCGCCGATACTGGGCAGCGAAGGCAATGACACGATCAGCACGGTCAACACGTCAGGCGAGACGCTGCGTGGTCTGGCCGGTAACGATCGTCTCAACGGCAACGCCGGGACGCAGATTCTCGAAGGCGGAGCTGGCGATGACGTGCTCTACGATCCTTCCGGCAGGGGCTTGTACAACGGCGGGGCGGGGAATGACACGCTGACTGGAGGGACAGCAGCCGAGGTGTTTCTGGGCGGTACCGGCAACGATACCCTGACGACTGGAGGTGGTAATGACGTCATCCTGTTCAATAAGGGCGACGGGAAGGATGTTCTTGCCGCAGGCAGTAACGGGAAGGGGACGCTTTCGCTGGGCGGTGGCGCGGATTACGACGAGCTGAGCTTGAGCAAGGTAAGCAATGATCTGGTGTTGCAGGTGGGCGAAACGGATCAGATCACGTTCAAGAACTGGTATGCCGCGTCGGCATCACGCCCGGTGGCCAGCTTGCAGGTGATCGCCGAGGCGATGGAGGGTTTCAGCCTGGGCGGTGATGATCCTTTGCGTGACCAGAAGGTCGAAACTTTCGATTTTTCCGGTCTGGTTGCTGCCTTCGATGCGGCGCGCAGCGCCAACCCCGGTATCAGTGCCTGGGCATTGAGTGAAGCCCTGAGCGATTTCCACCTGGGCGGTTCGGACGGCGCAGCGATTGGCGGTGATCTGGCTTACCAATATGGGAAGAACGGGACGCTGGCGGGGATGGGCGTCGATAGTGCGTTTGCGACGCTCAATGACAGTACGCTGGGCGCTTCGGCGCAGTCCTTGAGTGCTGCGGCGAGCTTGCAGACCGGGGTATTCCGCTTGTCGTGATTGGCGTGGTTCGGGAGGCAGCGCGCTGCCTCCCATTTTTTTCTGGTGTTCATCATGTCATTTTTGTTTCCGAAGTCGGAGGCCGATCCTTCGGCATTTCACGCGCCCTTGCTGCGCTTGCAGGAAACGGCACCGCCGCCGCTGGGGCGCAAGGTGTTGTGGGGTTTGCTGCTGTTTCTGGCGGCTTTGCTGCTCTGGGCGCTGATCGGTCGTCTGGACATCGTGGCCGTGGCCGAGGGCAAGCTGGTACCGGAGAGTTATGTGAAGATCGTTCAGCCTGCCGAGGCCGGGATCGTCAAGGAAATTCTGGTGCGCGAGGGAGAAAAGGTGCGGGCCGGGCAGGTGCTGATGCGGATGGATGCCATGTATTCCGAGGCGGACGTGCGTTCGGTGGAGGCGGAATATCAGCGCAAACGCTTGATGTTGCGCCGGATCGCAGCGGAGTTGTCGGGTGGTGAATTCAAGATCGAGGCCGCAGACCCGGCGGGGCTGGCCGAGGAAATCGCCGCGCAGTACCGGGCCAACCGGAATGCCCTGGCTGCCGCACTGGCCGAGGAGCGTTCGCGCAGGGTGAAGGCGCAGCAGGAGATGGCCGCCGCTGAGCAGGTCAGCAAGCGGCTGGAGGAAAGCCTGCCGTATTACCGGGAACAGGACAAAGCCTATGAAAAACTGGTCAAGGACGGATTCGCCGGAACCTTGATGGGGCGCGACAAGCGGCGCGAGCGCCTGGAAAGGGAGCAGGAATTGCAGACTCAGCGTTTCGTCATCGAATCGGCGCGGGCGAGCCTGCACCAATCGGAAAAACGGTTGGCGCAGATCGAAGCAGATTACCAGCGCCAGTTGCATGCGGAACGTAATGAAATCCAGGGAGAATTCGAGCAACTGACCCAGGCGCTGGCAAAACAGATGCACCGGCGCCAGTTGCTTGAGTTGAAGGCATCGCAGGATGGCATCGTCAAGGATCTGGCAACGCATACCAGCGGTACGGTCGTGCAGCCGGGAACGGTACTGCTGACGCTGGTGCCGAAAGATGAAACCCTGCGCGCCGAAGTGTGGGTCGGTAACGAGGATATTGGTTTCGTGCGCGAAGGGCAGCCGGTGAAACTGAAGTTCGCCGCTTTCCCGTTCCAGAAATACGGGATGGCAGTAGGCCGTGTCGAACACGTCGGTGCCGATGCCGTCGACGATGCCGGGCAGAACGAACGCAAACACGGTGCAGCCGGCGCTGCGCCGCCGTTTTACAAGGCGCTGGTACGCCTGGATCGAATGGCGCTGGAAATGGACGGCCAGCGCTTCGACCTTTCCGCAGGGATGCAGACACATGCCGAAATCTGGCTCGGCGACCGTACCGTCATGGAATATCTGCTGTCCCCCGTGCGCAAAGCCTGGCACGAGGCGGGGCGGGAGCGTTGAGGGAAAGTCACGCCGCGCTGCCCAGGGCGGCATGCAGCATATCGATGAAGGCCCGGGTTTTGGCCGGCATCAGGCGGCGGCCAGGGAAGACGGCCCAGGCGGTGTGGGTGGGAAGCGACCAGGCGGGGAGCACCCGGCGCAACGATCCCTGGTGTACCGAGGGCAGGGCGAAGTAATCCGGGACGGCGGCGATGCCGGCCCCGGCGCGGGCCAGGTAGATGAGGAGTTCGGGCGAGTTGGCGCCCAGGCGTCCGGGCAGCGTGCCTTGCCAGTGTTGCCGGCCCGCCGGCATCTGGGCGCAGTGGAGTTGCCAGTCTGCCGATTCGCCGCTGCGGGTGAACAGGCGCAGGGCGTCGTGGCGCAGGAGATCGTCCGGGTGTTGTGGTTCGCCGCGTTCGGCGAGGTAACGCGGGGCGGCGTAGAGGCCGCCGGAAAACTCGGCCAGCTTGCGGGCGGCGAGCAGGGCGTCGTCCGGCAGGCTGCCCATGCGCACGGCCAGATCGAAGTTTTCGCCGAGCAGGTCGACGCGCCGGGGCGACAGGTCGAGTTCCAGCGATACCGCCGGGTGCAGGGCGACGAAGGCGGCCAGCATGTCGGTGAGGAGCAGGGTGGCGAAGTCGTTCGGCATGGAAACGCGCAGCCGACCGCTGGGCCGCGCCTGCCGGAATTCGCTCAGGGCGCGCACGGCATCGACTTCGGCGGCGACCTGGCGGGCGTGTTCGAGCAGTTGCAGGCCGTAATCGGTCAGCGCCAGACGGCGCGTGGTGCGCAGGATCAGCCGTTCGCCGAGCCGTTCTTCGAGCAGGGTGATGCGCCGTGAGACGGTGGATTTCGGCAGGGTCAGTTGCTGCGCGGCGCGGCTGAAGCTGCCGGCAGCGGCGACGCGGGCGAAGATGAGCAGGTCGTTGGCGTTGAATTGTTCCATTATTGGAACAATATTACCCATTTCCCCCAGTTAATCAACGTCGGTGTAATCAATACAATGATTTCACCCTGAACTTCAACTGGAGAACGAGATGAACATCCTGCAAATCAATGCCAGCATCCGCGCGGCAGATGCCAATTCCACCCGCGTCGCCAACAGCATCGTGGCCCGCCTGCAAGCCCGGAATCCGCAGGCTCGCCTGACGGTGCGCGATCTGGGCGCCACCCCGCCCGCCGTGCTCGATGGCGCGGCACTTGGCGCGCTGTTTACGCCGGCCGATCAGCGCACGCCGCAGCAGAATGCGCGGGTGGCGACCGATGACGCTTTGATCGCCGAAATTCAGGCCGCCGATGTGCTGGTACTGGGCGTGCCGATGTACAACTTCGGCATTCCGGTGCAACTGAAAAGCTGGCTCGATGCCATTGCCCGCAACGGCGTCACTTTCCGCTATACCGCCAACGGGCCGGAAGGTTTGCTTACGGGCAAGCGTGCTTACCTTGCTTTCGCACGCGGCGGACGCTACCGCGACACGCCGCTGGACAGCCAGCTGCCCTACCTGAAAACCATCCTCGGCTTCGTCGGCATCACGCAGGTCGATAGCGTTCATGCCGAAGGTCTGAACATGGGACCGGAAGCCGTGGCGCAGGGTTTTGCCGAGGCTGAGGCCGATCTCGCCCGGCTGTTCGGCTGATCGTTGGGCTGAAAGTGCGCGCCGCCCGTCCGGGCGGCCGGAAATCCGCAAGGAGCAGATCATGAACACGCAAACGCAAACGCTCATTCCGATCCAGCGCAGCCGCCAGGTCGAGGCGCAGGTGATCGGGCATGCCACTTCGGACGGTGCGGGTGTCCGCCTGACCCGCCTGCTGACGCAGAAGCTGCAACGCCGCCTCGATCCTTTCCTGATGCTCGATGCCTTCGGCAGCGATGACCCGGACGATTACATCGCCGGCTTTCCCGATCATCCGCACCGCGGTTTTGAAACCATCACCTACATGCTCGAAGGCCGCATGCGCCACCGCGACAGCGCCGGCCACGAAGGCGTGCTGGCGACGGGCGGCGTGCAATGGATGACGGCGGGGCGCGGGGTGATCCACTCGGAAACCCCCGAGCAGACGTCCGGGCGCATGGAAGGTTTCCAGCTCTGGCTCAACCTGCCGGCGGCGGACAAGCTGTGCGCGCCCTGGTACCGGGATTTTGCGGCGGCGGAATTGCCACGTTATCGAACGCCCGAGGGTGCGGCGGTCACGGTGATTGCCGGGGAAAGCCGGGGCGTTGTCGGTGCCGTGACGCGCCCGCTGACGCAGCCCCTGTATCTGGACATCGAATTACCGGCGGGCAGTGTATTTGCGGAACCGCTACCGGCCGCGCATAACGCATTCATCGTGGTCTATCGCGGCGCGGTGGCGATTGCCGGCGAGCGTGTCTCTGCCTTGCGCCTCGCCCTGCTTGCCAACGACGCCAGCGCCGACGGCGTATGCGTCACGGCGCAGGAAAACAGCCGCCTGCTCCTGGTGGCCGGGCAGCCGCTTGATGAGCCCATCGTCCAGCACGGCCCGTTCGTGATGAACGACGTGCAGGAGATTTATCAGGCGCTCAACGACTACCGCAATGGCCGTCTGGCCGGGTGAGTTGTCCGTCTGCGCCTTGGCGGCAGCGGGCGGGAGTGCATGTGCGTGTGTGCGGCCCGGTCAGGCGGGTTTTGGCATGAGCAGACGGAATTGCACCAGCGACCGCTCGAAGGCATTGCAGGCTTTTATGCGGTCAATGACGGCATCCAGGTTTTCGTAATCGAAAGCCGCTGTCCAGTCATGAATCTTCTGCATCGCCATCAGGAATGGGGTAGGGTTGCCCTCACGGGTCAGGACGCGCAGGCAGTCCATGTATTCTTCCCGAAACAGCGTTGGAATGATGATGCGGCACATGCCTGCCACCGATAATTCGGCATTCATGACGAGGCGGGCCAGACGGCCGTTGCCGTCGTTGAAGGGGTGTACTTCGGAAACCAGGAACATGGCCATCAGGGCGCGTGCAGTCCCCGGCGGGATCGAGGGGAGAAGGCGCGATCCCTCGACCAGCGTGCCACGGGCGAGTCGGGGGGTAACGAATTCGGTGTTGCCGGCGCGGTTTGCCTTGACCTTGAATTCGCCGGGGCTGACTTCGGGGCGGGCGGCCATCTGGTCGGCGTGGCGCGCCTGGAGTTGGGTGATGACCGGCTCGCCCACGGCCAGAACTTGATGCCGCCATGCCGGATTCTCGGCTTGCCGGAATACGCCGAGGATGTCGTGCGAGTCCTTTGGCCGTTCTGCGATGGGTTTGCCGTCGAGGACGAAGCCGCGTGCCTCCTCGACGGCAAATTCGGTTCCCTCGATGAAATTCGAGAAATAGGATTCGAGAAATGCAAAGTGCGTGCGCGCCTGGCGCGTGGCGGCAACTTCCACGGGTTGCCGGAGCGGCGTGGCGCGCAGGGCGACGGCGAGCTTCTCGAACAGCGCCAGGCGGTCAGGGTCGTAGGGCAACGGGGCCGTGCGCGCCTTGCCGGCTGCCGTCATCAGTTCCGAGGGGCGCGACCCAAGGATGCTGCCGACCAGGGTGTCGAGCTGCTGGAATTCCTTGTCGAAGCCGAGCAGCGGTGCCAGGGTGCGCGCTGATTCGCGCAGGCGCGAGAGCGATTCTTCGCCGCGTGAATCGCAGATGTCGAGCAGGCGTGTTTCGACGGCGGCCTTGCCGACGGATTTTCTTTGCTGGCCCCGGCTTTGGGTGAGGTTTTCCAGAAGCAGGCGGGCTTCGGACGGAAAGTACAAGTCCTTGCCCTGCATCGGCATGTCGCCAATCTGCGGCGGCGCGCCCTTGAGCACAACGATTTTCAGGCACGGCAATTCAACCGTCCGGGGGTAGGTGTAGTTGAGATAAACCATGCCGCCTTCCGGCTGCCCGCCATTGAAGGCGGTTCGGTAGCCATAGAGCGCGCCGGGGAACAGGGCAGCCAACACCCGGATACGGTCGCGGGCGATGAGCGTCGGCCATTCTTCTTCGGGCCGGCTGCTGACGATCCCTTTGGCGATCTGGCGGAGTTCTCCTTTTTTCAGCTGCCGCTGGATGTTGCGTATCTGCGCCGCATCCAGTTCAGGGTAGAGCAGCAGCGAGTCATCCCTTGGTGTCGTGTTTTTGAGTCCTATCTTTGACGGCATGAGGGGTTTGTCGTGTTTTTGATGGCTAATAGTATATGTTTGTCGCGTTTTTGATGGTTAACTTATTTCGTGCGCTTCGCTTTCAATTGCCAAGCAGGTGCCTGGGTAATGTCCAGCACGATCCGTTCGTGATGAACGACGTGCAGGAGATTTATCAGGCGATCAACGACTACCGCAATGGCCGTCTGGCCGGGTGAACCGACGCGCCGTCCGTCCGCAGGCGGCGGCGCGTCGGCACTGGCTCAGGCCGGTGTCGCCAGCTTGAGGCCGATGATGCCGGCGACGATCAGTCCCACGCTGACGAGCCGGGCGGCAGAGGCCGGTTCGGCGAACAGCACGATGCCCAGCGCTACGGTGCCGACGGCACCGACGCCGACCCAGACGGCGTAGGCGGTACCCAGCGGGAGTGATTTCATGGCGATGCCCAGCAGTCCGAGGCTGATGAGCATCGAAAGAACCGTGCCGACGGTCGGCCAGAGCCGGGTGAAACCTTCGGTGTATTTCAGTCCGACCGCCCAGCCGATTTCGAACAGGCCGGCGATGACGAGAATGACCCAAGCCATGTGTTTTCCTTTCACAAGCGCCGGGGTCGTCCCCAATGTGGTCGGAGCGGTGGGGTCGTCCCCACTTCCGCCGGACAGTGTAGCATCCGAACGAATCAGGCAGCCGTTCCGGCGTTTGGTTCCCGCTGGTGCTTTCCCCGTTGATTCCGGGCAGTGGCCCGGCGCAGGATCGACTTACCTCCCGGGCCGCAGCACCAGCGCCAGCCCGGCAACGATGGGCAGGATGCCGAGCAGTTCGCGGATGCCAACCGTTTCGCCGAG
The DNA here is from genome assembly GCA_900549295.1 of uncultured Rhodocyclaceae bacterium. Classification (GTDB taxonomy): domain Bacteria; phylum Pseudomonadota; class Gammaproteobacteria; order Burkholderiales; family Rhodocyclaceae; genus Azonexus. The sequence continues at coordinate 16,308 of URNG01000062.1, forward strand.
GATGGCAATCGCCAGCAGCGTGCCGAATACGGGATTGAGCAGGTGGAAGCTGCTGGCGCGGGCAGCGCCGCCGTGGCGCACCAGCCACAGGAGCATCAGCGTCGTGCCGATGGAAACCGCCGTTGCCTGATAAAGCAGGCTGCCGAAGAAGGCCAGGGAAGGGCGGAAACTCAGCCCTTCAAGCCACCAGGCCAGCGGCAGCAGGGCGATGCCGCTGGCGAAAAGCTGGGTCAGGGCGATGCCCCAGGGGTTCATCCGGCCAACGATGCGCCGGTTGAGCAAGGTGGATACGGCAAGCGCGGCGGTGCCGATCAGGATGAGGCTCATCCCGGCCAGGTCGGCGGGCAGCGCCAGGGCGCGTTCCCACATGATCCAGGCAACGCCGGCGATACCGGCGAGCAAACCGGCGACGCCGCGCCAGCCGCACGGCTCCTTGAGCCAGAGCGCGGCCAGGCAGGCCGTCAGCAGCGGATTGGCGCTGACCAGGATGGCGGTCAGGCCAACCGGCACCGTCTGCATGCCGGTGTAGGTCAGGCCGAGGTAAACGGCATTGGCGAGCAGCCCGGCGAGCAGGGCGAGCAACAGCGTCCGGCCATCATGCAAACGGGGCAGGGCCGCAGGAAACCGGCAGCGGATCAGGAGCAGCGCCAGGCCGCCGGCGAGCAGAAAGCGCAGACTCAGCAAGGTCAACGGCCCGCTGGCACTCATGCCGATCTTGCCGGCGATGAAGGCCGAACTCCAGACGAAGCTGAAAGCGGTGCCGACGCAGGCGATGCGCAGCGTGGAGGCAGGGGCGGTGAGGGCAGGCATGGGGCGATCCGGTTCGGTGGGCATGGGCGGCAGCTTAGGGCAGGGCTTTATATTTTGAAAATTGATAATTAAAAGAATAATATTTCGAACGCAAATATAAGAGGATGAAAGGAAAGAGGAATGGACATTGCGCAACGCAATCTGGACATCGACTTGCTCCGCACCCTGGTCACGATTGCCGACAGCGGCAGTTTTTCCACGGCGGCGCAGCGGCTCGGGCGCACGCAGTCGGCGGTCAGCCTGCAAATCAAGCGGCTCGAGGAAGCGGTCGGCCAGACCTTGCTGCTGCGCTCGCATGGGCGGGTCGTCGGCCCGTCCGCCGAAGGAGTGGTTCTGATCGGCTATGGCCGGCGCATCCTGCGTCTCAACGATGAGGCGTGCAGTTGCTTCTCGCGCCCGGATTTTTCCGGGCGGTTGCGCGTGGGTTTGCCGGAGGAGGTGATGGAGTGCGCTTTTCCGGGCGTTCTGGCTGATTTTTCCAGCGCCTGTCCACGAGTGGAACTGTCGGTGCGCTGTGATCTTTCCTTCCGTCTCGGGGAATTGCTCGCTGCCGGGGAGCTCAATCTGGCGATCGGCAAGCGGGTGGCCGCCGACGCGCAGACCGGCCCGGCCGGGTTGTGCGGCAACTGGCGCGTGCTGCGGCGTGAGCCGCTGGTCTGGGTGGGCGGCGAGGGGAGCAATGCCGTCGATCAGCAACCGCTGCCGATCGCCGTTTTCCATGAAGGCTGCGTGTTCAGAACGGCGGCCATCGCGGCCTTGGCGAGCCGGCAGATGCCGTGGCGGGCGGCTTTCGTCGGCAGCAGTTTTACCGCCTTGCGCCATGCCGTGGCTGCCGGTATGGCCCTGACCCCGCTACCGCGCAGTCTGCTGGCGGCGGGGCTGGGGGGAAAGCGCGCAAGGCCGGCGGGCGGCTTGC
>URNG01000063.1 GCA_900549295.1 uncultured Rhodocyclaceae bacterium
CGCTTCCGCAGCCCCGGGGTGGGTCCCCCATAGCGGCGGGGAGCCGACGCCCGATTCGGCAGGCATTCCGCCTTTCCAGCTGCTGTGGCTCAATGCCGCCGGGGCCGCCGTGCTGGCCGACCCGAGCGAGCCGCCGCCCGTTTTCGATCAGAGCAGCCGCCTGTGTCTGCGCTATCAGGGTCAGACCTATCTGGTCAGCGCGCAATTGCCGGTTCTCAGCGCCGGGCGCGATCCGGGCTGCGGCATCCTGGTCGACGACCGTCGGGTGTCGCGCCAGCATGCCCGCATCGAGCGCCGCAGCGACGGGTTTTATCTGGTGGATACCAGCACCAATGGCAGTTTCGTCAGCATACAGGGGCGTCAGGAAGCCCTGGTGCGCAAGCACGACGTATTGCTCGAAGGCCGTGGCAGGATTTGCCTGGGCAGCACGATCAACGAGGGACGCTCGGAATGCCTGGAGTTCGAGCACCTCTGAGGGTGCTTCGGTGCCTGCCGCTCAGTTGAGTTGAATTCTGGCGCTGAGTTGGTGCCCTACGTGCCTGCCGCTCACTCCGTGCCTTCGTCCTGCATGCAGCGGGTTTGCCGGTCGATGAAATCCTGCATCGAATCGATGCCACGAAACTGCAGGATGGTGTTGCGCACCGCCGCTTCCAGCAGTACGGCCAGGTTGCGGCCCGCCGCTACCGGAATCACGACTTTGCGGATCGGCACGCCCAGCACATCCTGAGTTTGCGCGTCCAGCGGCAGTCGGGGTGCGTCTGCCGCGTTGTGCGGGCGTTGCAGATGGACGATGAGTTTCAGGCGCATTTTGAGGCGCGAGGCGGTTTCACCGAAAATGGTGCGGATGTTGAGCAATCCCAGGCCGCGCACCTCGAGAAAGTCGCGCAGCATGCCGGGGCAACGCCCTTCTATCGTGCTGGGCGTGACCCGCGCCATTTCTACGACGTCGTCGGCGACCAGGCCATGGCCCCGGGAGATCAGTTCCAGCGCGAGTTCGGATTTGCCGACGCCGGAGTCGCCCGTAATCAGCACGCCCATGCCCAGCACGTCCATGAACACGCCGTGCATGCTCACGGTGTCGGCCAGGGTTGCCGCAAGGTAAATGCGCAACTGGTCGATCACCGCCGAGCAATGCTTGGGGGAAAGAATCAGGGGCACGTTCGCGTCCAGGCAGGCTCTGACCATGAAATCGGGCGGCTTCAGGCCATCGGCAACGATCACCGCCGGCGTGCTGCCCGCCAGGAGTTCGTTGAACAACTGGGTGAAACGGCGCTCGCCGATGCGCATGGCCCACTCGTGCTCGGCCTGTCCTACGACCTGCAGGCGCTCGGGGTGAATGACGTTGATGTGGCCGATGACGTCTGCCCCGTAGGTGCTCACCGCCTTCAATTCGACATGGCGATCCGTGTGATGGCCGAAAAGCCAGTTCAATAACAGCGTTTCGCGGTTATCTTCGAACAGCCGGTGCAGTGAAAGCGTGCGCACGCGAGGTTTCAGTCCTGGCCAAACAGGGCGAGTACGGCGGGCACGTCGGCAGCGCCTTGCAGTTGTTCGCGGAAACCGCGGTCGGAAAAGCGCTGTGCCAGTTCGGAAAGAATCTGCAGGTGCTCTTCCGTGGCCTGTTCCGGCACCAGCAGCACGAACAGCAGGGTCACCGGTTTGCCGTCGGGCGAGTCGAAGGGAATCGGCGATTGCAGGCGGATCACCGCGCCTGCGGCCTGTTTGAGCCCCTTGATGCGGCCGTGAGGAATGGCGATGCCCTGCCCCAGGCCGGTGGAGCCCAGCTTTTCGCGGGCAAAGAGGCTATCGAAGATGGTGGCGCGCGGCATGCCGAGTTTTTGCTCGAAGAGCATGCCGGCATGTTCAAAGACGCGTTTTTTGCTGCTCGCTTCCAGATCCAGAAGAATCTGATCGGCAGACAGGATTTGGCTGATGGAATTCATGGTGCAGAAAGCAAAAAACCGCACCAGTCGGTGCGGTCAGTCACGAAAGAATTACTCGTCGATGTGCTGCGCAGGTTTGTCGCCACGGCGATGATCCTGCATTTTCTGCTTGTATTTCTGCACCTGGCGGTCCAGTTTGTCGAACAAGGCGTCGATGGCGGCATACAGGTCGTCACCGGCTTCTTCGGCGTGAATATCCTTGCCCGGCACGTGTACGGTGACCTCTGCCTTCTGTTTCAGCTTTTCCACGGCAAGCACCACGTTGACGCCGATGACTTTGTCAAAGTGGCGTACTACCGGATCCAGCTTGTTTTCCACATACTCGCGCAGGGCTGCCGTCACTTCGATGTGATGACCGCTGATTTGCAGATTCATGTTTTTCTCCTCGTTCTACAGGGTCTTGCGTAAATTGGTCGGCGGGATATTAAGCGATTCGCGGTATTTGGCAACCGTCCGCCGCGCCACCACGATTCCCTGTTGGCCTAGTATTTCGGATATTTTGCTGTCCGACAAGGGCTTCTTGCTGCTCTCGTTTGAAATCAACTGCTTGATGAGCGCCCGCGTCGCGGTGGACGAACAGGCGCCGCCTGCCTCGGTCGCCACGTGGCTGCCGAAAAAATATTTCAGCTCGAAGATGCCGCGCGGCGTCGCCATGTATTTCTGGTTGGTGACGCGCGAAATGGTGGATTCGTGCAGGTCAAGTTCTTCGGCGATTTCGCGCAGGATCAGCGGGCGCATGGCGATTTCGCCGTGCTCGAAGAACTGCCGCTGGCGCTCGACGATGGTCTGGCTGACGCGCAGGATCGTGTCGTAGCGTTGCTGCACGTTCTTGATCATCCAGCGCGCTTCCTGCAACTGCCCGCTCAGTTTGCCGTCGCCGCGCCGCTGCTTGCTCAGGATGTCGGCGTACATGCGGTTGATGCGCAGGCGGGGAAAGGCGTCGGGATTGGTGTAGGCCACCCACTGCCCCTTGAGTTTCTTCACCACCACGTCGGGCACGATGTAGCGGGTGTCGAGCGATGCGAATTCGGCGCCGGGGCGCGGATTGAGGCTGACGATCAGTTCCTGCGCGGCCTTGATCGCCTCGTCCTTCTGCCGGGTCAGGCGGCGCAGGCGCATGAAATCGCGCGCCGCCAGCACTTCCAGGTGCTGATCGGTGATTTCCCTCGCCAGGGCGCAGGCCGGATCGTCGGCGCGCTCGCGCAGTTGCAGGAGCAGGCATTCGCGTAGATCGCGGGCGCCGACGCCGGCAGGGTCGAAATTCTGGAGTTGGCGCAGGGCGATTTCCAGTTCCTGCAACTCGATTTCGTAGGTTTCGGGCAGGCTGGCCAGCAGTTCTTCCAGCGGCGCGGACAGGTAGCCGTCGTCGTTCAGGGCTTCAATCAGAAAACGCACCAGACCGCGGTCGCGCTCGGTCAACTGCGTCAGCCCCAGTTGCCAGCCCAGATGCTCGCGCAGGCTGACGCTGCCGGCGTGCGTGTCCTGCGCTTCGCGGTCGTCGTCCTCGTCGCGCCCGGCGCCGGTGAAGGTGCCGGCGTCCTGCAGCCAGCGGTCGTCGTCGATGTCGGCCGGGGTCTCCGGCACCTGGCTCCGCTCATCCGGGACGGCCGCCTCCTTCTCGTTGCCGGAAGTCTCCGCCGCGCCAAATTCCTGGCTGGCCGGGTAAGCCATTTCCACCTCGTCGGCGCGTTCCAGCAGCGGGTTTTCCAGCAGCACGCGCTCGATTTCCTGCTCCATTTCGAGCGTGGACATCTGCAAGAGCTTGATCGCCTGCTGCAATTGCGGCGTCAGCGTCAGGCTTTGCGAGAGTTTGAGTTGCAGAACCGGTTTCATGCTGCCATCCGCCGCCCTTTACAGGCGGAAATTCTCGCCCAGGTAAACCTTGCGCACGCTCTCGTTGGCGATGATTTCGGTCGGCGTGCCGGAGGCCAGCACGTGACCGGCGTTGATGATGACCGCGTGGTCGCAGATGCCGAGCGTCTCGCGCACGTTGTGGTCGGTAATCAGAACGCCGATGCCGCGCTCCTTCAGGAAACGGATGATTTTCTGGATTTCCAGTACGGCGATGGGGTCCACCCCGGCAAACGGCTCGTCGAGCAGGATGAAGCGCGGGCTGGTCGCTAGGGCGCGGGCGATTTCCACGCGGCGGCGCTCGCCGCCGGAAAGCGCCGCCGCATTGACGTGGCGGATGTGGCCGATGTGCAGTTCTTCCAGCAGGCTTTCCAGGCGCGACTGCTGCTCGGCCAGCGGCAGATCCTGCAATTCGAGCACCGCCAGGATGTTTTCCTCGACGTTGAGCTTGCGGAACACCGAGGCTTCCTGCGGCAGATACGACAGGCCCTGCCGGGCGCGCGCGTGCATGGCCTGATGCGAGAGGCGGGCGTCGTCGATGTAGACCTCACCGGCATCCGCCGTGACCAGCCCGACCACCATGTAGAAGCAGGTGGTCTTGCCCGCGCCGTTGGGGCCGAGCAGGCCGACCACCTCGCCGGAGCGCACGCTGAAGGAAACGTCCTCGACCACCGTGCGCGACTTGTAGCTTTTTTTCAGGTTGTGGGCGGCAAGCGTTGCCGTCGTTTGCGTCATGCTTCCTCTCCGTATTCTCCGCCATAGCGCAGGACTGCCTGTATGGCGGAACTCGAAAAGCCGCGATATTGCAGGAAACGCAACTGTTTGGCACGTTCCGCCGGGGTTTCGGGCAGGACGCCGAATTTTTTCTGCCACAAGGCGTGGCAGCGTCCGGTTTCATCGCCCGCAGCGGGCAGGGCGGCGGCGATGTCGGCATCGCTGATGCCGCGCTGGCGCAACTCCTGGCGCAGACGGCCATCGCCGTAGCGCGTCGCGCGCGCCGTCACGCGCTGGCTGGCGTAACGCTGGTCGGAGAGCAGGCGCTCACTTTCCAGACGGTCGAGAACGCCATCCACGGCTGCTTCGTTCTCGGCCAGCGGGCGCAGCTTGTCGCGCAACTCGGCCCGGCTGTACTCACGCCGGGCCAGACAAGCCAGTGCGCGCTGCTGCAACTCAGCCATCGCTTGCCGCGGCTCCGCCCTTGACGGGTTTTTCCATCTTGCTGCCGGCGGCCACGGCGGCGCGGATCTTCGCTTCCACTTCCTGCGCGACCTCCGGGCGCGACTTGAGAAATTCGCGCACGTTGTCCTTGCCCTGGCCGATCTTTTCGCCGTTGTAGGCGTACCACGCGCCGGATTTGTCGATCAGCTTGTGCGCCACGCCCAGTTCGACGATTTCCCCTTCGCGCGAAATGCCCTCGCCGTAGAGGATGTCGAAGATCGCCTCGCGGAACGGCGGCGACACCTTGTTCTTGACGACCTTCACCCGGGTTTCGTTGCCGATCACCTCGTCGCCCTTCTTGATGCCGCCGATGCGGCGGATGTCCATGCGCACCGAGGCGTAGAACTTGAGCGCGTTGCCGCCGGTGGTGGTTTCCGGCGAGCCGAACATGACGCCGATCTTCATGCGGATCTGGTTGATGAAGATGACCAGCGTGTTGGTTTTCTTGATGTTGGCGGTGAGCTTCCTGAGCGCCTGACTCATCAGGCGGGCGTGCAGGCCGACCATCTGGTCGCCCATGTCGCCTTCGATTTCGGCGCGCGGGGTGAGAGCGGCCACCGAGTCGATGACGATGATGTCCACCGAACCTGAGCGCACCAGCATGTCGGCGATTTCCAACGCCTGCTCGCCGGTGTCCGGTTGCGAAATGAGGAGTTCGTTCACATTGACGCCGAGTTTTTGCGCGTACTGCGGATCGAGCGCGTGCTCGGCGTCGATGAAGGCCGCCGTGCCGCCCAGTTTCTGCATTTCGGCCACCACTTGCAGGCACAGCGTGGTCTTACCGGACGATTCCGGGCCGTAGATTTCCACCACCCGGCCGCGCGGCAGGCCGCCGACGCCGAGCGCCAGATCCAGCCCGAGCGAGCCGGTGGACACCACCTGCAAGCCTTCGTCGATCTCGGCATCGCCCATCTTCATGATGGAGCCTTTGCCAAACTGTTTTTCGATCTGTTGCAGCGCCGCGGCGAGCGCCTTTGCCTTGTTGTCGTCCATGGTATGACCTCAGAAAGTTGAGCGGATTATGGCACAGGGGCCGAAAATGGAACAAAAATTGCTGGTGCGAAGGAGGCTGGCGGGCAGTTGCTTCTTATAATGACCGGCCCGACAGCAAAACACTGTACAACTATACAGTATTTCATTTGCGATACAAACGATGCGACTCACCTTCCGACCCGCCTTTCAAACCCTTGCCCTGCAAACCCTCTGCGTCCTGCTGTGCGCCGCTTTCTGTCAGACCGCCGCCGCCAAACCCGCTGCCTGGCACCTGTGGGCGAGCCGGGCCGACGGTCGCCTGATCTGCCGGCAGGTGTCGCCCGGCCCCGGCTGGCAACTGCTGCGCGGGCCTTACCGCGACGCCCGCTGCCAGCAGGCCGGGCAGCCGTGAGCCGCTACCAGCCGCCGCCCGACGCGTCGGAAGGTGTGCATGTGACCGACCCCACCGTGGTGGTGGAAAAGCCGGCCGGGCTGCTGTCCGTGCCGGGACGCGGGCCGGACAAGCAGGATTGCGCGATCCTGCGCCTGCAACGGGATTTCCCGGAAGCGCAGATCGCGCACCGCCTCGACATGTCCACCTCCGGCCTGCTCGTGGTGGCGCGCGGCGCGATCATGCAGCAGGCCATGTATCGGCTGTTCCGCGAGCGTGCCGTCAGCAAGCGCTACATCGCGGTGGTGGCCGGCCTGGTGGCGGACGAGCGGGGCGAAATCGACCTGCCGCTCATCTGCGACTGGCCCAACCGGCCGCGCCAGATGGTGTGCCACGAACGAGGCAAGCCCTCACTCACCCGCTATCGCGTGTTGCAGCGGGTGGAACCGGAGAATTCGCAGGAGAGTTATAGCGTCGTCGAACTGGAACCCATCACCGGCCGCTCGCACCAGTTGCGCGTGCATCTGGCCGCACTCGGCCATCCCATCCTGGGTGACGAACTCTACGCCGGCGCTGCTGCCGGCCGGGCAGCGCGCCTGCTGCTGCACGCCAGCGAAATCGCCTTCGCGCACCCGCAAAACGACAGCCCGCTACATTTTCATTGTCCGGCCCCATTTTTTCCCGTGGCGGGCGCGGCAATCCCCGTATAATCGCCCGCGTTTTCAACCCCTTGCCGCGAATTGCCCCGTGCCATGCTGATCTGGTTCGTCGTCATTTATCTGGTCATTTCGATCGGCATCGGCTTGCTGGCCGCCACGCGCGTCCACACCACCAAGGATTTCGCCGTGGCGGGCCGCCATCTGCCCCTGCCGGTGGTGACAGCGACGGTGTTCGCCACCTGGTTCGGGGCGGAGGCCATTTTCGGGGTGTCCTCCACCTTCGTTCAGGAAGGGCTGCGCGGCGTCGTCGCCGATCCTTTCGGCGCTTCGCTGTGCCTGATCCTGGGCGGTATCTTCTTTTCGCGCAAGCTCTACAAGCTCAACGTCCTGACCCTGGGCGACTACTTCCGCCTGCGCTACAACCGCACCGTCGAAGTGCTGGCCACGCTGTGCATTGTGCTCGCCTATCTGGGCTGGGTGGCGGCGCAGATCAAGGCGCTCGGCCTCATCTTCAACGTCGTCACCGACGGCGCGGTGAGCCAGACGACCGGCATGATCGTCGGCGCGCTGATCGTGCTCACCTACACCACGCTGGGCGGCATGTTGTCGGTGGCGATTCTCGATTTCGTGCAGATGGGCATCATCATCGGCGGCATGCTGTTCATCGCCTGGCTGATTTCCGGACAGACCGGCGGCGTCATGCCGGTGATCGAGCACGCGGCGGCGGCCGGCAAGCTGGAATTCTTCCCGGAACCGGATCTGTGGCAATGGGTCGGCTTCCTCGGGGCGGGCATGACCATGATGCTCGGCTCCATTCCGCAGCAGGACGTGTTCCAGCGCATCACTTCGGCGCGCACGGCAAAAATTGCCCTGTGGGGTTCGATCATTGGCGGCTCGATCTATTTCTGCTTCACCTTCGTGCCGATGTTCATCGCCTATTCGGCCACCCTGATCGACCCGGCGCTCTATAACAGCCTGATGGCGCAGGACACGCAACTGGTGCTGCCGACGCTGGTGCTGCAACAGACGCCGGTGTTCGCCCAGGCGATTTTCTTCGGCTCGGTGCTCGCCGCCATCATGAGCTGCTCTTCCGCCACCCTGCTGGCCCCGTCGGTGGCCTTTGCCGAAAACGTCGTGCGCGGCTTCTTTCCGGGCATGGGCGACAAGGAATTCCTGCGCCTGATGCGCATCACCATCGTCTGTTTCACCATTGGTGTCACGCTGTTCGCGCTCAATTCGGAATCGAGCATCTTCCACATGGTGGAAAACGCCTACCGGGTGACGCTGGCGGGCGCTTTCGTGCCGCTGGTGATGGGCGCCTTCTGGGCGCGCGGCACGACGCAGGGCGCGCTGGCGGCAAGCATCGGCGGCATCACCGCCTGGATACTGCTGGAAGTGCTGGTCGGCGACGACGGTCTGGTGCCGCCGCAGCTGCTCGGGCTGATCGTCAGCTTCATCGGCATGGTCGTCGGCTCCCTGCTGCCGCAGTGGGTCGGCCACGCCAGCAGCGAGCACGACGCGCACGCCGCGCTGCATCACCGCGCCGCCGCCGAAACGCACCACACGGCCCACCACGACGCCGCATCGCGCCGCCACTGACCGCAAGCCGGCTTTCCCCGTACAATCGGGCAATGCCTGTTTCCGGAAACCGCCCCATCGTGCTCGCCCGCTATCTGGCGCTCGCCTGGTGCGCGCTGATCGTCTATGGCAGCCTGCACCCCTTCAGCGGCTGGCGCAGCACGGGCATCAGCCCCTGGGCCTTTCTCGACGCGGCCTGGCCGCGCTACTGGACGGGCTTCGATCTGGCGGCCAACGTCGCCGTCTATCTGCCGCTCGGTTTCTTTCTCTGCCTGGGGCTGCGCACGTTGCGCGGGCGCGCCACGGCTTTCCTGATCGCCGCCTTGCTCGGCGTGCTGCTCAGCCTGTCCATGGAAACCCTGCAAAACTGGCTGCCCAGCCGCGTGCCGTCCAATCTCGATCTGGCCTGCAACGCCCTGGGCAGCGCCCTCGGCGCGCTGCTCGGGCAGATCGTCGCGCCGCGCAGCCTGATCCGCCTGGAAAATGCCGCGCAGCACCTGCTGTCGCCCATGCCGCACAGCGAACTGGGGCTGACCCTGCTCGGCCTGTGGATGATGGTGCCGCTGTCGCCGGAAATCCTCTTGTTCGGGGCCGGCGACGTGCGCCAATTGCTCGACGTGACGCCGCCGCTTCCCTTCACTGTGGAGCATTTTTCCGCCATCGAGGCCGGCGTCACCGCCTGCAATGCGCTGGCCGTCGGGCTGTTGCTGCGCTGTCTGCTGGCCCGCGGCTGGCTGGCCTATCTGCTGGTGCCGCTCTTTCTCGCCACCGGCCTTGCCGTGCGCACGCTGGCCGCCGCCGTCCTCATCGGCCCCGGTGAGGCCATGCTGTGGCTCACGCCCGGCGCGCAACTGGGCCTGCAGGTCAGCGGCGCGCTGCTCCTGCTGACGCTCTGGCTGCCCGCCCGCGGTGCTGCCGTGCTGGCGTTGCTCGCCCTGCTGGCCGGTACCGCGCTGGTGAACCTCGCGCCGCTCAATCCGTATTCGCAAGCCGCCCTGGCCGCCTGGCAGCAGGGGCATTTCCTCAACTTCAACGGCCTGACCCGCCTCGTCGCCAGCCTCTGGCCGCTTTTCGCGCTGCCTTTCCTGGCCCTCGTGCCGACGCGCAGCGGCTGGCGTTCCACGTGAAACAAGGAGAGCGCAATGAGCTATTTCAAGCACCACGTCTTCATCTGCACCAATCAGCGCGAAAACGGCGAACCCTGCTGCCACGCGCGCGGCGGCAGCGACGCCTTCGCCTATGCCAAGGATCGCATCGGCCAGATGCGGCTGCACGGCCCAGGCGGCGTGCGCATCAACAAGGCGGGCTGCCTGGGGCGCTGCGACGACGGGCCGGTGATGGTGATCTATCCGGAAGAAACTTGGTACGGTTTCGTCGATAACGAGGACGTCGAGGAAATCGTCCAGGAACATCTCGTTCATGGCCGCATCGTGGAGCGCCTGAAGATATGAGCACGAAAACGCACGAGGAAAAGCTCAACATCGCCGGCCCGGTCGGCAATATCGAAGTGCTGATGGAGCGCCCCGACGCGCCGCGCGGCATCGCCCTGGTGGCGCATCCGCACCCCTACGGCGGCGGCGCCAATACCAACAAGGTGGCGCATACGCTGGCCAAGACCTTCGTCGCCCTGGGCTATGCCGCCTTCCGCCCGAATTTCCGCGGCGTCGGCGGCACCGAAGGCGCGCACGACGAAGGCCGCGGCGAAACCGAGGATCTGCTTGCCGTGCTGCACAACGCCAAGCTGCGCTGCGGCGACATTCCGGTCGTGCTGGCCGGTTTTTCCTTCGGCGCCTACTGCCAGACCCGCGTCGCTCGCCGTCTGGCTGACGCCGGACACCCGGCGCAGCGGCTGGTGCTGGTCGGCACCGCCGCCGGTTTCGTCGAGGGACTGCGCCAGTACGACACGGAGGCCGTGCCGCACGACACCCTCGTCATCCACGGCTCGGCGGATACCACCGTGCCGCTCGCCAACGTGCTGGCCTGGGCGGAAACGAACGACCTGCCGGTCATCGTCGTGCCGGGCGCCGATCATTTCTTCCACCGCCGCCTGCACCAGATCCGCGACATCATCACCCGCGCCTGGCGGCACTGAAACGGTCACACACGGGCAAGCATCGCGGCGCGGGGTCGATAGTAGAATCCGCCGATGGACCATTGCCTCGTTCTCACCAACTGTCCGGATGCCGAAACGGCGCGCGGCATCGCCCGTGCCCTGCTGACGGAACGGCTGGCCGCCTGCGTCAACCTCCTCGCCCCGGCCGTTTCGCTCTACCGCTGGCAGGGCGCGCTGGAAGAAGCGACGGAAATCCCGCTGCTCATCAAGACCCGCGGCGCGCATTACCCGGCGGTGCAGGCGCGGATCGCGCAACTGCATCCCTACGACGTCCCGGAAATCATCGCCCTGCCCATCACCCACGGTTTGCCGGCCTATCTGGACTGGCTGACGGAAGAAACCTCGTCATGATCCTGCGTACCTTCTTGCTGCGAATTTTCCTGCTGTTCTCCCTGTTGCCCGGCGGCGCGGCGACCGCCCAGGAATTTCTCGATCCTCTCGTCGCCTTCAAACCGAGCCTGCGCGCGCTCGACGGGCAGACGGTGGAAGTGCGCTACGAAATCGCCAAGGGCTATTACCTCTACCGCGACAAGTTCCGCATCCACGCCGCCGACCCGGCGCAGGGACTGGGGCCGCTGCAACTACCGCCCGGCAAGGAAAAGGACGACGACACCTTCGGGCGCACCGAGGTCTACTACAAGGAAGCGGTGTTCCGCCTGCCGGTCGAGCGCAACAGCTCCGGCGCGCTCGACCTGACGCTCGACCTGATTTCGCAAGGCTGCGCCGACGCCGGCATCTGCTATCCGCCGCAAACGCAAACCCTCGACGTGCAGCTGCCCGACCCCGCCGCCACGCCGAGCGCGCCGCCCATGAACGCCGTCCCCGCCGGCAGCGGCGACGAAAGCGGACAGATTGCCGAAACCCTGAAAAACGCCGGTTTCTGGACCAGCCTCGCCCTCTTTTTCGCGGCCGGCCTGGGCCTGTCGCTGACCCCCTGCGTTTTTCCCATGATCCCCATCCTCTCCGGCATCATCGCCGGGCAGGGGCGGCACGCCACCAAGATGCGCGGCTTCGCGCTGTCGCTCGCCTACGTGCTCGGCATGGCGCTCACCTACGCCGCCGTCGGCATCGCCGCCGGCCTGAGCGGTACGCTGCTGTCCGCCGCCCTGCAAAACGCCTGGGTGCTCGGCGCTTTCTCGCTGATCTTCGTCGCGCTGTCGCTTTCCATGTTCGGCCTCTACGACCTGCAACTGCCGGTGGCCCTGCAAAGCAGGCTGTCGCAGGAATCCGGACAGCTCAAGGGCGGCAACGTGCTGGGGGTGTTCCTGATGGGCGCGCTGTCCTCCCTCATCGTCGGCCCCTGCGTCGCCGCGCCGCTGGCCGGGGCGCTCCTCTACATCGGCCAGACCGGGGACGCCGCGTTCGGCGGTATCGCCCTGTTCGTCATGGCGCTCGGCATGGGCGCGCCGCTGATCGCCGTCGGCATCGCCGGCGGTTCGCTGCTGCCGAAAGCCGGGGCGTGGATGGACAACGTCAAGAAAACCTTCGGCGTCCTGCTGCTCGCCACCGCCCTGTGGCTGGTGTCGCCGGTGATTTCCGATTTCGCCGCCATGCTCGGCTGGGCCATGCTGTTCACCATTTCCGCCATCTACCTGCACGCCATCGACCCGCTGCCGGTCAATGCCAAAGGCTGGCAGCGTTTCTGGAAGGGCATCGGCCTGCTCATGCTGCTGACCGGCGCGGCGCTCCTGATCGGTGCGCTGGCCGGCAATCGTGACCCGCTGCAACCGCTGGCGGGCCTGCGCGGCAGCGCCAACGCGGCGGAGAATCGGGTCTTGCCATTCGAGCCGGTGCGCTCCGTCGCCGAGCTGGAAGCCCGTCTCGCCAGCGCCGAACGCCCCGTCATGCTCGATTTCTATGCCGACTGGTGCGTCTCCTGCAAGGAAATGGAGAAATTCACCTTCAGCGACCCGGCCGTGCGCGCCGCGCTCGCCGGCTTCACCCTGCTGAAAGCCGACGTCACCGCCAACAGCGACGACGACAAGGCGCTGCTCGCCCGCTTCAAGCTGTTCGGCCCGCCCGGCATCATCTTCTTCGACGCCCGCGGCCAGGAAATCGGCGGGCAGCGGGTGGTCGGCTACCAGGACGCCGAGCGTTTCCTGGCGACCTTGCGCCGGGTGGGCTGATCCAGCCCCGTTCCCGGGCGGCCTGGGCAGGAAGATTTGCGGCGAATGCGCCGGAGCCTTTCTGTCGCCACCCGACGAGGCTGGCATAATGCCGGAAAAATTTATGAGCACGGCTGATTTGCATGTCCATACTGATCCACGAACTGGTCCGCCGCCACGCGCTATCGCCATCCCAGGCGCGGCGCCTCTGGCAATGTGCCAGCCAGCCGCCGGCAAACTGGCCGGTGTTGCTGCAGCGCGCGCTGATGCTCATCGCCGCGCTCCTGCTCGGGGCCGGGCTGATTTTCTGGGTTGCAGCGCACTGGCCGACGCAGACGCGCAGTTTCAAGCTCACGCTCCTGCAGGCTGCCGTTTTTCTCCCTGGAGCGCTTGCCCTGTTCCTACCGCGTGCCCGTAACGCCCTCTTGTTGCTGGCCTTGCTGGCATTGGGCGGTTTGCTGGCCTTCGTCGGGCAAACCTACCAGACCGGGGCCGATGCCTGGCAACTGTTTGCGGCATGGGTGGTTCTGGGGTTCGTCTGGGTGCTGCTGGCGCGTAGCGACGGCCTGTGGGCGGTGTGGTTGTCGATCGCCGGAACGGGCTTGGCTTTGTGGTCGGGAGATGCCCTGCTCAATCCGCTGGCGGACCTTTTCCGGCGCAGCCCACACCCTGTCGCCTTGCTGGCCTGCTGGCTGCCGATCTGGCTCTGGCCCTGGCTGTTGCCCTACCTGCCGGCCTGCGCAGTGGACAAGGCGCGCATCAGTCAGGTCCTCGCTGCCCTCATGGCCCTGGCGGCGTGGACCGGTGAAGGCCTCTGGGGCGTGTTCGGGTCGCAGGCACTCGATCTCTATGCTGCGGCCTGCGCCCTGGTGCTTCTCGCGCTCATCCTTGCCTGGCACAGGCGCGCCCTGGCCGTCCTCACCCTGGCCTTGCTGTCTGCCAACACCTTGTTCCTGGCGGGTTGCGGGCGGCTGTTCTTCAGCGTCAAGGGCATTGACCCCATCATGGCCTTCTACGGCATGGCTTTCTTGATTGCCACCAGCATCGGCCTCAGCGTGCGCTGGCTGCATCGCCTGCAAAAGGAGGCGCGATGAAGCCGCTACCGCGCTGGTGGCCGCAGGCGCTGGCCGAAAAACTGCTGCCGCCGCAGGCGCAGGATGCCCTGGACGACGACCATCCTTCCTGGCTGGTGCTGTTGCTCGGGTTTTTCGGCGCTTATCTGGTTCTGATCCCCATACTCGGTATCTTGCTGCTCGCATTCGGCGGCAAAATCCTGCAACAACCCGCCGCGCAGATTGCTGCTTTGGCTCTGGCGGCTGCGGCCATCCTCTTTTTGCGTGCAAAAAAGAGCCTGTTCGTCGCCCAGCTTGGCCTGAACATGGCGCTTGCCGCCCAGGCGCTATGGCTGATCGGCTGGGAAGCGCAATTGAATTGGCCGGCCCTGCTGGGTTTGCTGGCCCTGCAGATTGCCATTTCGCTCGGCTGCAAGCTGGTCTGGGTGCAGCGCATTCTGGGTGTGCTGGTGGCCTGGACGGCGTTGACGCTGCCGCTATCGACGGGAGAAGCCGGTCTGAACATCGACACCCTGCTCGTTACCTGGCCCAATAACGTGCTGCTCCTGAGCCTGTTGTGGATGGCCTGGGCGATGCAGGAAAAGCGTTTTCTCGGCCAGACCTGGGCGTTGCCGGTCAGCGCGCTGGCCGATGGCATCGGCGTCGGCATCCTGCTCGCGCTGGCGGGCAGAAGCACGGCCCTGGCCGTCATGCTCGGTGCCGGTGCCAGCGGTTCGGCTGAGGTGGCCGATGCCGGCCTGCAAACGCTGTGGACCTGGTCCTGGCCGGCGACAATACAGGCGGTGCTGGTGTTGCTCAGCGGTTTCGGCCTGTGGTGGCATTGGTGGCGCTGGCAGCCAGATGCGCGCAGCGGCGGTTTATTGCTGCTCGCTTACGGTGGTTTGCTGGCGTTTTGTCCGGTGGTGCCGCACCTCGGCGTGCTGACGCTGATTGGCACCCTGGCGGCGGCGCATGGCAAAAAACGCCTGCTCTGGCTGGCGCTGGCCATCTTGCTGGTGAGCCTGGGCAACTTCTATTACGCCCTGGCCTGGCCGCTGACGGACAAGGCCGTGCTGCTCGCCGTCATGGGGGCGCTGCTTGCGAGCGCGCTTTTCGTGCTGCGCCGACCTCGCTCCGGCGTAAGCGCGCCTGCAGCGCCCCAGGCGAAATGGCTGCTTGGCGCACTGGCGCTCGCAACCCTGCTGCCGCTATGGGTGGTGCGCGGCGATGTGGCACAAAAAGAGGAAATCATCGCGCACGGACAGAAAATCTACCTGCCCCTCGTTCCGCGCGACCCGCGCTCGCTTTTGCAAGGCGATTACATGGCCTTGCGCTTCGATCTGCCCGTTGCCCTGCGTGACGAACTGGAAAAACGCCAGCGCAATGCGCCGGGGTTGCGGCAGGCATTGGCCGTCGCCGCGCTCGATGCACGCGGTGTCGCCCGCCTGCTGCGCCTGGCGGTCCAGGGTGAAACTCCGGCAGGGCATGAATTGTTGCTGCCTCTGCAGCAACTGAAAGGGGAATGGGTACTGGTCACCGACGCCTATTTCTTCCCGGAAGGGCAAGGCCAAGCCTTGGCGCAGGCACGCTTCGGTGAATTCCGCGTACTGCCCGATGGCCGGGCTTTGCTGGTCGGTCTGGCCGACGATGGGCTGCACGCCATGCAACCGGCAACCGGTGCCCCTGAGCAATGAAAGCATGCGTAACATCGGCCATCTTTCTGTCTTGAACTTGTTATGCCGTTATAATTCCCGATCCCCTTCGCCGCCGATTGACACCAAACCGCCATGGAAAACGTCGTTCTTCTCGCTTTGCTTACCGCGCTCGTCGTTGGCGGTTTGCTCTCCATGCTGCGACGTCCGCCCAAAGAGGCCACGATGGATCGTTTTGTCGAACGCCGCGCGCATCCCCGCCCGGAAATGCCGCCGGTTGCGCATTCCGCGGCCAGCAAGGGGGATGCCCTCGATCCGCAAACCCGCTTTGTCGAGCCCGCCCAGCGCAAACCTTATCGTCTGCTGAACGATAGCGAACAGGAGCTTTACCAGCGCCTGTGCGAAGCCATGCCCAATATGCGGGTGTTTGCCCAGGTGGGCGTTGCCCAACTGGCGCTGGCGCGTGGCCGACAGGAGGCGCAGCGGCTGAATCGCATGGCCGGGCGCGGGGTGGATTTCGTGGTGTGCGACCCTGATTTTTCCATCGTTGCGGCCATTGAACTCGTCTGGCCGTCGGCGGTGCCGGGAAACGACAATGCCGAGGACGTGAAGCGCGTCGCCTTGCAGAGCCTGGGGATTCCGCTCATTGTATTTCACCCGAACAAACTGCCCGACGTGGATGGCATCGGCCGTGCCATTGCCGATGCCATCCTGCGGCGCAAGCGCCTGGAGGCCGAGCGTGGCTGAGGCCCCAAAGCATCCCCCGGCGCGGCTGACGACGCTGCCGCCATGGCCGAGCCGCTGAGCCGCAGCTTCCCCGCCATCCACCACGGCGGGCCGTGGGGGCTGGTGTTGCGCAGCCAGCGCCTGCTGTTGTTTTCCGCCCAGATTGCCCTGGCTATTCTGACGCCGCGTTTTCATCAGCCGCAGCTGCGCCAGCGCACGGCCCAGGTATTCTGTTGCAGCGCCTGGCAGACCTTGCCCAGCTATTTGCTCGCCTGCACGCTGATCAGCGCCGTGCTGACGCGGCTGGTGACGGTCAGCGCGGCAGGTTACGGGCTTTCGCACCTGGCGCTGGAGGGCATCCTGCGTGTTTTCGTCATCGAAATCCTGCCGCTGGCGGCGACTTTGTTCGTCGCCACCCGCGCCGTGCCGCTGAGTTTGCGGCATTTTGCCCAGGCCGATGTGCGCCGCCATGCGACGCTGGCCGACGTGCTGCCCTGTGTGCTGGGCAATGCCATGGCGGTGAGCGTGCTTGCCGTTTTTGCCGGCATCCTGTCGCTCGTCGTCGCCTATCTGGTGGTGCATGGCTTCAGTCCCTGGGCAATGCCTGCCTATACCCGGCTCATCGGGCAGGTTTTCGATCCCGTCCTGAGTCTCGTGCTGCTGACCAAGGTCGTCTGGTTTGGCGTTGCCATAGGTATTGCGCCCGCCACCGCCGTGCTCGAAACGCGGCAAACACCAGCCAACCTGGAAATGCGTATCATGGTGCGGCTTCTCTTCGCACTGCTTCTGGTCGAAGTGTTTTTCCTTGCCCTGCGGCTCTTCTGAACCCATGACCGATCCTTCACATACGCCGAACGCGCAGCCCGGTATCGCGCATGCCCAGACCAAGGCTGCGGCGCTCCTCGTGCTGGCTGCCGCCTTGTTCGTCCTGTTCGTGCTCTATGTGATGCAGGCGCGCGGCGTTTTTGCCGAAAA
Source organism: uncultured Rhodocyclaceae bacterium (assembly GCA_900549295.1). Taxonomy (GTDB): domain Bacteria; phylum Pseudomonadota; class Gammaproteobacteria; order Burkholderiales; family Rhodocyclaceae; genus Azonexus. Next base: position 17,236 of record URNG01000063.1, read on the forward strand.
CCAGAGCCTCTTGCTGGTTGCGGACAATGCCGAGGGCGTCAGCATCGGCAGCGATCTCACTTTTTCCGGTTTTCCCATCGGCCGCGTCAGCCGCATCGAGCTCGCCGAGGATGGCAAGGCGCACATTTACCTCGACGTTCCCGTGGCGCAGGCGCGTTGGTTGCGCGTATCGTCTATTTTCACGCTGGAGCGTAATGTCGTCGGCAGCGCCAGACTGCGCGCCTACAGCGGTATTCTCGATGACCCCGCGCTGCCCGACGGCGCGCGGCGTGAGGTGCTGATCGGTGATGCCGCTTCCGGCGTGCCGGAACTGGTCGCCACGGCCCACAAACTGATCCAGAATCTGGAACAGTTGAGCAGTGCCGATTCGGCCCTGAGCGGCACATTGGCCAATTTGCAGCAGTTTTCCGCCAGTCTGAACGGCAAGCATGGTGCCCTGGGTGCCTTGCTGGGCAATGAAAAAGACGTCGGCAAGGTGATTGCCAGCCTGGAGCAGACGCGCGCGCTGCTGGTGGATGGGCGCGGGAGGCGGCAAAAACCGGATAGTCCAGCCAGG
>URNG01000064.1 GCA_900549295.1 uncultured Rhodocyclaceae bacterium
GGGCGGACTGGCCGGTGTGCTGATGTGGGTCGTGCCGGGCGTGTTGCTTGTGCATTTCGGCACTGGCGGCCCCGGCGGCGTGGGCGGTGCCGCTGCCCAGCAGCGCCAGCGCGGCGCACAGCGGCAGGGCGCGGGAAAGGAGATGGGACATGGTTTTTCCGTAGTTCATGTGGTGGTTGAATTGGGCGATGGTTTCGGGTGTCTGTGACGTAACAAAAGCAGCATGATTGCAGCCAGGCCGATTTGCAGTGAAAGCAGTTGGATCAACACCCACCAGCTGCCGGCATCGTCGGGAAATAGCCTGCGCACCGCCAGGACGTTGACGAGGGTCAGGATAAAAAATGACAGCCAGCGCCAATCCGTTCGCCTCTCGCCGAACCAGAGCATGCAGGCACCGACGATTGCAAAGCCATAGACGGTCAGGGACGGGCGCGTGACAGGCAGGGTCGATGCGAACAGGGCGGTACAACCGGCCAGCCAGTGGAGCGGGTGTGTCGAGAGCGGCGATTTACGGTTCACCACTTCCCTTCCAGCGACAAGAGCAGCGTGCGCTGGCCGCGTTCGTTGCTGGCCAGACGCCAGTCGTCGATACCGGCGGTGTAGGTGGACAGACGCCGGGTGTCGGCGCGCAGGAGGTTCTGGGCGTCCAGGCGCAGGTTGAGTTGCGGTGTCAGGCGGCGGGTGAGGTAGAGGTCGAGCAGTTCCCGGCGTTTTTGCGTGCTGGCGGTTTCGCCCGGAATGTCGGTGCGGTTGCGCCCGTGCAGGGTGAGGTGGAAACCGGCGCTCATCTGCCAGGCGGGCAGCGCCTGATCGACGCCCAGCGTCCATTGGTAGCGCGGCAGTTCGCGGGCGTCGCGCTCGCGGTTCAGGCGCTTGTCGTCGACGCGGGCGTGCGGCAGGGTGAGGTGGCTGCGTAGTGCCGCGCCTTTCCAGCCGAGCGAATCGGTTTTTAGCTTGGCGTCGAGTTCCAGCCCCCAGTGGCGGGCTGTGCCTTCGTTGTAGGGGCGTTCCACCCAGCGCGTGCCTTCGAGTTGCGTGCGCCGTTCGATGAAATGCTCGGTGCGCCGCAGATAGACGTTGGCGCTGATGATGCCGATTTCATTGGGCAGGCGTTTCTCCAGCGAGGCTTCCCAATTGACGTTGCGCTCGGCCTTGAGGTTGCCGTTGCCGGCACGGTCGGGTTCGAGCGGGCTGTTTGCCGTGGTGGCATGCACGGTGAGGCCGGAAATCTCGTCGAGTTTGGGTGCCTTGATGCCGGCCCCGATGGAGGAGCGCAGGACGAGATCGGACGCCAGTTCATAGCGGGCGGCGAGCGAGGGGGCGACCTGGCTGGCGTTCTTCGAGCGACCATCGGCTTCGAGCGCGATGTGCTCGCCGCGCAGGCCGCCGGTCAGGGTCAGCTTGTCGCTTATCGGCGCTTCGTGTTGCAGCCAGGCTGTCCACTGTTTCGCGGTGGCTTCGTGGTCGCCGCGCCAGGCGGTGCTGCCGGTGATGCGCTGTTTTTCCTCGCGCCGGTGCCAGCTCTGTTCCAGGCCGAGGGAGAGCATGCCCATGCCGATGCCGCGATCCAGGCGCACGGCGGACGAGACTTCGTTCTCGTCGCGGCGCACGCGCTCGTTGTTGGCGGCGGTCGTGGCACCGGCGGCATCGTGCCAGCGGCGGTCGGTGTCGGTGTGGCGCTGGCCGTCGAGCACGGCGACGCGGCCCGAGAGCTTGCCAATGTCGAGCTTTCTTTCACCCTCGGCGCGCAGGCGCAGGAGCGTGATGCGGCTGTCCTCGTCCTCGCGCCGCCCGCCGTCGGCGGCCAACCCGGTGCCAGCGGCGGGGTTGGCGTAGGCGAGGCGCCGGGCGCGCGTCGTGCGCTCGCCCTGGTTGTGGTAGAGGCTCGGCCACAGGGTGAAGCTGCCGGCGGCATCGCGCCAGGTGAGGCGCGGCGCGAGGATGAATTCGTTGAGCGTGTAGGCGCCGCGCTCGCGTTCGCTTTCCCATTGGTCGCGGATGCCGGCGCTGGCGTGCTGACGGTCGAGCTTCTTGTCGGTGGGCAGGCCGTGGTGGTTGATGGAGATCGGCAGACTCCAGGAAAAATCCTTGTCGCCGCCCCCCAGGCTGGCCGAGAACTGGCCGTTGGCCTCGTCGCCGCGCGTGCCGGCGGCTAGGCGCAGGGTGGTGGACGGAGCGTTCGCTGTGTTCGGGCGCGCCTTCTTCATGATGAGGTTCACCGTGACCGCTGCCGCGCCGCCGTGTTCGGCGGAAGCGCCGCGCAGGATCTCGATGCGTTCGAGTTCGCCGGAGGGCATGCGGCCCACCGTGGTCAGCGCGTAGCGGGCATTGGCGCTGGGGCGCTCGCCGTCGACCAGGAACTGCACCGCGTCGCGGCTCATGCCGCGGGCGTTGCCGGACGGTCCGCCGTCGCTGCTGTGGCTGCTGGCGTCGATGCCGGGCAGCTTGCGGATCACTTCATTGACGGTCAGCCCGCCCAGCGCCTCGATTTCGGCGCGGTCGATCACGGTTTTCTGGGTGACGGAAGCCTGCTGTTCTTCCAGCGCGTCGCTGGTGGCGGTGACGGTGACTTCCTTGAGCGTGCGGGTTTCCTCGGCGATGGCGGGGAAGGCGGAAAGGGCAAGGGCGATGAAGGTCAGGCGCGGGTTCATGCGCTTTTTCATATTTGTCTCCGGTAAGCCGAGATGCCGCCGCCGAAGCCGGCGAAGAGGAGCAGCGAGGCACCAAAGAGAGCCAGCGGCGGAACGGGCGGTTCATTGTTATCCACTTTTTTCAGCACCATGCCTTCAATCGGCGGCGGGGCTGGCGGCGCGGGCGGCGTCATGACCAGGTCCTCGGCGCTTTGCGGGCGGGTCGGGGCGGGTGCAGCGGGCAGCACGGCGGCCAGACCGAAGCCGGGGGCGACAAATTTCTCGAATACGGCGTTGTCGGTCTGCACGTCGAAGCGGCGGGCGAGGTCGTTGTAGCGATCCTTCAGTTCGGCCACCGTCTTGGCGTCCGCCTGCCAGTAGCCGTGGCGGGCCATTTCCAGCATCTTCTCGATGGTCTGCGCCAGCGCGTGCGGGTTGTTCTGCTCGAACCAGTTCTTCAGGCCGAGTTGGTGCTTGTCGCGCACATAGACGTCGACGAACTCCTGCCACTGGTCGTCGCGCACGATTTCGCGGGCCACCGTGGTCCAGCCGGTGAAGTTGTTCATCGAATCGAGCACTTGCAGCGTGCCGGAATAACCCTCGGCCATCAGCCCCTTGATGTAGCCGGGGTGGAAGTTGCGGGTGGCGAGTTCCTTGGCGAGGAACTTGTCGGCTCCTTCGACCTTGCCGGAACCGCTGCCGCGCAGGTTGGAGATGTAGAGTTCCGGCGCCTTGCCGTCGAGGTAGCGCACCGCAGTGCCGATGCCGCCCAGGTACTGGAAGGGGTCGTCGGTGGTGAGCATGCCGTAGAGGTTGGAAGTGCGCGACAGCACCGCGCCCTCGGTGCCTTTCAGGTGCTCGGCGTAGAGGTTGAGGTCGGCCACCTGACCGTCGGCCCCGGCGATGCCCTTGGTGTTCCAGGCGGTTTCGTCGGCCCCGAAGGCGTACTGCATGTTCTTCAGGTAAAGCTGCGCCATCTTGCGGTCGGCTTCGGCCTTGTTCTTCCAGGTGTCGGTGGCGAGCGCCGCGTCGTCCAGGCCGGTGCCGTAGCGGCCCGATTCGTTGGAGAAGATGCGGGTTTCCGCCGCCCGTTGCGCCGCCGCTTCCGGCACGCCGCGCGCCTTGAGGCTGGCGGCGATGCGCTGGCTGTTGGCGTGCACCGGGTTGTCGGCTTCTTTGGCGCGGGCAGCGAGTTCGACCGCCTTTGCCAGTTGCTTCATGGCGTTCGGGAAATGGTCGCGGTACAGGCCGGTGGCGGAGAGCACGACGTCGACGCGGGGCCGTTTCATGCTTTCGCGCGGCAGCAGCTTGACGTCGATGACGCGCCCGCCGGCGTCCCATACCGGCTCGACGCCGAGCGCCGCCAGCACCTGCGCTTCGAGCATGCCCTGATGGCGCATGGTTTCCACCGACCACAGCGAGAAGGCGAGCTTCTTCGGCGGCTTGCCGGTTTTCGCCGTGTGCGCGGCGATCAACTGCTCGGCGGCGTCCTTGCCGGCTTCCCAGGCTTGCTTGGTCGGCACGCGCGAAGGGTCGAAGCCGTACAGGTTGCGGCCCGTGGGCAGCGCGTCCGGGTTTTTCATCGGGTCGCCGCCGTAGGAGGTCGGGCGGTGCTGGCCGGCCAGCGCCGAGAGCAGGCCGGCCATCTCGCCCGCCGCGCCGAGGTCGATGTACCACTTCTTGCCCTGTTCGAGCTGGGCCTTGAGTTTTTCATCGACTTTCACCGCCTCACCGGCGAGGTAGTTGCGCAGGAGCTTGAAGGGCGGCGTTTCGGCCATTTGTTCGTAATCGCCGACGAAGGTTTCGTCGAGGTCTTCGCTGGGTACGCCGGCGGCCTTGGCGGCAGCTTCCCAGTAGGGTTTACCGAGCATCAGGAGCACCGTGCCGAGGCGGAATTTTTCCGGCGGCGGCGTGCCGAGCGTGTGCAGGCCGAGCGGCTGCGCGGTCTGCGCCAGTTCGTGCAGGTGGTCGTGCAGTTCCGTCACGAAACCGCGCATGTCGGCGGCGATGCGCTTGTCGTCCCAACCCATGTCCTTGTCGATGCGTTCCTTCTTCACCTTCTTCATCAGATCGGCGGCGATTTTCTCGCGCACGGAACCTTCGTCCTGGCCCACCCAGGCGTGCAGCAGGTCGTGGATTTCGTTCAGCGCCAGATGCAGGCCGGCGGGGGCGAAGGGCGGCGTCTGGTGGGTGACGGTGACGGCGCGGCCCCGGCGCTTGGTTTGCAGGGCTTCGCCGATGTTGTCGACGATGTAGGGATACACCACCGGCACATCGCCGATGGCGGCAAACGGGTAATCCGTCACCGGCAGGCCGCGTTCCTTGCCGGGCAGCCATTCCTGCGAGCCGTGCGTGCCGTAGTGCACGATGGCGTCGGCCTTGAACTGTTCGCGCACCCACAGGTAATGCGCCATGTAGTAGTGCGAGGGGGCGGCCACCGAGGAATGGTAGAGCGCCTTTTCCTTGTCCTCCCAGCGCTCGCCGCGCGGGGCCTGTGGCGTCAGGATGAGCTTGCCGATGCGGTAGCGCGGAATGACGAAATACGCTTCGCCGCCGTCCTTTACCACCATGGTCGATTTTTCCGGATCGCCCCAGCGTTCCTTCATGTCGGCCTGCGCCGCCGCTGGTTGTTTGGCCAGCCAGGCGCGGTAGGTCTTGACCGGCAGGCGCTCGGCCAGGCCGTCGCGCAGCAGCGATTCGAGTTCGCCGTCGCGGTAGTGGGAAGCGAGCAGGCGCTGCAGGTTGGCGATGAGCGTTTGCTCGGTTTCCGGCGTCACGTCGTAACCGGCCTGACGCAGCGCCTTGAGCGTGGCTTCCATGCTGCGCGGCACGTTGAGGTAGGAGGCGGAAAAATTCTTTTCGCCCGACGGGTAGTTCCAGAACAGCACCGCCACCTTCTTTTCGGCGTTGGGCAGGCGTTGCAGGCGGATCAGCTTGAGCGCCTTGTTGACCACGGCGGCGCTCTGTTCGGGCAGGACCTTGACGTCGCCCTCGCGGCTGACGACGTTGGTCATCATCGGGTCGAAGATGCCGGCGTATTCGGCCTGTGCCAGATAGAAGGGCACGTCCATCAAGGGCATGCCCTGCGCGTCGGCGCGCCAGGCGGCTTCGTCGCCGCGCCGGTAGGCGAGCGCCTGCGTCACCGGGATGCCGAGCGCTGCCAGTTCCTTGCGCCAGCCTTCCGGGTTGAGGATGATCTGCGTGTTGATGAGCGCATCGGCCACCGGCTTGCCGGCGATGGTCAGCATCGGCGCGTGTGGCGTCATCACGCCGGCGTAGTAGGGCAGGGCCAGCCCGCCGCCGGCTTCGATGCGCTCGATCAGGTCGTCGATGAAGGTGGTCTGTTCCGCGCCGATGTGGATCTGGTGGAAGGCGATCGCCACCGTCGGCGGACGCTTGTCCGGGTCGATGCCGCGCCAGCGGAAATACTCGGCGGGCGTGGCGAAGACCTGGTTTGGCGCTTTCGGGTGATAGATGGCGTCGTCCGGGAAGATGAAGGGATCGGCCACTTTCGGCGCCGGTTCGCCGCGCAGTTCGGCGGCCAGCGTGGCGAAGAAGCCCTCGAAATTCGCCCGACCCCCATTGACGTAGTAAGCATGCAGGCGCTTGGCGAGCGGTGCGCTGAAACCTTCGGCCTGCGGCCCCTCGTCGTTCATCCAGATGTGGCGGCCCTTGAAACTGGCGAGCGGCTTTTCCAGCCGGCGCTTGACGGCGTCGCGCATGTGGGCGCGCCCGGCGTCGAAGATCACCGCATCGCGTTTATCCAGCAAGGTATCGGCCAGGTTCGGCGGAATCCGCTCGGCAAAATGCGCTTCCACGGTCAGGCCGTACTTGGCGGCGACTTCCTTCACCATCTTGAACTTGCCGGGCGGAACCGGGGAGACGGCGACGAAAAGGATGTTCTGGGCGGCGGCCTGGCCGACGAAGAACAGCAGGGCGCAGAGCGCGAGGTAGTGGAGGAGTTTGCGTGGCTGGGTCATGGGGGCCTGGCTGGGGAGGGGAAATTAAGGGGAAACCTGTTGCGGCATGCGCAGGGTCAGGCAGGGATCGTCACGTTCGGCGGGCGCGGTGATCCAGACGATGTCGTACTGCGCGCGCAATTCCGGCAGACGCGCTGCGACTTCCGGGCCGTCCTCGATGAAGCCGACGCTGATCTGCGAACGCTGCGGGAGGAGTTGGGCAAGCAGGGTCGGCACGCCGTAATCGCGGCGCACGTGGCCGTTGCCGGCGACGAGGACGGCGGGAAATTCCGTGCGCTCGGCCAGCGTCGCCGCCATCGCGCTATCGCGCACGCGCTGGGCCAGACGCAGAGCGGGCAGCATGGCCGGGGCCAACTGGCCACAGTGGCCGGTAATCAGGTCGCGGTCGACCTGCTCGATAGCCGCTGCCGGCAGCGGAAAGCGCGTCAGCGTGCCGGCCAGTTCCTGCGGTATGGCCGCTTCGCCTTCACGGGCGATCTGGCGCACCAGCGGCTTGGGCAGATTGCCGCCAAGCAGGGGGATTCGGGCGTCGATTACCGGGCCGAACAAGGTTTCGTGCATCGGCCAGCGCCAGCCCTTCGCCTCGAAACCGCCCGCTTCGAGCCGGGGCAGCAGTTCGCCGTCCGCGGCGGCGCTCTGGCCGCGCATCAGATGCTCGGCAACGACGGCAGCCGGGCGCAGGTCGGCGATCAATGCGCCGCGCGCCGCGTGGTGGCGCAGGTTGTCGTGCAGTTCGCCGAGGAGAACGAAATCGGTCTTTTTCAGGGAGGCCAGCAGGGCTTCGCGGGAGATTTCCTGCTGGCTGCCGAGGTCGACGATGCGCTCCGCGGCCAGCATGGCCGAGGAGGAAAAGGAGAGGCCGGCGGCAATGAAAGCGCCGCGCAGCAAACGGGAAAAACTGCGCCGCAGGCGCAGTTTTTCTTCTTCACGGAAGAGTGATCGGGGCACAGGTTCTCCTCAGAACTGGTACTTCATGCTGATGGCGGCGTGCCGTCCGGGCTGGCTGAACGCTTCGATCTGCGCGTAGTTCGGCGACAGCGAACGCACGTCGGCCCACTGGTAATACTTGCGGTCGAAAACGTTGAAGATGCCGGCGTTGAAACTCAGGTTTCTGCTGTACTGATACCAAGCGGTCAGGTCGAACACCGTGTAACCCGCCGGGTTGTAGTACGCCGTCCGGTCGGGATTGCGCTTTTTCCGTTCGACGGCCGTCATCGTCAGCTCGCCGCCATACTGGCCGGCCTTGTCGTAGCGCAGACCGAGCACCAGCTTGGACGGGTCGACGGTCATGAGCGGTTCCTTGACGCCATCGTCCTCGCTGTCGCCGTGCGTGTAGGCATAGGCGCCGGAAACGCTCCAATCCCTGCTGAAGGCCCATTCGCCGCGCAGTTCGAGGCCGCGAATCCTGACCTTGCTGAGGTTGACCGACTTGAACACATCCGGGGTCGGCGCCGGGTTTTCCTCGACCAGGACGTTGCTGGCGATGAAATCCTTGTACTTGCCGTGGAAAATGGCCGCGCTGTAGCGGAAATCCTGGCTCCGGCCGCGAATGCCAAGCTCGTAGGAGTCGCTGGTTTCAGGCTTCAGGCCGGGGTTGCCCAAGGCGACATAGGGATTGGCGGAAGTCAGGTTGGTGACGCCGCCGTTGACCTGGGTCGGGCTTGGCGCTTTGAAGCCATGCGAATACTGGGCGAAGACATTGACCAGCGGCGAGGCTTTCCAGATGACCCCGAGTTTCGGCGAAAGCTCGTCGCCGTCGAGCTTCGTGGGAGGCAGGGCGTTGTTCTTGACGTACAGCGCGTCGGCCTTCGGGTCGAGCTTGAAACGGTCGTAGCGCAGCCCCGGAATGATGCTGAAAGGGCCGACGTTGATTTCATCCTGGATGAAAACGCCGAGCAGCCGGTAGTCGGTATCCGGGAACGATTTGTTGACGCCGAAAGCCGCGCCGGCGCTGTTGTAGCCGTCCTTGAGCGAGGTGATCTCGGTCTGGCTGGCGTCGATGCCGTAGATGATCCGGTGCGTGACGTTCTGGCCGAGGTTGCTCTCGAACTGCAGGCTGCCGCCGACGGCCTTTTCTTCATAGGTGGTGTCGCGCCAGCGCATCGTGCCCCAACTGTTCGTGGTCGCCTTTTGCTCCCTGCCGTATTGGGCGTTTTCCGAATCCTGGCGGTAGATGCTGGCGCTGACGATCTGGAAGAAGGGATTGTCGGCATTGCGGTAGTCGTAATCGAGCTTGAACAGCCGGCGGGTGATGTTTTCCTCGAGATCGACGCCGGTCAGGCCGGCCGCTGCGAAGGGGTCGCCCAGAAAGCTCAAGGCCTTGGTGTCCACCTTGCGGTCGAGATTTTCGGCGCTCAGTTTGAAACGGTGGCCGGTCGCCGGCTTGAACACGAGCTTGCCGAGCAGGTACTCGGAGCGGTAATCCTGCGGGTTGGGCGCGGTGCGGGTGATGTTGCGGGCGCGGTTGTTGCCCTTGGTGTCGCTTTCGTGGCCGTCGCGCAGGCTGGCCAGGATCATGGCCTCGAACTGCTCGCCGGCGTAGGCGTAGGAAGGAACGACGCTCCAGCCTTTGTCGAGCGTGTTGTAGCCGAGCTTGAGCGAACCCTGGTGCGGCTTGCCGAGCGTCAGCAGATCCTTGGGGTCCTTGGTGACGAAGGAAACCGCGCCGGAAAGGCCGTCGCTGCCGAACTGGGTGGAAGAGGGACCGCGCAGGATTTCAATCCGCTTGTAGGCTTCCATGTCGACATAGTCGCCCCGGCCGGCGAAGTACGGGCCGCTGTCATAGCTCGACGGCAGGCGGACGCCGTCGGTTTGCAGCAGGACGCGGTCGCCTTCCAGGCCGCGAATGTTGATGCCTTCGTTGCCGCCGCGCCCGGTCTGGCGGAAGACGCCGGAAGCGCGGTTGGGCTGGGCGCGCACGGAAACGCCGGCTTCGTGGCGCAGCGCGTCCTTGATGTCCGTGGGCATGTTTTTCTCGATGTCGTCGTCGGAAATGCTGGTGATGGTGACGGCAACGTCGTGGCTGTCCTGCTCCGTGCGCGTGGCGGAAACGACGGTTTCAGCGAGCACGCGGCCCCCTGCTGTTTCTGCGGGGGGGGGGGGCGTTTCGGTGGCATTGACCCTGCCGGTCAGGCTGGTGAAAACCAAGCCGATGATGACGGCCATCTGGTGTTTACGGAAGCTGCTTCTGTTTCCCATGAGATTTCCCTGAAGAGTTAAGAATATTCGGCTGGCTGCCTAGGAAAATTCCGTGGGTGGCTTGCGGCAGGGATGATAATCGTTATCATTGTTGATCTTGATATAAAAAGACATGCTGACGCTCTGTATCCGGTTTTGTCGCAAAAAAGCGACATCAAGGCGCGTAGGGGAGTCGTAATGTGAAAAACACTGTGCTCTGAATGGGGTGGTTGCACTCAGAGCGCAGTATTTTTGCGGTGGCTTTTGGCTTGCTCTCAGCTTTGGTTTCCTGGAAATGAAAAAGGCAGGCACCTCGTGTGGGGTGCCTGCCGGTGAAGGTCAGAAATCGGCCTGGAACGTGACCCGGAAATTGCGGCCCGGTTGCGAGTAGTAGTCGACGCCGGCGGTAGTGCTCGATACGCCCATGTGGCGGATGTCGCTCCATACCCAGTATTTTTTGTCGAACAGGTTGTTGACCGACACCGTCACGCGTGTGTCGCGTGTCGGTTTGATCCATGCGGACAGGTCGGTAACGCCATAACCGGGCGTGCGGTAGTACTTGATGGAACCGGTGTCGTCGACCCTTGATTTAGTCTTGGCGGCGCGCAGACGGGTTTCGGCACCCCAGGTGCCGGTGGCGTAGCCGACACCGAAGCTGGCGCGCAGCGGGTCGACGCTGTTCAGCGCTTCCTTGGTCTTTTCGTCGGTGCCGTGCGCGTAGGCGACTGCGCCATCGACCTGCCAGCCCGGCGCGAAATCCCAGCTGCCGCGTACTTCCATGCCGTAGATGCGCACCTTGCTCAGGTTGCGGGTTTGCGTGGTGCCCTGAGCGAGACCGGGGATGCAATCGGGATCGGCCGGGCAGTTGAGATCGACGGCGGAGATGAAGTTCTTGTAGCGATTGTCGAACATGGCCACTTGGCCGCGCATCTTCTCGCTTCTGGCGCGCAGGCCGAGTTCGAGGCCGATGCTGGTTTCCGGCTTCAGATCGGGGTTGGGCACGACGCCGTAACCGATGTTGATGTTACGCAGCGATTGATTGACCTCGCTGTAGTTCGGCGCGCGGAAGCCGCTGGCGATCTGGCCGTAGGTGGATACGGCCGGCGTGAATTTCCACTGCCAGCCGAGCTTGGGCGAGACGCGGTCGTAGGTCTGCGCCGATGCCGTCCGCCCGTTGGCGATGAGCGACTTGGCGGCCAGCGGGTCGACATCCGGCTTGAGCCGCGACCAGTCGTAGCGGATGCCGGGAGTCAGCGTCAGGCGGTCGCTGAGGAGGTTGATTTCATCCTGCAGGAAGATGCCGAAGGTTTCCGTCTTGCCGTTCGGGAAGTAGCGCAGCGGATAGGTTTCGCCGTTGAGGTTCTTGGTGACGGTGCCGGCGGGGGGGGGGGGCCATCGTATTGACGCCGACCGGCGGCGGGAATATGCCGAAAGCGCCCCCCGGAATGCCGACGAGGTTGTTGGTGAGGGTGATCGTCGTGTCGCTCTTCGTTTCCACTTCCTGACGCATCAGGTCGGCGCCATAGGTGAGCAGGTGCGAAGCGCCGCCGAGCGTGAAGGCCGACTCGAATTGCAGGCTGAACGCGGTCTGCGTCTGCTCCATTTCGAACAACTGATCCACGTCGCAGTTGGCGTTGGCCCAGCCGCGCGGGTCGAACGGCATCACGGCCGGCATGTATGCCGGGCTGAACTGGCCGGTGCCGCGCGCCGAACAGCCGGTGCCGTTGAAGTAGTAGAGCGTTTTTTCGCGCTTCTGGTAGTTCTTGTTTTCGGTTTTTGTGCTCTGGTGCGACAGGCGGGCCGTCATCCGGTCGTAAAAGGCGTCGGCCGGCTTGTGTTCCCATTCGAGGCTGCCGCGCAGGCGCGAGGTTTCATCGTCGCCTTTCTGCGATCTGACCCGGTTGTAATCTGCTTGCGACAGGCGCAGGTTATCCGATTCCGTTTCCTGCAAACGGCCATCGAGGGTGGCCGTCAGGCGGTGGCCGGTGGCGGGTTTGAGGATCAGCTTGGCGATACCGCCACGGTCGTCGATGTCGAGTTCGTTCGGTTTGGTGCGATTTCCGGTGATGCGATTGCCAGGGAGGGGCGGAGCGGTAGTACTGGCAGTATGAGTGCCATTGCTGTTGCCCTTGTTTTTGAATTCATTGCTGCGGTTTTGCGAATAGCCGATCAACAGTTCCCAGGCTTCGCCCCGCGCCGCGCCGATCACCGTGCCGGTGAAGCCGTCGTTGGCACCCGTCCAGCTTCCCTTGAGGCGTACGCCGGTGCGGGCGTCGCCACGCAGGATGTCGGCGGGGTTCAGCGTCAGGTAGCCGACGACGCCGCCGAGCGCAACCGAGCCCGACAAAACATGGATCCGTAGAGGCTGGATGCCGGGCCGCGCACGATTTCGACCTGGCGCAGGAAATCCGGCATCACGCCGAGCGGGTTGTTGACCTGGAAGTTGGTCGGGCCGTAGGTGTAGGGGTCGGACATGCGCACGCCATCGACGGTCTGCACGATCCGGTTGTCCTCGATACCGCGAATGTTCACCGAGGCCGCGCCGTGGCGGCGCATGTCGCGGTTCATGACGATGTCTGGGTCGTCGCGGAACAGATCGGCTTCGTCGGCGATCGGACGGCGATCCATGTTTTCGCGGGTGACGGCGGTGACGGTAACAGGCAATTCGTCAATCGACGCTTCGTTGCGCGTGGCGGTGACGACGGTTTCTCCGAGCGTGCTTTCAGCAAAAGCCTGGTGCGGTGGGAAGGCGGCTAGCAGTGCCAAGGGGACGGCACGCAGGCCGAACCGGATCGAGGGGTGCATTGAATTGTTCTCCAGTCAGATTGAGCGAATTGAACGCTGATGGCTGGCTGGCATGAACGGGCTGGCTGGCTGAATGCGAATCCTTATTATTATTTCACTGGGTGTCGGTTGGGTGAAGCCGTTTTACGGCGCGGGAGGCAAAAAATCCTGTTTCTGTGGTTTTTTTGTCAAAACCCGGCGTCACGCAAGAAGTGGGTTGCCGAGACGGTTTCCCTGGGCGGAGCGGCATCCGGCGAGCGATTCCGCCTGGCCCGCCTGCGCCGGGAACTTTTCGCCGAAACTTTTGCGGAACGCGCCTCCAACTCAAGAATGACGCTGCATCGGGCTGAAAAAGGCTCCCCTGCGGTTGCCATGGGCACTTATTTGCGCATTCTCGCTGTATTACGCCTGCAAAATGACATTGGTTTTTATCCCGGGGCGACAAATTGGGGCGCGGGTTGCAGGAACTGGAACTAAGGAAAAAGAAGGGGGCAAACATGAACAGGGACAAGCTGGAAGTCTGGCTTGCTGCTGATTTCATGCCTGAAAAACCTTGGTTGGAACGCTGGCCCACGACCGAGAGGGCGTCAGGTTCATCTACGCTCCGTCCTGGCTGGATTCGCCGCATAGGTTCGATATTGACGATCGACAAAGCAGACCACGTGCTCAATCTGGACGCTGACGATAACCGGCCAAGTCTGGATACGGTGCTGGAAACTGCGGCGTTTTACGATTTGAGCAAAGCGGAGGCAAACCGGATCGTCAATGAAGTGCTCGGGGTCGTACGAACCTGGAAAACGGTGGCGCGGCAGAAATTCAAACTGGCGGCGGCTGATATGGCGTTGCTGGAATCCGCTTTCGTCATTTGAATTCAACAATCCGCAGGGCCGCGCTCCGGCAATCAGCGGGCAGCGGGATGTTCAGTGCACGCTGGCCTTGGAGAACACGTTGAGCACGATCACACCCGCTGCAATCAGGGCGATGCCCGCGAGACCGGCGGCGTCGAGTTTCTGGTCGAATGCCAGCCAGCCCACTGCGGTGATGAGGACGATGCCCAGCCCCGACCAGATGGCGTAGGCGACGCCCACGGGGATGGCGCGCAGCGTCAGCGACAGGAAGAAGAAGGCCACGCCGTAGCCGACGACCACGGCCAGCGAGGGCCATAGCTTGGTAAAGCCCTCGCTCATTTTCAGAAACGACGTGCCGGCCACTTCCGCCACGATGGCGAGGATCAGGTAAAGCCAGTTCATGCGTGCCCTCCTGGCAGATGGAATGCAGGCGAACGGGTGCCGGCGGTAGGCGTCCGCGGTTACTGGAACGCTGCCTTGAGCGCCGCCGCGTCGCAGGCGAAAGCCGGTTCGCCGAGTTTGCCGGCGGCGACCGGGAGCAGGGTCACGCATTTTTCCCGTAGCGGGAACATCGTCAGTTCGCCCGCCTCGCGGCCGAGGATGATCGGGTAGCGCTTGTCGCGCAGTTTCGGCAGGGCGATCAGGCGGGTGACGAGGCCCGGCATCTTGTGGATGTCGGCCAGATAGACGCGCTGCGTGCGCGCCAGCCAGTCGGCGGGTTGCGCGTCGAGCCAGTCGGCGGCCAGATCGGAGGCGGCCTTGTCGCCGGCGAAGACGATCTGCTTCAGGTCGGCCGGCAGGCGCGCCGGTTTGTCGTGCTGATCCTTCAGCGCCAGCGCGGGGACGGGATCGCCGGGGCGCAGCGTGGCGACCTGGGCCAGCGCGGACAGTGAACACAGGGCCAAGCATAGCGGCAACAGGATTTTTTTCATGGGGAATACTCGCTGGAAACAAGAAAGTAAAAGGGAAAGCGCCGGAAAGCTCGAAAGGCCGGAAAAATACCCCATTGCCGCGCGGGCAGCGATGGGGGAAATGTAACCGTCCGCTGATCCATGCAGGCTTGGGTCCGTAACCCAGGCAGGCAGGAATGCCGGCAGCAGCGCAGATTTTCTGGCCGGATCATGGACCCGGCCCTACGTATTAGCGCAACAACCTCACCCCACGCTCTCCGGCAGGCTCGCCATGTCGATCACGAAGCGGTAGCGCACGTCCGAGCGCTCCATGCGCTCGAACGCCTCGTTGATCTGGTCCATGCGGATCATTTCGCAGTCGGGCAGGATGTTCATGCGGGCGCAGAAATCCAGCATTTCCTGGGTTTCCGGGATGCCGCCGATCATCGAACCGGCGATGCGCCGCCGCCCCATGATGGCCGGCACGGTGAACAGTTCGTCCAGGTTGCCGAGCTGTCCGACCAGCACCAGCGTGGCGTCGATGTCGAGCAGCGGGACGTAGGGATTGATGTCGTGCTTGACCGGCACGGTGTCGATGATGACGTCGAAGCCGTTGGACGCGGCCTTCAGCGCGGCGGCGTCGGAGGTATCCAGCAGGCGGTCGGCGCCGAGCGCCAGCGCGTCGGCCTCCTTGGACTTCGAGCGGCTCAATACCGTGACCTGCGCGCCCATGCCCACGGCCAGCTTCACCGCCATGTGGCCGAGGCCGCCCAGACCGACCACGCCGACGCGGCTGCCGGGGCCGACGTTCCAGGTGCGCAGCGGCGAATAAGTGGTGATGCCCGCGCACAGCAGCGGCGCGGCACGCGACAGATCCAGCCCGGCCGGCACGCGCAGCACGAAATCGTCCTTGACCACGATGTGCTTGGCGTAGCCGCCGTAGGTGGTTTCGCCGGTGACGCGATCCTTGCCGTTGTAGGTTTCGGTGAGAATCTCCCGGCACATGTGCTCGTTGCCCTGGTGGCACTGGTCGCAATGCTGGCAGCTATCGACGAAGCAGCCCACGGCGACGTGGTCGCCCACCTTGTATTTGGTGACTTCCGGGCCGACGGCGGTGACGCGACCGACGATTTCATGCCCCGGCACCACCGGGTACATGGCGCGGCCCCAGTCGTTGCGCGCCATATGCAGGTCGGAGTGGCAGACGCCGCAGTAGAGGATTTCGATGCCCACGTCGTCGGGCCGCAGCGCGCGGCGCTCGATGGTGTGGGGCGTCATCGGGGAAGTGGCCGACTGGGCGGCGTAGCTGGCGGTTTTCATGGGTTTGGCTTCCTTCGCAAAAAATGTGGACGTAAAAAATTTCAGGGATTGGCCCCGGTCACAGCCGGATCTCCACCAGTTCGGCATCGTCGAACGCCGTGTCCTCGCCGCGCTCGCGCCAGTGGCTCAAATCTTCCTGGCGTTTGGCGATGGTGGCGTCCCAGATCGAATACGCATCGCGCCCAAGCATCAGCCGGGTGGGCGGCGCGGCACTGGCGACCACTTCCAGCATCCGCCGCGCCGCCTTGGCCGGGTCGCCCATCTGCTTGCCGGCGGAGGTTTCCAGATAAGTCTCGAACGGCTCGACCATCGGGCGGTAAGCGGCGATGCTTCGCACAGGCCGCATATTCACGTCGCCCGCGAACTCGGTACGGAACGCGCCCGGCTCGACCAGCGTGACGTGAATGCCGAGCGGCTTCGCCTCAATGGCGAGCGATTCCGTCCAGCCCTCGATAGCGAACTTGGCCGCGCAGTACGGGCCAGCCGCATTCATCGCCACCAGCCCGGCAATGCTGCTCACCGTGAGAATGTTGCCCGAACCCTGCCGGCGCATCTGCGGCAGCACGGCGCGGCTCATTTCGGCGGCGGCGAAGAAATTCAATTCCATCTGCTCGCGCAGCTGCGCCAGGCTGAATTCCTCGCAAGCCCCCGCCACGCCGCGCCCGGCCACGTTCGCCAGCACGTCGATGCGGCCAAAACGCGCCAGCGCGTCGGCCACCGCCTTGTCGCGGGCGGCGGCGTCGGTCACGTCCATCGCCAGCGGCAGCACACGATCCTCATGCCCCTGGGCGATGGCTTGCAGCCGCTCCAGCCGCCGGGCGGTAACGACGGCGCAGTCCCCATTGGCGATGACCGCCTCGGCCAGCGCCTTGCCGAAACCGGAAGACGCGCCGGTAATCAGCCAGATTTTTTGCTTTGCATTGCTCATGTGGATGTTTTCCCGTGGATCGGATGGCGTCAAAGATACGCAGGAGAGGCCGGACTAGCCATGCTTGAGGATGCGGGTTTCTTTTTTGATCGTACGGAAAGATCACCTCAAGCACCTGCCTGCCACAGAGCCCTAAAAAGCCGCTTCAATACTGCTCGACCCCACGCTGATTCCCGCCAAAATCCCCCGGCAACTGGCGCAGATGTGCCTGCCAGCCGTCCAGGCAGGCCCGGTAGAGGCCCTCGGCGCAGGTCGAGGCGAGGCGCCGGCGCAGGGCGAACACCCGTTTCTGCGGAATGCCGGCGCGGGCGTAGGCGGCGAAGTCGGTGGATGAGTCGCCATAGGCCCAGGCCAGACGCCAGCCGGCTTGCGCGTATGCCTGCAGCACTCCGGCCTTGAAGCTCGCCGGATCGCGGCGCTGCTCGGGCGTCTGCGCGATGTGCAGGGGGGCGTCGGGGAAACCGTTGCGGGACAGCCAGGCGGGCAGGCCGGACTGGAACAGGGGAATGCGCGTGGTCAGGTAGATCACCTGATAGCCCCGCGCCGCGTAGGCGGCAACCGCTTGGGCAGCGCCCGCGCGGGCCTCGTAGACGAACAGGTTGTGCGGCGTGAGCGTGCCGTCGATGTCGAAAACCACCAGAGGCTTGCCCGTTTCTGCGGCAATTCCTGTTTTTGCCGCTTCTGGCACTACCTCGGCTGCCGCTTCTGCCGCCGTTCCGGCTGGCGACGAGAGCGACCCGGCCAGTAACAGGATTGTCGCCAGACAGGTTTTCCACAACGTCATGTCCATGCGGGTTTTCCCCTTGTCTGTACATCGCTCATTCTGAGCCAGCCCGCGCGGGGCGGAAATTTCAACTGGGCGTAATGGCGAAGGACGTCCCCGCCAGCCACGATCCTTATGTCGAAAAACGCCTTCATTTCTGATATGGCGGATGATGATATGTCAGAAAACCCGCCCCCCTCTTCGCTACTCCTCTCCTCGCTCCCGCCACCAGCGTTGTCCGGCACGGAGCGCGCCAAGGTCGACGCGCTCGCCCATCATTGGTGTGGCGACCGGCACTCTGCGGTCGGCGGCGTGGTGGAGGATCTGCTCGAAGGGGGCTGCCCAGGCGTGCATGCCGAGGTCGAAGGTGCCGTTGTGGATGGGCAGCAGCCAGTGGCCGCGCA
>URNG01000065.1 GCA_900549295.1 uncultured Rhodocyclaceae bacterium
TTTCATATTCCATGTGGCGGCTCGCCGATTGGCAGCGGCTGGTGCAAGGCGAAGCCGCCTGCGCGAGCGGGCTGCGCGCCCTGTCGCTGGCGCGTCTGAAGAATCTCCTGCGCTGGCGCTTGCGCGCTTTGGGCTGGCAGGTGCCGGCGACGCGCCGTCTGGAGGAATTCTGCCGCCAGATTCAGAGCGCCGGCCCCGACCGCCATCCGGAACTGCAATTATCCGAAGGCTGCATGCGTTTGGGGCGCAGGCGTTTGCACTGGCTGGCCCGCAAGGTGGACTGAACTGGTCGGCCCGGCGCAATAAAGCCGGGGTTTGGCGCAAGAGGCAGCAAGCAGGCTTGCCAAAAACGGAGGGCTGTATAAAAATACAGCCATCTTGATACAAGGCCGCTTGCCATGAAGCTCACTGCCCGCCAGCAGGAAATTCTCGATTTCATCAAAAACAACCTGGAAATGCTGGGTGCGCCGCCGACGCGGGCGGAGATCGCCACGGCTTTCGGTTTTGCTTCGCCCAATGCGGCCGAGGATCACCTGAAGGCGCTGGCAAAAAAGGGGGCCATCCATCTGGAACCGGGTTCGGCGCGCGGCATCCGCCTGATCGAACAACTGGGCTTGCCCCTGATCGGCAGCGTGGCGGCAGGTTCGCCGATTCTGGCGGTGGAAAACGTGCAGGGGCGCTATGCGCTCGATGCCGGGTTGTTCAATCCACGGGCGGATTTTCTGCTCAAAGTGCGCGGCTTGTCGATGATGGATGCCGGGATTTTCGATGGCGACCTGCTCGCCGTGCATAAAACCAATCAGGCGCGCGATGGCCAGATCGTGGTGGCCCGGCTCGATGAGGAAGTGACCGTCAAGCGTCTGCAGCGCAGCGGCGGCCAGATTCACCTGATCGCCGAAAATCCGGATTTCGAACCCATCATCGTCGATGCTTCGATGCCCGATTTCGCCATTGAAGGCGTCGCCGTAGGTCTGATCCGGGGCGCGGTGGCGACGCTTTGAGGCGGGTTTTCCGGTACGCCGTATTTGTCATGGTGTCATGTCACCATTGTCAATCCGGCCCATGTCGTGAGCCGCATCGAGCTTGCCGGCTTACTGGAAAGTCATAAAACCCTTCTCGCTGCGCGGTTTTGCTGTCCGGGCCTGAATCGGAAAAATCCGGCATGTTTATTGCGTAAATGCCTCGTCCCGCTGCGGGCATTCATCAATAAATCACGGGAGAAGGGTAATGGACGCTTGGAATCTGCTGCTGACATCCGACATCGGTTTGCTCAGTCTGTTTACGATTGGCTTCATTCTGGTGATGGGGGTCTATATCGGCCGCTATGCCGCGAAAAAAATCAAGGAAGAAAATACATCGATGAAGTCCAGCCAGCGCTGATTTTTCTGTATTTCCCTGCCAACGCCGGCCTCTAGCCGGCGTTGTGCGTTTCCGGGGACGGGTTTTCTAGGTGCAAAATCATGCCGTGGGCTGTCGCGGGGCCAGGCATGCTCCTCTGCTCGTGCTTTTCCTGAGCATGACAGCCCACGCGGATTGAGGCATCATTCGTACCTTCTTCATTCTGCAAAAGGTTGGGCGGGGCCATTGTTTCCTAGCATGGGCTGCGCGCTATGAACGACGATCCAGAACCTGCAAGTCACGCGGCGCAGCCGCAGTTCGATTTCAGCCGTGGCCGGTTTCCGGCTTCTGGCAAGGTGAGTGAGCGCTGACATGGAAATTTTCATCCTGGTCGGCCTCATCATCCTCAACGGCTTGTTCGCCATGTCGGAAATCGCCCTCGTCACGGCGCGCAAGGCGCGCCTGGTAAAGCGGGCGGAAGAAGGCGATCCGGCGGCAGCAGTCGCCGTCAAGCTGGGCGAAGAGCCCACGCGTTTCCTGTCCACCATCCAGATCGGCATCACCTCGATCGGCATCCTCAATGGGATCGTCGGCGAGGCGGCGCTGGCCGGGCCGCTGGCGCAGTGGCTGCAAGGGCTGGGAGTCGAGGCCCGCAGCAGCGAGATCGGCGCCACCGTGCTGGTCGTGGTGGTGATTACCTATGTTTCCATCGTGGTGGGTGAACTGGTGCCCAAGCGCATCGGCCAGATCAACCCGGAAGGCATCGCCCGCCTGGTCGCGCGGCCGATGCAGATGCTGGCCGTGCTGTCGCGCCCCTTCGTGCTGCTGCTGTCCAATTCCACGGCCTTGCTGCTGCGTCTGCTCGGCCAGCGCGAGGTGGCCGGTCCCAGCGTCACGGAGGAAGAAATTCACGCCATGCTGGTCGAAGGCTCGGAAGCCGGGGTCATCGAGAAGCACGAGCACACCATGGTGCGCAACGTGTTCCGTCTCGACGACCGGCAGATCGCCTCGCTCATGGTGCCGCGCTCGGAAATGGTGTGGCTCGACGTCGGCCAGCCGCTCGACGAGAATCTGGCGATCATCACCAATTCCGAGCATGCCCGTTTTCCGGTCTGTCAGGGCGGGCTGGACAACATCCTCGGCGTGCTGAATGCCCGGCATCTCCTGGGCAAGACCCTGCGCGGCAAGAACCCGAGCCTGACCGAGAAGCTGCAGCCCGCCGTTTACGTGCCGGAATCACTCACCGGCATGGAACTGCTCGACCAGTTCCGTACTTCCGGCACGCACGTCGCCTTCGTGGTCGATGAGTATGGTGAAGTGCAGGGCATGGTCACTCTGCAGGATTTGATCGAATCGGTGACGGGCGAATTCGTCCCGAATAACACCGAGGATGCCTGGGTGGTGCAGCGCGAGGACGGCTCCTGGCTGCTCGACGGCCTGATTCCCCTGCCCGAGTTGAAAGACACGCTGGGCCTGAAAACCGTGCCGGAGGAAGAAAAAGGTCGCTACCACACCCTCTCCGGCATGTTCATGCTGCTGCTTGGCCGCCTCGCCATCACCGGCGATAAACTGACCTGGGAGGGATGGTCGCTCGAAGTCGTCGATATCGACGGCAAGCGTATCGACAAGGTGCTGGCCAGCCGCTTGCCGGAAGAAGCGGAAGAAACCGGCACGGAGCAACAAGCTAACGGAGCCTGAGAAGCCCGTGGTTTGCGAAGCAGCCAGAGGGCTGCTTGCCCCAGGTTGCCGTCCTACTGCAACATGAAAGTCTCGTACTCCAGCCGGTTCAGGGCGCGGGTGAGGAGGTAGAGGCCGGTGCTCAGGGTGATGAGCACGGCGACGGTGAAGCCGTAGCCGTAGAGCGCCGCGCCGAACCACAGGGAGAGGGCGGTGAGGGCGACGTTGAGGACGACGAATTCCAGGCACAGGAAAAGCACGATGCGGCGCTGGTCGAGGTAGAAAAAAACGTTGAGGATCGCCATCAGCCCGACTTGCAGCCCGGCCCCGACGACCTGGATGTAGAGCAGCGGCAGGTACAGTTCGGAAATGTCCAGGGTACGCAGGAGCGACGGGCCGGCGACGAAGGTGATGAGCACGGCCAATGCCTGAATCTTTGCGATTTCGCCCAATCCGAGGCGGATCGAGTGCACCATTTCGTCGCGCATGGTTTCGATGTAATCGAGCGAACCGCCGTCGCGCACGGCGTTGTAGAACTTGTCGTAATACTCGACGAAATCGGTCTCGATGCGGATCAGGAACACCGCCATGCCGGGAATGATGGAGAGGTAGGAGAGGAATACGGGCAGATCGTAAATCAGCGAGGCGCGCAGGTGGCCGATGATGGGATCGGAGGTCGGCGGGAAGTACCAGAACATGAACTTGTCGATCCACACGCCCAAATTGTAGAGAAAGCCGATGGCGATCAGGCTCGGGTACAGGAAACGGTGGTCGATGAATTCAAAGCGGATCAATTCCTGGCGCACGTTGAATTCGCGCATGGTCAGCCCCCACATGCCGGCGAGCAGTACCAGATTACCGGCGACGAAACTGCCGAGCAGCCCTTCCAGCCCGTAGCGGCGCAGCCACAGCGCGCCGAGGACGATGAGCGTGTAGCCGACGGCGAACAGGAGGACGATGGCCTTGTAGCGTTTCATGCCGGAGAGCAGGACGCTCATCACCCAGACGCTGCACAGGGTGACGAAGCCGGCCAGCATCAACAGGCGGTACAGGATGCCTTCGCCCGGCAGCAGCAGAAAAATCCCGAGCGTGCCGATCAGGCCCGCGCCGACCGAGACGAACAGCATCAGCCCGTGCAGGTTGGGCAGCACGGCGTCCTTGTGCTTTTCGAACAGCCGGTCGGAAATGAAGCGGGTGAAGGCAAGCTGGGCCAGCCCGGTGAAGATCAGGCTGCCGGCCACCAGATAGGTGACGGAAGTCTGGAACTGCGTCACCAGATGGCTCGGAACCACCACGCTGGCGCTGAACAGGCCGATCAGCAGAATACCGACGATGGAGAGCACCCAGGGGCCGGAGCCGATGATGCCGGCGTAGGCGTAAGCCTCGAAAACGCCGATCAGGGTGTTCTTGCGCAGGATGCGCCGCAGCTCGAAACCGATTCCCGCCATTACCGGATTCCTTCCGCGCGTTCGAGGGCGTTCATGTAAACCTTGCGGTAGCGGCTGAACATCAGCTCGTCGCTGTAATAGCGCTCGACGCGCTGGATGCCGGCCCGGCTGGCCGCCTGCCAGGCCGCGCTGGAGCCGAGCAGGGCGAGCGCCGCGTCGGCCAGCGCCTGCGGGTCGGCGATCTTGACGATGGCCCCGGAAGCGCCGAGGGCGCGGTCTTCGTCGTCCAGCCCTTCGACCAGCTGCCGGCAGGAGCCGACGTCGGTCGACACGGTGGGAACGCCCGCCGCGTAGCCTTCGAGAATGACCAGCGGCAAGGCTTCGCTGATGGAAGAAAGAATGGTGAGGCCGATCCTGGGCATCAGGTCGTCGATTTTCTGGAAGCCGAGGAAGCGGACGTGTTTTTCCAGGCCCAGGCTGCGCACCAGATCGCGGCATTCCTGGGCATAGCCGGGGTCCTCGTCCTCCGGCCCGGCGATCCAGCCCTCGGCCTGCGGCATCCGGTTGACGACCCGGCGCATGGCGCGGATGAAGGTCTTGATGTCCTTGATCGGCACCACGCGGCCGATCAGGCACAGCACGGGCGGCGGCGTTTCCGGGCGCTGCCCGCGCAGGGGCGACAGGCGGGCCAGATTGATGCCGTTGGGGATGTTGCAGGTGCGTTCGGCCGGCGCGCCGTCGGCGATCTGGCGCAGGCGGTTGGCTTCGTAGAGGGCGATGATCGGGTCGGCGGCGTCGTAGCAGAAGCGGCCCAGCCACTCGAAAAAGCCGATCCACATCCGGCGGAAATAGGACAGTTCGGTGGGGTCGCGCTGGAACACGTTGCGGTTGTCGCGGATCCACTCGCTCTTGAACAGGTCGATCTTGCGTTCCTTGGTGTAGATGCCGTGCTCGGAGAGGATCAGCGGCAGTTGCCGCGACTGGTGCAGCAGCGCGCCGAGGAAACCGGCGTAGCCCGTCGATACGGCGTGCAGCGCCCGCACCGGGATCAGGTTCTGGGCCACCTTGGCGAGCTGCCACAGGGGCTGGTGCATGATGCGCGCCGTCCAGAAGAAATCCACGAAGGAGGGATCGGCGCAGAAGCGCCGGTAGCGTTCGCAGACCATCTCCCAGGCCGCTTCGCTGTGCAGGAAATCGTCGAGCGACAGGCGGCCGGCGGGCAGTATCTCGCGGGAGATTTCGCGGAAACTGGCGAGCGCGGCTGCCGGCGCATTGCGGTCGCGCATGTGGTCATGCAAATCGCTGGCCAGCGCGAAAGCCGCGCCGTTGCCCTGGTGCGCCGCCGGAATGCGGTCGGCGACCGGTGTGTCGTACAGGAAATGCTCCTCGAAATGCACGACGTTCCCGGGGAGTTCGTATTTCATCGCGCCGTAGTCCTCGCGCCGGCTGCCGAGAAAGACGATGGCGAAACGGTACTCCGGGAAGGCGCGGATGATCTGGTTCACCCAGCTCGACACGCCGCCGCTGACGTAGGGAAAAGTGCCTTCGAGCAGGAGAGCGATGTCGGCCTGCGTGGCCTGGGGGCGGGGCGGGAGGGTGTCGTTCGGCGGCGTCATCGGCGGCTCGCCCAGTAGTCGATGACCGGGCGCAGGCGCGGCAGCGCCGCCCAGTTCGAGAGTTGATCCATGAGCGCCTGGGTGGTCGGGAAATCGCGCTGCGCGAAGGCGAGTTCGGCCTGATAAGGCAGGATGCGGGTGGCCGGAAAGCCTTGCGCCGACACCTGCCGGTACGCCGCGGCGGCGGCTTCGTACTGGCCGGAAGCGTGCAGCAGGCGGCCCAGGCGCAGGCGCAGGGCCGGGTTGTCGGGCTGCTCGGCGAGCACGATTTCGCAGTAGCGCCGCGACTGAGCGATGGCGTAGTCGCGCAGGTCGCCCTGGGCGAGTTCCTGATACACCAGCTCCCAGTAAAGATCGGACAGGCGCTGGGCGCTTTCCAGGCGGCCGGCGGCGTTTTCCGGGTCGGAGAAGCTGACCAGCGCCTCGTCGATGGCTCGGTTGATGCGCTTTTCCTGATTGTCGAGCAGACCGTAGGCGAGCAGCCGCACGTCCTCGCTGTCGTCGCTGAGCACGTCGCGCAGCAGCGGCGTGGCGACGTGGCCGGGAACGTGCTGCAAGGCGGTCATGGCGCCGATGCGGGCGGCCGCGGGGATGGCGGCGTTGCCCAGAAAGGCGCGCAGGCCGGCCTGGCGGAAATTGCTCTGGCGGCGCTGGTGCGGGTCGAAATCGGGCAGTTGCAGGGAGGCGAAGATGGGCGGCGCGTTGGGCGTGCGGTACAGGCGCAGCCAGAGAATGCCGATGGCGACGCCGATGAAGCCGGCCACCGGAATGCCGTAGGCGAAGCCGGTCATCATGAACAGGAACAGGCCGCGCTGGCGGCGCGAACCGACCGGCAGCAGCAGTGAGGCGCAGGCCGAAAGCAGGAAGCTGGCGAACAGGTGCACCAGCAGATACCAAGCCAGCGCCTGATCCGAGGCTTCGCCGGCCAGCCGCAGTCCGCCGCCCCAGGCGGCGAGTTCGAGGGTGAGGGCGTACAGCCCGAGTTTCAGGCTACCCATCGGCCAGTTCCTGAATGCGGCGCAGGGTGTCGATGGCGGTTTCGCCGGCCAGCATGAAGCTGTGCGCAGAGATGCCGAGGCCGGCGAGCGTGCTTTCCGAGGTCTGCTCGGCCCAGGTTTCCAGCCGGTCGAGGAACCCCTCGGCGGTCGAATTGTTGCCGAGCGGCATCAGCGTCGCCAGCACCATTCTTTTCTGTCCGGCGCACAGCCAGTGCTCGTCCAGGGTGCGCTTGAGGCGCATCAGTTGGATGGGGAAATCCTGCTCCACGGCCTGCGGCTGGAATTCGAGGGCGACGATGATGCTGCCGATGCCGGTGCTTTGGCGCAGATGCCACAGGCGCTGCGCCTCGAAGGCGAATTCCGGCGGACAGGCCGGCAGGGCGGCGCAGACGGGGGCGGACAGCGCATGCATGGCCAGCCCGTCGGTGTAGTAGCTGAGCAGCAGGTTGATGGTTTGCAGGGTTTCGTCCTGCAGGGAGAAGAAGGGCAGTTCCTCCACCGTCAGGACGCCGTGAATGTCGCCGTTCAGGTTGATGAGCGGGGCGACGATCAGGTAGCGGCTGTGCAGGCGCTGCTCGTTTTCCAGTTGCGCGATGTGGCAGAGAGCGCGGCTGTCCATCGCCTGACGCAACATCGAGTCGTCGGCGGCGAGCGGCGTGTTGCTGCCGATGCTGGCGAGAGCTTCGCCGACGGTTTCGTTGTCGTCCACCCGGTGCAGGCTGGCGCTTTCCAGCTGGCAATACTGCGCCAGCAGGCGCAGCAGGGTCTGCCCGCCCGCCTTGCGGTCGCCCTGGTCGCCAAGCTGGTGCAGGGTTTCCAGAGCGTCGCGCATGGACATCGGGCGGCCGATCAGATCCTGTTCCAGACGGTCGTGGGAAAGCCGCAGCAGGTAGTACTGGCGGGTGAGATGTTCCAAGCGCTGCTCGAGGTAGACCTGCACGGTTTCGGCGCGGCGGGTGCGGGTCAGCCAGAGGCTGGAAAATTCGCCGACCAGCATGGTCAGGATCAGGCCGCCGAGGAAATACAGTTTCGGGAAGGCATCGAAGTGGCCGACATGGGTGAACAGCCAGGCCAGCAACAGGATGGCGGCGCTGCCCAGGCCGGCCAGCGGGCCGTAGCGCAGGGCCAGGATGACCGGCGCGAACCAGCTCCAGGGAAAGCTCGCTTCGATCCACAAGGGGTCTTCCGGGCTGAACGCGAAGCCGAGTCCGAGGGCGATGAGCGGCAGAAGCACGATTTCCAGCGCCATCGAGAAGGGCGAGACGCTGGTCGTGGTCAGCCGGCCCAGCACCATGCCGGCCAGCCCGCCTTCCCTGGCGGCGGGCAGGTTGCGCTGGGTAAGGGAGGAGAATCCCATGACTGTCCCGGCGGCTTTCAGCGCAGACCGGAAAGGCCGCCGTTGAGCAGGTCGCGGATCAGTTGCCGGGCGACGGCGGAAAGCGCCTCCCGGCTCCAGCCGCTCTTGCCGCCCGCGCCGCTCCACAGGGTTTCGCCGCTCTGCACGTCGATGATCTGCAAGGTGATGCCGGCGGCCGGCTCGCCATCGACGCCGACCTTGTAGCGCCATTCGTCCACCGCGCCGGTCAGCGCGTAGCGCGCGCCCTGCTGGCGCGCCCAGATGAGGGCGTCGTCCTGGAGCTTCTGCTCGCTGGCTTCGAACAGGGCTTCCTGGGTGCTGGCGGCCGGATAGCGCTTGACCTTGGCCTGGCTCCTGGCGCGCAGCAGGGCTTCGGCGATGGATTCGGCGCGCTGGCCGGCCAGCGGCGTTTCGGTGTGGTTGGCAAACGGCAGGACGGCCCAGGTGGCTTGCTGCTCGAGCTGAGGCGCCGCGCCGCGTTCGAGCGTCGAGCAGGCACCGAGGAGAACGGCGCAGCAGCCGATGCAGAACGTCAGAAGGGAGCGGAGGCGGGGGATATGGGCGATGTTCATGGAAATCCTCTATGGACGTGAAAGCTTGGGCGTGAAGTTCAGAAATGAATCCGGTAGGTCAGGAAAAGGTCGCGCACGGGCGCGTCGGTCTGGGTGCCGGCCTTGCCCATGCCGAAGCTGAGGGCGAGATGATCGGCCCCGAACACGCTGCCGGCAAGGCCAAGGCGCAGATCGTAACCCGCGCCGAGAATGCTGTGCCAGGTGCGGGCGATGCTGGCGAAGGGGCGGGTGGCGCGGGTGTATTCGCGCTCGTAGCGCATGTCGGTGGACAAGCGGATGCCGTAGAAGCTGAAATTGTCCGGCAGGAAGTAATCCGGGCCGGGCGGCTGGTTGCCGCCGGAGGAAACGAAATCGCGCGGATAGTAGCGCTCGATGCGGGCGTCGCGCGCCTTGAAGCCTTGATAACTGCCAACGCGGTCGAACTCGTGCTTCGACCAGAACACGGAAAATTCGAGGTCGCGCGCCTCCTGCCGCAAGGTGTGGGCGTAGGTGAGGCTGGTGTGGCGGCCATCGCCCAGTTTCGCGCCGGTTTGCAGGCGGTAGTCCTCGCGCCAGTGCTCGGCGATGATCTGGTCCAGCCGGGTGGGGCGGTAGCGCAGGCTGGCGCGCGCCAGATCCTTCATGCCGGCGATGCGCAGAGGCTGGCTTTCCTGGCTCGGCACGTCCTTGCCCAGGGTCAGGCGCAGCGCGAGGCGGTCGTCGATGCGCTGCTCGTGCTCGATTTGCAGCGGCGTGTAGCTGGCGAAGCTGTCGCGCCGCTGCGCCATGAAAATGGTTTCGCCGTCCGGGTGGCGCCAGGAGAGGCGGCTGCTGAAAAGCGTTTCGTCCGGCGCGGCGCGGATGATTTCCTTCTTCGCCGCCTGCCGCGCGATCTGGCCGAATTCGACGTCGAGCGCCAGGCGCGGGTCGATGGCCAGATGCCAGGCGGTCGTGGCGTGGGTTTCCTCGAGCGAGTCGAAATCGTTGCGGCCCAGGGTGAAACCCGCGTGGTCGCTGAATTGCAGGAGGGTTTCGGTCAACTGGAGATGCGTCGGGTCGTCGTCGGTCTGGTCGGTCTGCGCCTCGAAAGCGGCGCTCTGCGCGAGGCGCAGGTCGTCGACGGCGCGCGCGGCATTGACCCGGTCGTAGCGCGGCAGGCGCTCGTCGAAGGTTTCCAGCAACTGCCCGGTGGCCGCCGTATCCCGCTCGGCCAGGGCGACGGTGATTTCCGCCCAGAGCGGGCGGTGGGCCCGGTTGCCGCGCGCCCTGGCGTATTGATGCCAGAGGAAGGCGCGCTCGGCGGAATACTCGGCGCGGTCCTGCAACCAGCCGATGGCGGTTTCCGCCGCGGCGTTGGAAAAGCTGGCGCGTTCGGCGCGATCCAGGCGCAGCAGTTCGCGCAACACGTCCGTGCCGGCGTCGCCCGGACGCTGCGTCAGCATCAGCCGGACGCGGGCCATCTGCCGCGCTTTTTCCAGCCCTTCCTCGGTCAGCCACCGCCGGCGGGCGGATTCGCGCTGCTTGCCGGCCTGCCGCCATTCCTCGCTCAGAAGCTGGCGGCGCAGACGCCAGGCGAGGTCGCTCTGCTGGTTCTGATCGAGCGCGTCGGCATAGTTCATCATCCACAACAGATCGTCGCGGTGCGCCGCGGCCTGCGGTTTCAGATAGCGTTGCAGCGCCACCTGCGGCAAGGAAAGCGCCTGATAGCTGGCGGCCAGCGAGTCGTGCATGGCCGGGTCCTGCGCCCAGCGCGCTTCGTGGGTGGCGAGCAGCTTGCGCAGACTGGCGGCGTCGTTGGTGTCGATGTGCAGCCAGAGCAGCGCCTGTTGCAGGGCGGCGGCGTCCGGGGCCAGTCGCAGGGCGGCCTCGAAGTTGCGGCGGGCCAGCGCGAATTGCCCGACGTTCTGCTGGTAAGTGCCGAGCAGCCGCAGGAATTCCGGGTCGGCGCGCAGCGGAGCCAGCGCGTGCCGCGTGGCGCCCGGCTGGCTGTCGAGCCGGCGCACGAGCTGGCCGATTTCCGTCCAGCGGTTGCGGTTGCTGTACAGGGTCAGTGCCTGGATGAGATGCTCCGGCGAGTCGAATTTGTCCCAGGCGTGGGCCGCGACGCGGGCGGCATCGAGCGGCGCGTCGTCGGTCAGCAGGCGGATCAGGGCATTGAAATCGGCCGGCTCGGCCTTGTCGGCGTCGATCAGGCGGCGGAAGGCGTCGATGGCCTGTTCGTCCCGGTAGAGCATTTCCGCCAGTTGCCCGTTGAGCCGCCAGTATTCGACGTCCTCCTCGGTTTCCAGGCCGGCCTGCGCGCGGGCGCGTTCCAGCCAGGCCAGGCTTTCCGCGTGGCGACCGCGTATCAGCAGGATGACGGCGACGCGCAGGGCGCGCTCCGAGGTGAGTTGCCCGGGTTGCGCGAACAGGCGCTCCCAGTTCGCCAGGGCAAGGTCGAGGTTGCCGTCGCGCTCGGCCAGTTCGGCCAGGAGCAGCAGGGCGTCGGGCAGGGCCGGGTGGCGCTCGTTCTGCGTCAGGCGCTGCATGTACTGGATGGCTGCCTGCGGGTTGCCCTGCCGCTCATAGGCGGCGATGAGTTCGCGCACCAGCCGGAAATCGCCCGGCTGGCGCGTGATCTGGTGGTGCAGGGCGGGAATCAGGGCGCTGTCGTCGAACAGGCCGGGGGCCAGCCGCAGGACGCTGTCCCAGGCGGCTTCGCCGTAGCCGGACTGGGCCAGCTCGAGCCAGTTTTCCAGGGCTTGCTGCGGGCGGCCCGTCCACTCGGCGACCTGCGCCAGCCGCTTGCGCCAGACCTGGTTTCCGGGCGCTTGGCGCACAGCGGAATCGGCCACCCGCCAGGCGTCTTCAAGCTTGCGGTTTTCCAGGAAAACCTCGTAGCCCAGGGTGTAGATCTTGTCGTCGAAGGCGATGCCGGGGCCGCTGGCTTTGGCCTGTCGAGACGTCTTCTGCAAGCTGCCGTCGCCCCAGGCGCGGGCCATTTCCAGAGCGCGCCACTGTTGCAGCAGGGCGAGTTTGAGCAGATGGCGCACGTAGCGGTCCGCCACGTCCGGGCGGCCGGCGGCGCGCGCCAGTCGGGTCATGAGGAGCAGGGTTTCCGGGTCGTCGGCGAGCGGGCCGATTTCCCGCTCACCCATGCTCAGGGCTTCTTCGAGCAGATTGCCGGATTGCAGGATACGCAGGGCCTGATGGAAATGCCGGCGCGCCTCGGCCGGATCGCTCGCGTTCTTCCTCGCCAGCAGATGCAGCGCGGCGCTGCCGCGGTAATCGCCGTTGGCGAGGGCCTTGCTGGCGGCTTCCTGATAGAGTTGGCCGGCCTTTTCGGGGTCGTCGAGCGTCTGCGCGATGTCCTGGAACAACTGATTGCCGAGGGCGGGCTGTTGCAGCAGATAGGCGGTGCTGGCCAGCTGGATTTTCTGACCGGCGGGCAGCGGCAGTTCGCTGAGCGTGGTGAGCTGGCGCAGCAGGTCGGTACGCAGGGCGTCGCGGGCGACGGCGTTCGTCGTCGCGGTGCTGCGGAAATCGTGCAGGGTCAGTTCCCACAGCACCCAGAGCGCCTGCCGGTAGACGTCCTGATCCTTCGTGCTGAGCGCCGGTTGCAGGGTGGTGCGCGCCTGCGAGAACTGGCCGAGCGCCGCCTGCCGGCGGGCGAGAACGAGGCGCAGCGTCGGGTTGTCCGGGTCGCTGCGCAGCAGGTTGGCGACGTAGGCGGCCGACAGGTCGCTTTCCGGCATCCGCGCCAGCCGGCGTTCCAGATCGGTACGCGGGTAGAGCAGAAAAAGCGCCGTGCCGACGATGCCGGCCAATAACGCGATCAGCCAGAGCGGGGCGAGCAGCGGGCGCGTTTCAGCGCGCGCAATCGACTTCGACGCGGGCGCTGGCATGGGGCGATCCAAAGCTGTGAACGCTCAGCGCGTCCTGTGTTTTCCTGCGGCCGGGCGCGGCCTGCTTGCCGTCGATGCGGACGGCGCAGCCGGCAAGGTTGGCCAGACTGAATTCGACCGGCGCATGGCCGTTCAGCTTGAAAGCCAGACGGGCGGGCGTGGCTTGCCACTCGCTCAGGCGGGCGTTGGCGTCGAGCAGGAAAGGCCGGGATGGCGCGGCGTCCGCTTTTTTCTCGTCGGCCGCGAACCACGCCGCGCCGCCGCCCAGGTGGATGTACCAGCCTTCGCTGCCGGCGCGGTAGCCGGCGACCGAAACCGCATCGGCGAGGCGGGGCGCCGCGCCGTTCCAGCGCAGGGTGCGCAACTGGCCGTTGCCGCGGATGCGCCAGCCGCCGTTGTCGCGGGCGATGGCGATGGCGTGGAAATCCTGCACCTTGCGGATGAACTCGGAAGCGAATACCGGGTGCAGTTCCTGCGTTTTCGTCCAGGCGAAGGCCTTGTGCAGGGCATTGAGGCCGGCGCGCTTGCTGGCCGAATAGGTGTGGTAGTAGAGGTCGACCGGCTTCAGGCGGCGCGGCGCGTTGGTCATTTCCAGCGATTCGATGACCTTTTCGTAGCCGTAGTAGGGGCCGGTCCACAGGTTGGTGTAGATGTTCTCGTTGGTGATCGGCGCGTAAACCTGGAGGAAGCCGGATTTCTCGATGCCCAGCGCGCCTACCGCAGTCAGGCTCGGATTGGCGCGGGTGATCGAGGTGTCGCCGCCGTTCATGTTGAGCAGCCCGGCCTGTTCCGTGACCCGCAGGGTGTCGGCGCCGGGGGCGGTGTCGCCCGACCAGAGCAGGATTTTCACGGGTTTTCCCGGCGGCGCCAGACGGTCGCGGATGTAGGCCGCCGAACCGGCGGTTTCCCGCTCGGCGTCGAAGGTGTAGCCGGGGATGTCGAGATGGTAGAGGCCTTCTTCGCGGTTCTTGTTGCCGGTCACGCCGGTGACACTGGTATCCCAGACGAAGGGGTGCGACCAGGTGTGGCTGGCGATTTCGACGTGCGGCAGGCGGAATATGCGGCGGGCGATGTCCTCCAGCTGCGGGCTGAGCTTGGGGTACAGGCCGTGCGGGGCCACTTCGCTCTCGACGACGGAGACGGTGGTGGGAATCCGGTACGCGCTGAGGATTTCGTCGAGCAGCGCCTGGGCGGCGAACGGGCTGCCGGGCAGTTCGGCGCGCGACGGAAAACCGTCGCCGTCGATGTGGGAGAAGAACAGGCGGCGGCCGTTCTCGGTGGTGGTGTCCGGGACGGGCATGGCCGGCAGGCGCAGCGCGCCTTGCAGAAAGGCGAAGGGGTCGATGACCCAGCGCGCCTGCTCGCTGCCGGGGACTTCGATCAGGACGAAGGGGTCGAGAATGAAGCCGCCCCAGGGCTGGATGGCACCGGCCAGATAATGCTGGCCGTCGGCGTCGCGCAGTTCGAGCAAAGTCTGTTCGGGCGGCGTCCCCGCCGCTTGCAGGGAAGGATGGTCATGGCGCGATACCATCGGCGCGGTTTCGAATCCCATCATGGCGTGCTGCCGGCTGATGTTCAGCGGCTGCCTGATTTGGGCATCCGTCGTTTTCAGGCCAAGCCGCGCCGCGAAGCCGCGATCCACCTGAAAACCGGGGTCGCCGATGATGGCGAGCGGCATGCGCTGTTCGAGCCGTTTGCCGAGCCACTGGATGAGCGGACGCTGTCTGCCCGCCGCGATACCGCCGGAGAACCAGGTGGCGACGCCGGCGTAGCGGTCGCTGAAAACCTCGTCGGGCAGCGGTTTCTGGACGTCGGCGTAATCGACGACGTAGCCCATGTGGTTGAGCGGCAGTTGCAGAAAACGGTGGGCGTTGGCGTAATTGAGAGCGGGCGATTCTTTGCTGTCGTACACGATCAGCACGCGGCGCGGCACGGCCTCGATGCGCCCGACGCCGATGCTTTCCAGTTTGGCGTCGGTGACCCAGGGGGTGAAGCCGAGCGAGCGGATCTTGTCGGCGGTTTCACGCGCCAGCTGGCGCTCGTGCGGCGGCACGTAGTCGATGACCAGGATCTCTACCCCGTCGCGCTGCCGGATGGCGTTCAGTTGGGCGAGCAGCCATTCGCGGTCCGCCGCCGGCACTTCGTCGTAGCGGGCGCCGCCCGCCGACCAGCGGCGGAACAGGGATTCGGCGGCCACCATGCGGATCTTGTCCTTGACGGCCGGGACGATCTCGAAGCCCCGGTTGAGGATCAGGGCGATCCCCGGAAAGCGCTTGTGCAGCGTTTCGATGACGCGGATCAGCCCCTGCTGCTGCGCCTGTTCATCGAAATCCGGGGCCAGTCGGTAGGAATCCAGCGTGTCGAGAAAGAAGCCGCGGTAGCCCTTGTTCCAGAGCGGGGCGACCACCTCGTCGGCAAAGAAATCCGGCCACT
Organism: uncultured Rhodocyclaceae bacterium; assembly: GCA_900549295.1. Lineage (GTDB taxonomy): Bacteria > Pseudomonadota > Gammaproteobacteria > Burkholderiales > Rhodocyclaceae > Azonexus. The sequence continues at coordinate 15,243 of URNG01000065.1, forward strand.
CGGGTGGCGTCTGGTCGATGACTTCCGAGTTCCAGTCGGCGTTCTTCGCCAGTTTCCAGCGGGCCGGAATGCGCGCGTAGTAAGGGCGGCTGGCCTGCACCTCGGCCACCGAGACATAGGCGTAAAGCTCGTTGCCCGCTGCGCGCCAGACGAGAGGGTCGTGCCCGTGGCCGGGTTCGACGACGATGGTGTCGAAAACGCGGAATTCCTTGAGCGGGATGTGCTGCCCGTAGTAGAGGGCGATGTCGGTGGCGGCGAGTGCGTTGGCGGAGCAGAACGGAAGGAGAGGGAGGAATGCGCAGAACGCAACAAATAGTCGCAGGATTTTCATGACTGCAACAATAGATGCAGCTAGACGTCTACAGGCTAATTTTTGTACCGTGAGTGTAAAGTTCTGTGGTGAAGCGCCGCCCGCGCAATTATTACGAAATCATTCCCGCCCCCACCGTGTTGTTGCTGCTTTCGTCGATGACGATGAAAGCGCCGGTGGCGCGGTTTTCCCGGTAAGGATCGGTGAACAGTGGCTGGGCGAGCTTGAAGCTGACTTCGGCAATGTCGTTCATGGACAGTTTCTCGGCCGGCAGATTTTCCAGGGTGTTGACGTCCAGGCGGTAGTCGATGGTGGTGAGCTTGGCCTTGGTTTCGCGGGTGGTGTGGCGGATCAGGTAGGTGCGGGCGCGGTCGAGCGGGGTTTCGGCGAGCCAGCACAGGGTGGCGCGGATTTCCTTGGCCGGAGCCGGTGCCTCGGCGCTTTTTACGATCATGTCGCCGCGCGAGCAGTCGATTTCGTCGGCCAGCAGCAGGGTGATGGATTGCTCGGTGCTGGCCGCGCCGATGTCGACGCCGCCGATCTGGATGGCCTTGACGGTGGATCGCTGGCCGCCGGGCAGGACGGTGACGGCATCGCCGACGCGGACGTGGCCGGATTCGACCTGCCCCATGAAGCCGCGGTAGTCGTGCAGCTCCGGGTTGGCGGAATCCTGCGGGCGGCAGACGTATTGCACCGGAAAGCGGAAATTTTCGGCGTGTTCGCTGTGGGCGGCGGGAGCGCTTTCCAGGATTTCCAGCAGCGTCGGCCCCTGATACCAGGACAGGGCTGCGCCACGCTCGACGATCATGTCGCCGTTGAGCGCCGACAGGGGAATGAAGCTCACGTCCTCGATGCCCAGTTTTTGCGCGAAGGCGAGGTAGTCGGCGCGGATTTCCTCGAAGCGCGCCTGCGAGTAATCGACCAGATCCATCTTGTTGATGGCCACCACCAGATGCGGAATGCCGACCAGCGAAACCAGCTTGGAATGGCGGCGAGTCTGGGTGAGGATGCCTTTGCGCGCATCGACCAGGATGATGGCGAGATTGGCGGTGGAGGCGGCGGTAATCATGTTGCGCGTGTACTGCTCGTGGCCGGGCGCGTCGGCGATGATGTATTTGCGTCGGCCGGTGGAGAAGTAGCGGTAGGCGACGTCGATGGTGATGCCCTGCTCGCGCTCGGCTTGCAGGCCGTCGGTGAGGAGCGACAGGTCGACCGCGCCCAGGCCGCGCTTCTGCGAGGTTTTTTCGATGGCTTGCAGGGTGTCGGCCAGAACCGCCTTGGTGTCGTAGAGCAGACGCCCGATCAGGGTGCTTTTGCCGTCGTCCACGCTGCCGCAGGTGAGAAAGCGCAACAGGCCGTTGTCAACCGTGCTGCCGTTATCGTGGGTGTTGTCATTGTTTGCGGTCGTCATGGTGTTCTCTTTGCTCGGATCAGGCCCAGATGGCGTTGGGGAAATGTTGCTGGATGCGTTCGTCGGCAGTGACCAGGCAGCCGTCTGCGGCGATGGCCTGGCCGACGATGAGGCGGTCGAAAGGATCGCGCGTCCAGGGTTGCGTGGCGGCGGCGCGGGCGACGCTGGCAAATGGCGTGGGATCGATGTGCAGCGGCAAGGTGGCGAGCGCGTTCAGAACGGCGCTGGCACCTTGCTTGATGCGGCCTATTTCACGCAGGAATTCGAGTTCCAGTTCGACCATCGGCGAAATCGCCAGCCAGCCGGTTTCGATGGCCTCGCGCGCGGCTTGCGGCAACTGGCGACGCTTCTCGGTGCACAGCCAGATCAGGATGTGCGTGTCGAGAAAGGTCAGTCGAGGTTCCTGCTCTCGTTCCATTCGCTGGTTTCGATGTAGGGCAGTTCGTCCGGGTTGCCGACGACGATGTCGAGCAGTGGCAGGCGTTCGATACGGCTGCTGCTGCGTTCGGGCACCAGCCA
>URNG01000066.1 GCA_900549295.1 uncultured Rhodocyclaceae bacterium
GCCTGCGCGCCAAGACCTACCTCGAACAGAACGGCGCTAAGAAAGTTAAGTAAGCCCGGATTTGATCTGGCTTAAGGCTGAACCAGGGGGGCAGCCGGAAACTGCCCCCCGTCACATACCGAAAGGGAATTCAATGAAAAAGACTCTCGTACTCGTTGCCGGCCTGGTTGCCGCAACCGCAAGCTTCGCCGCTCCGGATGGCGCTGCGCTCTACAAGGACAAGACCTGCTGGAGCTGCCACGGCAAGGATGCCAAGACGCCGCTGGTGCCGATGTATCCCAAGCTCGCCGGCCAGAACGCCGAATACGCGCTGGAGCAGATGAAGGACATCAAGAGCGGCAAGCGCAGCAACGGCCAATCGGCGGCCATGAAAGGCGTCATGCACCTGGTGAATGACGACGAAATGAAGGCCATCGCCGAGTGGCTGTCCAAGCAGAAATGATTTCACATAGAAACAAGGTGATCGAAATGAAAAAAATTATCGCACTGGCCGTTGCCGCTGCCCTCATCCCGACAGCCGCCGTCATGGCACAACCCGCGCCGAAAAAGGCGGGTATCGAGTCGAAGGACTATCAGTGGAACAAGATGGACGGCAAGACGGCGGAAGCCCTCAAGCTCAAGGGCGATGCCAAGAACGGCGAGGAAGAGTATGAAGTCTGCGGCGCCTGCCACCTGCCTAACGGCGCGGGCCGTCCGGACGGCACCTTCCCGCAACTGGCCGGCCAGCACGCCACAGTGCTGACCAAGCAGATGGTGGACATCGTCGACGGTCTGCGTGACAACCCGACCATGTACCCCTTCGCCAAGGAAGCGCTGAAGCATCCGCAGGCCGTGGCTGATACTTCCGCCTATATCGAAACCCTGTGTATTCCGACCGACCACGGCAAGTACGAAGGGGCCGATGCCGCCATGCAGATTGCCAAGGGCAAGGAACTGTACGAAAAGCAGTGTATCGAATGCCACGGCAAGAACGGTGAGGGCGAGGCCGCCAAGTTCTATCCGGTGATCGCCGGCCAGCACTACAAGTACTTGCTGCGCCAGATGACCGAGATTCGCGACGGCCACCGCCGTAACGCCAACCCGGACATGGTGAAGGTCATCAAGCCCTACACCAATGAGCAGCTGGTCGCCATTTCGGCCTACCAGTCCAGCCTGAAGATGCCGGGCAAGATGTGCAAGCCGAAGGGCAAGAAGTAAGCATCGAGCGTTTTTAAGCATACAAGAACTGAATCATCAGTCTGTTGCGCATACCGCCTGCCACCCGGCAGGCGGCTCATGCCCGATTGGCGCGGGCAGGAACTTTGAAGGGTAGCTCCATGGAGAAGCAGAACCGTATCGTTGCCGGACTCAGCCTGATTTCGCTGATCTGTCTGGTGGCCGCTTATTTCGCCCCGATCTGGTGGGTATCGCTCACCGCCCCGAATTATCCGGAAGATGCCTTCCCCGATGGCATCCGCATCCATTTTCATTTCGATGGCGTCTATAACGGCTGCAAGGCAGCCGGCAAGGGCACGCAGATGGCCAACGAATTGATCCAGAAGGATCTGTCGCACGAGGACGAGCGCTGGAATCCGATTCTCGATCCGAAAAAAGAGAATTTCGACATGAAGGCCGAAGGGCTGGATTGCGTCCATGAAATGAACACCATCAACCACTACGTCGGCATGTTCCCGATCGCCTCCGGCGCGCCGGTCGAGAAGCCGCTGGCCAAGTTCTTCTTCGGTTTCTTCGGCGTGATGCTGCTCGGCTTCGCCATGGTGAAAAAGAAAACCCGCCTCCTGGTGCTGTCGGTCGGCTTCGCCGCCGTCGCCGCCTGGATGCTGATCGACCAGTTCGTCATGGGCAAGCTCGCCAGACACGTCGCCGAATACACCGCCGAAACCGCCACCTTCTTCAACGAACCGGAGAAGATCAAGGCCTGGGGCGACAACGTCTCGCTGATTTCGCAGATCGCCATCTTCGGACTGATTGCGGTGATGGGGATCGTCGTGGCCGGTGTGGCCAAGCTGCGTTCCTTCCAGTTGCTGCTGGCGCTGGTGCCGGGTTTGTTGCCCGCTTTCTTCCTCATCACCTACTCGGGCTGGCTATGGTTCTTCGGCCACAACCTGCACCCCTGGGGCGCGTTTACGGTCAAACCCTTCATGCCGACGGTGTTCGGTGAGGGCAAGGTGGCGCAGTTCTCGACCTTCTCCTATCCCTACTGGGGCTATGCATTGCTGGTGGCGATGTTCGTCTGCATGATGCTGGCCCTCCTGATCCGCCGCAAGCAACTGCGCGAAAACCCGGAACAGGAGTAACACCATGCGCTCCGCAAGCTTGCTGCGGACGGTGCTGGCCCTCGCCCTTCTGGGCGGGGCCACCATCGGCCAGGGGGATGAGGACTCCGAACACGAGTTGGGCTTCGGGGCCGACATGAGCAACGCCCCGCGTGTCACCATCGACCGCCCAAAACCTGTATTCATGCTGATCGAGCGCGACAAGCGCATCCACGGCCTGAAACCGTTTCAGGATCTGGTCGACAAGGCCGCTCCCGGTTCCGTGCTGAAACCGCCGCCGGGCCACTACGCCGGCCCGGTCAGCATCGACAAGCCGCTGACCATCGACGGCGGCGGCAAGGTCATCATCGACGCTGGCGACAAGGGCACGGTGATGTCGCTGAATGCCAGCAATTCGGTGCTGCGCGGCCTGCATCTCACCGGCTCGGGCGACTCGCACGACACCGACGATTCCTGCCTGGACGTGCGCGGTCACCACAACGTCATTGAAGACATCGTCGTCGATAACTGTCTGTTCGGTATCGACCTGAAACAGGTCGATCACAGTGTCGTGCGCAACAACCGCATCCGTTCCAAGGATTTTGAGCTGGGCGTGCGCGGCGACGGCCTGCGCCTGTGGTACAGCAACGACAATCTGGTCGAAGGCAACGAGATCATCGATTCGCGCGACATGGTGGCCTGGTACTCGCACCGCAACAAGTTCATCGATAACCTGGGGCGGCGCAGCCGGTATTCCATCCACTTCATGTTTGCCAATGACAACGTGGTGGATCGCAACCGCTTCTACGACAACGCGGTGGGCATCTACTTCATGTACACCGAGGGCGGCGCGGCGACCAACAACATCATTTCGCACGCGACCGGCGCGACCGGCATGGGCGTGGGCTTCAAGGAAGCTTCCGGCACCCTGATCGAGAACAACGAGATCGTCTATTGCGGCATCGGCATCGGTTCCGACCTGTCGCCCTTCCAGCCGGACAGCACCATCGAGATCCGCAACAACCGCCTCGCCTTCAACGGCATCGGCATCCTGTTCAACAGCGAAACCGGCGGCAACAACATGCGCCACAACCTGTTCGAGGGCAACCTGACGCAGGTCAGCTACGGCGGGCGCAGCGACAATCCGACCAAGAATTTCTGGGAAGGCAACTACTGGGACGACTACCAGGGGTTCGACCGCGATAACGACGGCGTCGGCGACAACACGCACGAACTGTACTCCTACGCCGATCAGATCTGGATCGAATTCCCCATGGCGCGCTTTTTCCGCAGCTCGCCGGTGCTGGAGTTGCTCGACTTCCTCGAGCGTCTGGCGCCTTTCTCGTCTCCCGACCTGATCCTGCGCGATGAAAAGCCGGTATTCAGGAAACCTGAACGGGGAGCACTGTCATGAGTGACGACGCACCAAAAAAGACCGCCAAAAAACCGGCTGTCTCCATTGAAAAGGCGCAGAAGGCGCGCCGCAAATTTCTTCAATCGGTGGGCCTGACCGTGGGCGTGGTCGGTATTTCCATGCTCGGCTACATTCCCGTCAAGGCCAATGCCAGCTCGCCGATCCTGCGCCCGCCCGGCTCGCTGGACGAGGACGATTTTCTCGCCTCCTGCATCAAGTGCGGACAGTGCGTGCAGGTCTGCCCGGTGCAGGCGATCAAGCTCGGCGACATCACCGACGGCTTCGGCCTGGGTGTGCCTTACATCAAGCCGCGCGAGCAGGCCTGCGATTTTTCCTGCGATGCGGTGCAGTGCATCCTGGCCTGCCCGACCGGGGCGCTGGCCTACGACAAGCCCGATTTCATGACGCCGCGCAGCGGCATGCCGCTGGCGCAGGCCCCCATCCTCAAGGCCAAGGAAAACGATCCTGAACCCCGCCTCAACCTGAAAGAGCGCTTCGGCGTCGCCCGCCTGGACAAGCCGGAAGCCTGTCTGGCCATGCAGGGCAAGGGTTTCAAGGGCGTGGCGCGGGGCGAATCCTTCAAGGGGATGATGCGCTACATCGACGTCGACCGATGGCAACCCATCCCGGTGCGCGACCATCCCTACGAGCGCGAGGTCTGCGACCTGTGCGTCACCGAGTGTCCGATCGGGGACGCCATTGCCCTGCGCCCCTTCGGCGCGCCGGAGGAAGGGCGTTTCATGCCGGTGGTGCAGGAGCAGTGCGTCGGCTGCGGCGTGTGCGAAATGATCTGCCCGGTCGAGCCGACCGCCATCGTCGTCGATGCCCAGGCGGCCTGGAAGGGAGAAGCATGATGGGACGCCGACTCGAACTCATCAAGGGGATGCTCGGCGCAGCCCCGCAGAAACCGGAAAAGGTGTCGGAACGGGTGCAGAAGATCATGTTCCTCAAGTATGAGGACAAGGATCGCTACATCAAGGAAAAGCTGCACGCGCGCGCTCACCACGAAACCAGCCACAAATGGCGCAACCGCCGCTGGGCGGTGCTGATCGCGGCGAATCTGCTGTTCGTGTTCAGCTTCTGGCTCGACATCCAGATTCTCGAAGGCGCGCTCACCGCCTCGCGCTTCGTCGGCTTCCACCTGATCGACCTGAATTCCGCCCTGCAGGTGATGCTGGCGCACAAGCACATCATCGTGAACCTGTTCATCGGCACGTTCACGGTGTTCCTGCTGTGGGTGCTGATGGGGGGGCGCAGTTTCTGTTCCTGGGTCTGCCCCTACCATCTGGTCGCGGAATGGGCTGAGAAGCTGCACCTCTATCTGGTCGGCAAGAAGGTCGTCACCGAGCATGAATTCCATCGCGGCACGCGCACCGTGTTCTGGGTGCTGTTCGCCCTGATGGCCTTCGTTTCCGGCTATACCGTCTTTGAAACCCTGTCGCCGACCGGCATCCTGTCGCGGGCGCTGATCTACGGGCCGGGGCTGGCGTTGGGCTGGGTTTTCCTGCTGCTGCTGTTCGAAGTGTTCTGGTCGCGCCGCGCCTGGTGCCGCTATGTCTGCCCGATCGGTCTGACTTACGGCGCGGTCGGGGTGATTTCGCCGCTGCGCGTCAGCTATCACGTCGAACATTGCTTCCATGAGGGCGACTGCCGCAAGGTCTGTCTGGTGCCGCACGTGCTGGACGTGACCATCAAGGGCCGCGCCGAAGAGGAAGTCATGGGCCTGGGGCCGGATTGCACGCGCTGCGGCCTGTGCGTCGATGTCTGCCCGACCGGGGCCTTGCGTTACGAGGTCAAGGGTTTGTCCAAACTCTTGTGATTTTTGATCCAGATGAAAAGTTGCGAGCGCGCTCTGCGCCTAGAATCCGTCCCATGATCCAGTTCAAGAATATCGGCAAGACCTTCCGCCGCGCGCAGGTTCTCAACGGCATCGATCTCGACATCCAGTTAGGCGAGCGCATCGCCCTGATCGGCTCGAACGGGGCCGGCAAGACCACTCTGATCCGCTGCCTGCTCGGCGAATACGATCACCAGGGCGAGGTGCGCATCGACGGCCTGGAACCGCGCAAGCACCGTACCGAAGTACTGGGCAAGATTGGCTTCGTGCCGCAGTTGCCGCCGCCCCTGAAAATGCCGGTGGGACAGTTGATCGACTTCTCGGCGGCGCTCTGCAAGACCGATCCGGCGCGCATTCACGCCATCGGCAAGCGCCTCGGGCTGGACGTGGATAGCATCCTGTCGCGCCAGTTCGTGCGCCTCTCCGGCGGCATGAAGCAGAAGTTGCTGATCGCCATCGCCCTGGGACGCGACGCCAGACTGCTCATCATGGACGAGCCGGCGGCCAACCTCGACCCGGAAGCGCGCAAGATTTTCTTCGATCTGCTGGCTGAGCGCCTGAACGACGCCACCATGATCATTTCCAGCCACCGTCTGGACGAGGTGTCTTCGCTCGTCAATCGCGTGATCGAAATGGACATGGGCAAGATCGTCATCGACGACCGGGTGGCCGACGACGCCACGCTGACCGACCGCCTGGCCTGCCGCATCGTCTTGAAGCGCCCGGAACCTGCGTTTGCCAAGGCGCTCGACGGCTGGAGCCTGACGCCGGATGCGGCGCAGACGGTGTGGACGGGTGAAATCGCTGGCCCGGACCGCCTGCGTTTCCTCGGCATCGTGTCGCGTTACACGGCGCTGATCGCCGACCTTTCCCTGAGCGAAGCCTGAGATGTGCGGGCAGATACGGGCCGCGCACGCCGGGCGGCGCAGCTTTCTGGCGTGCGCCGGAGCCGGCGGCCTGCTGCTGACGCCGCTCGCCGTCCTGCTCGCCGCATGCGGCAAGAAGGACGGCTGGCCGGAAGGCATGGCCGAAATCAAGTGGGACCGCGACACCTGCGTGCGCTGCAAGATGGTGATTTCCGACCGCCGTTTCGCCGCGCAGCTGCGCGGTGGGCCGAAGGACACGGTGTTCAAGTTCGACGACATCGGCTGCCTGGTGTTCTGGATGCGGGAACAGGCCGACAAATACCCGTGGATGCTTGATGCCGCGACGCGCCAGTGGGTCGCCGATTTCAACTCGAAGAGCCGCGAGGACATGCGCTGGCTCGATCCGAAAAAAGCCCTGTACGTGACACGCACCTCGCCGATGGGCTACAACTTCGCCGCCGTCAATACCCCGATGGCTGGCACGCTCGATTACACCGACATGCGCCAGCACATTCTGGCCAAGGGTAGATAACATGAATCAACTGTGGCTGACTGCAAAACTCGATCTCGTTGAATCCCTGCGCGCGCGCTGGTTCCAGATTTACACCCTGGTCTTTGGCGGCATCGTCGCCTTGCTCTTCGTGTTCGGCCTGACCGAATCGCGGGTGCTCGGCTTCATCGGCCTGTCGCGCCTTCTGGTGACGTACATCCAGTTGACCATGGCGATCCTGCCCATCTTCGTCCTCATCACCACGGTGCGCTCGGTGGCGGGAGATCGCGAGGCGGGCGTGTTCGAATACCTCCTTTCCCTGCCGGTCGGCCTGCAAGCCTGGTTCTGGGGCAAGTTCCTGGGCCGCTACGTGGCTGTGTTCGCGCCGGTGTTCCTCGCCATGCTGGGCGCGGTCGTCTGGGCCACCATCGTCAATATCGAAGTGCCGTGGTCGATGTTCGCGTACTACACCGGCCTGCTGGCGGCGATGGGGCTGTGCTTCCTCGGCATCGGCATGTTCATCTCGGTCGTGGCGCGCAGCACCGACATGGCGCAGGGCGCGGCCTTCATGGTGTGGCTGGTGCTGCTCCTCTTCCTCGACCTGATCCTGCTCGGCGTGATGATCCAGGAGCGCGTGACGCCGGAAATTGCCGTCACCCTGGCGCTGGTCAATCCCTTGCAGGTTTTCCGCACGGCGGCGTTGGCCATGTTCGACCCGCAGTTGATTGTGCTCGGCCCCTCGGCCTACGTCATTCTCGATTTGTTCGGTGCAGACGGCTTTCGCCTCTTTGCGCTCGTCTATCCAGCCCTGCTCGGCATCGTGTCGGCGGCGGGCGGTTATCTTCTGTTCAAGCGTGGAGATCTGCTATGAAATTATTGCGCGGCCTGTGCCTTCTCGGTGGTTTGTTGCTGGCTGCGGCAGGCAGCGCCTTTGCCGGCGATGCGACGCCTTTCTACGCGACGACGGTGGATGGGATGGACGGCAAACCGCTGGCCTTCGAGCAGTTTCGCGGCAAGCCGGTCATCGTGAATTTCTGGGCGCGCTGGTGCCCGCCCTGTCGCAAGGAAATTCCCGAACTGATCGAATTGCAGAACGAATATGGCAAACGCGGCTTGGTGGTGCTTGGCGTTGCAATCGAAGACGATCCTGCTGCCGTCAAGGAATTTGCCAAGGCCTATGAAATCAATTACCCGGTGGGTGTGGACAAGAAAAAGGGCCTGTGGCTGATGCAAAGCCTGGGCAACGGCGTTTCCGGTCTGCCTTTCACGCTCATCATCGGGCGCGACGGAGAGGTCGTGGTGCGCAAGATCGGCCAGTTCACGCGCAAGGATTTCGACGACGTTGCGGAAAAACTGCTCAAGTAAGCGGCGCTGGTGTGCTGCCCGGTTTTTTGCTGCAGCGACGCAGTAGGCGCTGAGAAAGGCGGAGCAGGCCGGGCAGGTCGTATGGCGGGGCAATGCCGTTCGGTTAAGGAAGTTCTGAATCAATCAAAACCGTTCGGGCTGAGCCTGTCGAAGCCCTTGATGTTGCAGGTGATGCCCTTCGACAAGCTCAGGGCGAACGGATTTATTCAGAGCTTCCTTTGTGCATCCGGGCTGCGCGCGTTTTCCTGAGTGCCGCCGTTTTTCATCGAGTTTTGCTGAATGATTGAAAACCTGTTCCTGCCGCTGGCGCTGGCCTTCATCATGTTTTCGCTCGGTCTGGCGCTGCGTCCGGGGGATTTTCGCGCCGCTCTGCACGGCTGGCGCGGCATCGTTTTCGGGCTGTGCGGACAGGTGCTGATGCTGCCGCTGCTCGCCCTGCTGATCGGCTTCGGCCTGAACCTGTCGCCGACGGCGCAGCTGGGCCTGATGATTCTCGCCGCCTGCCCGGGCGGCGTCAGTTCGGCCTTTCTCACCCATCTGGCGCGCGGCAACGTCGCCCTGTCGCTGATCCTCACCGTGACCAGCAGCCTGCTCGCCCTCATCACCCTGCCGTTCATCATCAACGCCGTTCTGGCGGGCCAGAGCGGCGTCCTGCAAGCCATCCACACCGCCGACCTGCCGCTCGGCAAACTGTTCGGCAGCCTGTTGCTGGTCACCACCCTGCCCATCCTGCTGGGCATGTTCCTGCGCCTGGGAACGTCCTGGGTGAGCGAGCGTGGTGAGCAGGCGGTGGGCAAGATCGCCACCCTGTTCTTCATGGCGATCGTGCTGGTGACCTTCATCGCCCACCGCGAAACCATCACCACCGGTTTGCCGCAGATCGGTCTGGCGACGCTCTTGCTGAACGCCCTCAGCATGGGCGGCGGCCTCCTGCTGGCGCGGATTGCCCGCCTGGGCCGGCGGGAAAGCATCGCCATCGCCATGGAATGCGGCCTGCAAAACGCCGGCCTGGGCATCTTCATCGCCCTGACCCTGTTCCAGCAACCCGCGCTGGCCGTGCCCAGCGTGGTCTATGCGCTGACCATGAACCTGGGCGCCATCGCCTTTCTGTGGATTCTGCGCCGCCAGGCGGCGCGAATGTTCGCCTGAGGGCTGCCGCCGCTCCAGGGGAGCAGCGCAAGGTAATGGAATCATTGCGCCGCGCCTGCCCCGGCGACCGCATCGAGAAACTCGCTCCCCCAGCGGCTGACGTCGTTGTGATGGACGATTTCGTTCAGGCCGCGCAGGCGGGATTCGCGTTCGACCGGATCCATTTCCAGCGCCTGACGCAGGCGCTCGCGCAGATCAGCCGGGTCGTGCGGGTTGGTCAGCAGCGCGCCGTGCAGTTCGGCGGCGGCGCCGGCGAACTCGGATAGAACCAGGACGCCGCAGCCGCCGGTCTGCCCCTGCGTTGCCACGTACTCCTTGCCGACCAGATTCAGCCCGTCGCGCAGCGGAGTGATCCACATCACGTCGCTCTCCGCGTACCAGGCGACGACTTCCTCGAATGGCAGGGGCCGGAAGAAGAAGCGGATCGGCGTCCAGCCCACCTCGGCATACCGGCCATTGACGCGGCCAACCGCCTGCTCGATCTGAACCTGCAGTTCGTCATACACGGTCATTTCCTTGGCGGCCGGCACGCAGACGACCACCAGCGACACCTTGCCGCGCATCTGCGGCTGGCGGTCGAGCAGATCGCCGAAGGCGCGGATTTTTTCCAGCGTGCCCTTGGTGTAATCGAGCCGTTCGACCGACAGCACCAGCCGTTTGCCGGCAAATTCCTCGCGGATCGTCGCTCGCCGGAGGGGCGTCCTGGGATGCCGCAGGGCGCGGTCGATCCGCTCGGTATCGAGACCGACGGGGTGAGCGCCGAGGCCGATCCGGCGGCCATGCACCTCGATCCGGGTCGTCATCGTTTCCAGCCCGACGGCGCAGCCGTAGGTCAGATAGCGGGGTGCGCAGGCCCGGCGTTCGAGGACGTGCAGCGGCGCGACGCCGGCTGCGACATCGACGAAATTCTCTGCCTGGCGGGGAATGTGGAAGCCGATGTAGTCGCATTGCAACAGGCTGCCGACGATTTCACGCCGCCAGGGCAGGACGTTGAAGGCATCAGCCGAAGGGAAATAGGTGTGATGGAAGAAGGCGATCTTCAGATCGGGCCGTAGTTCGCGCAGCACTGCCGGCACCATCCACAGGTTGTAGTCGTGCAGCCAGACAGTCGCGCCTTCGGCGGCCTCGGCAGCGGCTCGCTCGGCGAACTTGCGATTGACGGCGAGGAACACCAGCCAGTCCGCCTCGCGAAAGACCGCCCGTTCCCAGAAGGTGTGCAGCGTCGGCCAGAAGGCTTCCTTCGAGAAACGTTTGTAGAAAACGTCCACCTCGTCCTTCGACAGGGCGACGCGCGCCGCCAGCAGCCCCGGATAAGCCTGGGCATCGACCGTGGTGTGAACCTCGAACGGCGGGTCGACCGCCTCGTCATGGACGCTCCAGGCTACCCAGGAGCCGCGCTGTCCGGCGGCAAAGAAGGAAAGCAGGGTAGGGATGATGCCGTTCGGCGATTTGGGCCGCCGCTGCACGATGCGACCGTTGATCCGGTGTTCCTCGTAGGGCAGGCGGTGATAGACCATCACCAGATCGGCCCGCCCGCGCGCGGCGCTGAAGGTCGTCGCATCCAGATAGCCCGGTTGCAACAGCGAGAAGTGGATGATCGCTTGCAGGATGCCGCCGCAGCCCGCAGCGCCCGCGTGAAAGACATTGGCAAGGTCGCCGGTGGTTGCCAGTAGCGCAGTCTCGGAATCGCCGACGCAGACGCCCTGGAAACCCGCCTCGAACATCGCCAGATCGTTGAGCGTATCGCCGGCCACCAGCACTTCGTCATGAGCGATGCCGAGTTGATCGACCAGCGCCTGCAACGTGCTGCCCTTGTTCACGCCAGCCGGCAGCAGGTCGAGATAGCGGCTGGCCGAATACATGACCTCGCAGCCCAGCGCGCGCGCCGCCTCGACCAGCGCCGGCGTCACCGCGTCCTGGTGGCAGAAGTAGGAGCAGCGCCGTTGCTGCGGCACTTCCTGACGCTCGAGTTCGGGAAATGCAGCCACTGCTGCGGCCACGGCCAGTTCGCCCGGCCAGCGGCGGTCGATGTCGGCCTGCAAGGGCTGTACCGGCTGGAGCGATGCCCCCTCGACGACGGTGCCGCCGACGTCGCAGATGATGTAGTCGGGGGTCGGCACCAGCGGGTCGGACAGCAGCGGCATCACCGCTTCCAGCCCGCGACCGGTGACGAAGACGAGCTGAATGTCCTGACTGCCGGACACCAGTTGATACAAGGTCTGGCGGTCTTCCGCCGAACCGCCGAGAAAAGTGCCGTCGAGATCGGTTGCCAATAACATCATGTCACTCCCGGACGCCCCCCGGAGCGGCAAGACCACAGGACATCGAAAAACCAGAAAACACCGCGCCGACAGGCATGCGACACGAGCCGAATACATGGGAAAACAATGTAATTTACAGCCGCGTTTCGCATTGTATCATTACATCTCATTGATTAAAAATGACATTTTTAATAAGCGTGCCATTTTCGGGGGCGATGGGTTCATTGGTTCATGTATTTTCTGCCGCGTTTCAATAACGCTCCCGGAGTCGTTCTGTCTTGCCGGATCAGCTCTGGCGCACAGGCTCCCGGAGTTTTCGCGGCTCCGGGCCATGACTGGAGCGGCGGCGGTTTGAACCGATAACCGGCGCATTGGCCGGGCTTCTGCGATAATCCCCCGCCATGCTTGCCTACCTCGTCCGCCGCCTGCTGTACGCCGTGCCGATCCTGATCGGGGTGAATCTCATCACCTTTGCGCTGTTTTTCGTCGTCAATACGCCGGACGACATGGCGCGGCTGCAACTGGGGGTGAAGCGGGTGACGCCGGAGGCGATCGTCGAGTGGAAGGCGGCGCGCGGTTACGACAAGCCCCTATTTTTCAACGCCGATGCCGCCGGTCTGGGGACGCTGACGGACACCATTTTCTTCACCAAGTCGCTGCGGCTGTTCGCCGGCGATTTTGGTCGGGCCGAGGATGGGCGCGACATTACCCGGGAGATGGCGAACCGCATGGGGCCGTCGCTGGCAATCGCCTTGCCGACTTTCGCGCTGGGCTTGTTCGTGACGGTGAGTCTGGCGCTGATGCTGGCGTTCTTCCGCGCCACGGCGCTCGATGTCTGGGGCGTGGTGCTGTGCGTGGCGATGATGTCGGTGTCGGGGCTGTTCTACATCATCGGCGGGCAATACCTGTTCGCCAAGGTGTTTCGGCTGGTGCCGATTTCCGGTTACGGCGCGGGGCTGGATGCTTGGCGCTTTCTGGTGCTGCCGGTGCTGATCGGCGTCGTGGCGGGCATCGGCGCGTCGACGCGCTGGTACCGGACGATCTTTCTCGAGGAAGTCGGCAAGGATTACGTGCGCACGGCGCGTGCCAAGGGTTTGAGCGAAACCTGGGTGTTCTTCCGCCACGTCCTGAAAAACGCGCTGATTCCGATTCTGACCGGCGTGGTGGTGGTGATTCCCTCGCTGTTCATGGGCTCCTTGCTCACTGAATCCTTCTTCGGCATTCCGGGACTGGGGAGTTACACCATCGACGCCATTCAGGCGCAGGATTTCGCGGTGGTGCGGGCGATGGTTTTCGTGGGGTCGGTGCTGTACATCCTCGGCTTGATCCTCACCGACCTGTCCTACACCCTGGTCGATCCACGGATTCGTTTCGCATGAGCGGCTTTCAGATCGTCTTTCTGTGGTCCGACGCCCTGATCTGGCTGCTGCTGGCAGCGGGTGCGGGGCTGCTCTGGCTGATCCGGTGCAATCCGCCGTTGCGCGCCGCCTGGGGGCGGGTGGCGGCGAGCCGCAGCGGCATGGGCGCGGCGACGGTGCTGCTGCTGTTCATGCTGGTCGGCTGGCTGGATTCCCTGCATTACCGCCCGGCCCTGCCTGCGGCGGCGGGCGAGGAAATTCGC
Source organism: uncultured Rhodocyclaceae bacterium (assembly GCA_900549295.1). Lineage (GTDB taxonomy): Bacteria > Pseudomonadota > Gammaproteobacteria > Burkholderiales > Rhodocyclaceae > Azonexus. Next base: position 13,259 of record URNG01000066.1, read on the forward strand.
TATGCCATCGAGGTGCGCTCGCTGCTTGACGCCCTGGCGGCGCCGTTGCGCGAGCGCATGGAAAAAACCTATTCGGCACCGCTGGCAACCCATCTTTACGTCAAGGAAAGCATCGAGTCGGCGGGCGGCGTGAGCCGCGCCTTCCCGCCCTTGCAGCACGGCGGCGCGCATCTGGCCGGCACGGATGCCTGGGCCGGCGACGTGGCGTGGCGCAGCGTGCTCGGCGTGGGCGCGGCGGTTCTGCTGTGGCTGCCCGTCGCTGCCTGGGTGGCTGCCCGCCAGGGCGGCTGGCGCAAGGTCTGGCGCGGCGACACCGCAACCGCCTGGAACGCCGTGCTGCTCACCCTGGGCGTGATTTTCCTGACGCTCGGCCCCATTTTCGCCCTGGCCGGGCATTACCACGTTTTCGGCACCGACAAGGTGGGGCAGGACGTGCTTTACCAGATACTCAAGAGCGTGCGCACGGCGCTCATCATCGGCTTGGTGACGACGCTCGTCATGCTGCCGCTGGCCGTGCTGCTCGGCATCGTCGCGGGCTACTTCCGGGGCTGGGCGGATGATCTCATCCAGTACATCTACACCGTGCTCAACTCCATCCCCAGCGTGCTGCTCATTGCCGCCGCCGTGCTGATGTTGCAGGTGCTGATCGACGGCCACCCCGAGTGGTTCGCCACCGCCGCCGAGCGGGCCGATCTGCGCCTGCTGGCCCTGTGTTTCATCCTCGGCATGACGAGCTGGACGGGTCTGTGCCGCCTGCTGCGCGGCGAAACACTGAAACTGCGCGAATTGGAATACATCCAGGCGGCGCAAGCCTTTGGCGTGAGCAGCGGGCGCATCATCGGCCGCCACATCCTGCCCAACGTGATGCACATCGTCATCATCGCCCTGGTGATGGACTTTTCCAGTCTGGTGCTGGCCGAGGCGGTGCTGTCCTACGTCGGCATCGGCGTCGATCCCTCGATGATCAGCTTCGGCACCATGATCAACAACGCGCGCATGGAACTGGGGCGCGAGCCGGTGGTGTGGTGGTCGCTAGCGGCGGCCTTTGCCGCCATGTTCATCCTGGTGCTGGCCGCCAACCTGTTCGCCGACGCGGTGCGCGACGCCTTCGATCCGAGGGCGGCATGATGCGGACGGCGAGCCATCCCCTGCTGGCCGTCGACGATCTGCGCCTGGGATTCCAGGCCGGGCGGCAGCTTCTGCGCGCCGTCGATGGCGTCTCCTTCACCATCGAGCGCGGCGAAACTTTTGCCCTACTCGGGGAGTCCGGCTGCGGCAAGTCGGTCACGGCGCAGGGGATCCTGCGCCTCTTGCCGGCGGCGGGCCGCGTTCTGGGCGGCGCGGTGCGCTTCGACGGCGAGGATCTGCTGGCGCTGCCGGAAGTGGCGATGCGCGCCTACCGCGGCGGCAAGATCGCCATGATTTTCCAGGAGCCGGCGACCAGCCTGAATCCGGTGCTGACGGTGGGGCAGCAGATCGGCGAAGTGCTGGCGCGGCATCTCGACCTGCGCGGCGCGGCGGCGAGGGAGCGCAGCCGGGCGCTGCTGGAGCAGGTCGGCATCGCCGACCCCGAGCGCCGTCTCGATGAATACCCGTTCCAGTTGTCGGGCGGCATGCAGCAGCGGGTGATGATCGCCATCGCGCTGGCCGGTGAGCCGGAATTGCTGATCGCCGACGAGCCGACCACCGCGCTGGACGTCACGGTGCAGGCGCAGATTCTCGATCTGCTGGCGAAATTGCAGGCCGAGCGCGGCATGGCGATCCTGCTCATCACGCACGATCTGGGCGTGGTGGCGCGGCTGGCGCAGCGCATCGGCGTGATGTACGCCGGCGAACTGGTGGAGGTGGCGAGCCGCGAGCAGTTCTTCAGCCGCCCGGCGCATCCCTACACCCAGGCGCTCTTCGCCGCGCTGCCCGATGCCGGCCGGCGCGGCGTTCCCCTGCGTACCATCGCCGGGCAGGTGCCGGCGCTTTCCGCCCTGCCCGCCGGCTGCCGCTTCGCGCCGCGCTGCCCGCGGGTCCTGCCGGTGTGCCGGGAGGAAAACCCGGCCTGGCGCGGCGTGAATGTATTGCAGCGGGTGCGCTGCCACTGGCAGGGCGGCGGCGAAACCGAGGCCGCCGTTGAACAGCCCCTGGCAACGGCCGCGCTGGAAGATACCGGCGAACCCTTGCTGGTTCTGCGCGACGTGGCCGTGCATTTCCCGATCCGCAAAGGCATCCTGCAACGCGTGGTCGGGCAGGTGAAAGCGGTCGACGGCGTTTCGCTCAGCATTGCCGCCGGGCGCACCCTGGCCCTGGTGGGGGAGTCCGGTTGCGGCAAGACCACCGTCGGCAAGGCGCTCTTGCAACTGATCCGCCCGAGCGCGGGCAGCGTGCGGGTCAATGGCGCGGAGTGGGTGGGCGCGCGCGGCAAGACCCTGCTGGCGGCCCGCCGGCAGGCGCAGATGGTGTTCCAGAATCCCTTTGCCTCGCTCAACCCGCGCCTGCGCGTCGGCGAGATCATCGTCGAGGGCATGCACGCGCTCGGTGCGCAGGGCGGCAAAGCAGACGACCCGCAGGTGGCCATCGCCGCGCTGTTGCAGGCAGTGGGGCTGCCCGCCGAGGCGCAGTGGCGTTTCCCGCACGAGTTCTCCGGCGGCCAGCGCCAGCGCATCGCCATCGCGCGAGCGCTGGCCGTGCAGCCCAGATTGCTGGTGTGCGACGAGCCGACTTCGGCGCTCGACGTTTCGGTGCAGGCGCAGATTCTCAACCTGCTGAAAAAACTGCAGCAGGAACTGGGGGTGGCTTACCTGTTCATCACGCACAACCTGGCGGTGGTCGAGTATCTGGCGCACGACGTGGCCGTGATGTACCTCGGGCGCATCGTCGAGCGCGGGCAGGCGGCGGAAGTGCTCGGCGCGCCGCGCCATCCCTACACGCAGGCGCTGCTCTCGGCGGTGCTGCAACCCCGGCTGGAAGAAGACGGCAGCAAGGCGCAGGCCTTGGCCGGCGAGACGCCTTCGCCCGCCAGACCGCCCGCCGGCTGCCATTTCCACCCGCGCTGCCCGAAGGCCACGGCGCTGTGCCGGGAAACCTACCCGCCCGAGCGCGCATTCAGCGCCACGCACGGCGTGAATTGCCACTGGCCGGATGTGGCTGGCGGGTGAATCGGCGGTTTCCGGTCTGGGTTCGATCTGCTGGGAAAGCGTAAAGGCTTTACCGCAGAGGCGCGGAGGACGCAGAGAAAGGCGGAGAGGGGATTGGCCTCATCGGCTGAGTTGCCGCGCGGTCTTTTCCCAGGGAGGCTCTGAACAAATCAAAACCGTTCGATTTTGCAGGCGACGCCCTTCGACAAGCTCAGGGCGAGCGGAGTTGTTCTGAGCCAAGGCGGTTGCGCCGGAAAACAGCATTGAACGCGGATTTTCGCGGAGTAAATCGGATTGCGCGGATAAACCCGCGATCAAGTGCTTTTGATCCGCGTTCATCCGCCGAATCCGCGTTAAAGAAGTTCTGAATCAATCCAACCCGTTCGGGCTGGGCCTGTCGGAGCACTTGATTTTGCAGGTGATGCCCTTCGACAAGCTCCGGGCGAATGGATTTGTTCAGCGTTTCCTTGGCGTTTTTGCGTCAGCGCCGTTTCTTGTTCGCTTTCGGCGCGGCTTTGGCCGCCGGTTTGCCCGGAGCGCGGGTACCTGCTTTGCCCTTGTTCGGCTTGCGGCTGCCTTGCGCGGTGTTTTTGCCGGTCGACTTGCTGTTTACCTTGTTGCGCTTGCCGCGCTTCTTCGGCTCCGGCTGGATGATGGCGGGTGAGGCTTCGGCGTGCAGCATGCGTTGCAGGCTTTCCTCGCTGCCTGCCGTCCCAGGCACGAGCAGTTTGGAGCCGGGGGCCAGCCGCACGTTGCCGGGCAGGCCGTTGGCTTGCGCCAGTTCGCTGGTGCTGATGCCGAAGCGGGCGGCGATTTCGCCCAGGCGCTCGGCCGATTTGACGGCGTAGGCCTGCCACTGGGTCAGTGAATTGGCGTGGCTGGCGAGGTTTGCATTGAAGGTGTCGACGCGATCCGCCGGCAGCACGACCGGCGTGTGTGGCTTGATGATGGGCCGGTTGTGCGAGGGGTTGAGGCGGCGGAACTCGTCCTGCGTCATGTTGGCGAACCCCGGCCCCCCCCTTCCCGCCCGACATGCACG
>URNG01000067.1 GCA_900549295.1 uncultured Rhodocyclaceae bacterium
CCGTAGCGGATTGGGGGTGTTCGGGCGGGGGGGCCGGCCGCCGCAGCGGCTGGCGAAAATGCCGGAGCAGGTGACGCCGTCGCAACGTTTTTATCGTCCCGGCGCGGCGCATGGGCAGATTCTGGCGGTATTGCGTCATCTGGAGCGTGGCGGCGAGGTGCCGCCGGAAATCGATCTGGGCGGGCAATACCCAGTCAAGACGCTGGTGCCCGTCCTGCGCCACCTGTGCGCCTATCTGGCGCCGGTGCCGCCGCAGCGCCGGCATGACCGGCATCAGGTCAAGCACCGGGTGCAGGTGCTGCACGGCCTGATCAACGCCTTCGTCGTTTTTTCCAGGGATTTCGGCGGCCAGTCCATGGCTTTGCAGGCAGAGTCCTGGCAGGTGGACAACGTCAGCCGCGGCGGCTTTGGCGTGGTGCTCCACGAGCCGCCCAAAGACTGGCTGCGTGTCGGCGCTTTGCTGGCCTTGCAGCCGGCGGGCGGTGAAAACTGGCTCCTGGGCTGCGTGCGCCGTTTTTACCGGGGCGCGAACAGCGAGTCGCGCATCGGCATTCAAACCTTGTCGCGCCAAGTCGAAGCAGCGGAGTTGACGCCGCTGCGCACGGGGGAAACGCCGGGCAATGCTTCCGTTCCCCTGCTGATTCTGCTGGAAGGCAATCTGCCGGGTGAGGTGCGCCTGGTGATGCCGCCCCATACCTTCGATAGCCGCGAGCGTTTCGAGCACACGCTGCAAGGCCAGCGCGTGGTGCTCGAATCCCTGTTGTTGCTCGAACACAACAGCGACTACGAAATCGCCCGCTACCGCCTGCTGCAAGCAGCCTGAGCGCCGCCTGATCCGCTTCAGGCGGGTTTCTGCATCGATTTGGGGCGAAAGGCCGGGATCACCTCCGGGCGGGTTTCGATGTAAGGGCCTGCCAACAGGTCGATGCAGCAGGGAATGGCGGCAAAGATGCCCAGGTGGCGGAATTGCCCGTCGGCCGCGCGCACGCCTTCCAGGGTTTCCCGTATGGCCTTGGGTTGGCCGGGAAGATTGACGATCAGCGCCTGCTTGCGGATCACTGCCACCTGCCGCGAAAGTATCGCCGTGGGGACGAAATTCAGGCTGATGCGGCGCATTTCCTCGCCAAAGCCGGGCATTTCCTTGTCGGCCACGGCCAGAGTGGCTTCCGGTGTGACATCGCGTAGCGCGGGGCCGGTGCCGCCGGTGGTGAAGACCAATTGGCAGCCGGCCTGGTCGACCAGTTCGATCAGGGTGGCTTCGATCAGGGGGCGCTCGTCGGCAATGAGCCGGCTTTCTTCCTGCCAGGGCGTGAGGAGGGCGCGGTCGAGCCAGTCGCGCAGCGCGGGGATGCCCTGATCCGTATAAACGCCGCTGGAAGCGCGGTCGCTGATGGAGACAAGGCCAATGCGGAGGCCGCTGCGCAAGGTTTTATTCGTCGCCATGGTCTGTTTCCGTGTGCGCCGTGGTACCCATTGTGGCGGCCTGGGGTTTGGCGGCGTCCAGGTCTTTCAGGTATTGGAAAATGGCGCGGTAATTCTTGGGCGGTTTGTTGTTTTCCTGCTCTTTCAGGGCATTGCGCCGCAGTTGACGCAGGTGTTGCAGATCGGTTGCCGGCCATTGGCGGGTAATTTCACGCAAGGTGTTTTCATCGCTCAAAAGCTGCGTGCGCAGGCGTTCCAGGCGATGCAGGCGGGCGGTTTCGGCGCTCGATTCGCCGCGCACCAGCGCCAGGCCGGCGTGGATCGGGGCTTCATCGACGCTGCGCATGAGTTTGCCGATGTATTGCAACTGGCGCCGGCGGGCACCGTGGGCGGTGATTTTCTGCGCCTCGCGCACGGCGGCGTATAAATCTTCCGGCAGTGCCATGCGTTTCAACTGGCCGGGCGAGAGTTCGACCAGTTCGGTGCCGAGATCGCGCAATGCGTGCATGGCGGCTTTTTGCCGGGTTTTCGAGGGGCGATCCAGGCTGTCGCCGTAATCTTCGCTGAAATCGTGGTCGGTCATGGCAGGTCCGGTAACCGTGCTGGGGGCGTTGATGAGGCTGCTATCATAGCGGTTTTCCCTTTTGGCGCTTCTTTCGCCCCGCTTACATGGCCAATCACACTGGTTTTTCCTACGCTTTCGCCGATCTGCAGCAACTGAGCGCGGACGTGCTCGCCTACGCCAGAAAGCAAGGCGCGAGCGCGTGCGAGGCCGATGTGTCGGAGGGGTTCGGGCAGTCGGTGACGGTGCGCTGCGATGCGGTCGATACCATCGAATACAACCGCGACAAGGGCGTGGGTGTGACGGTTTACTCCGGTCAACGCAAGGGTTATGCCAGCACTTCCGATTTCTCGCCGCAGGCCTTGCGCGACACGGTGGATGCGGCGCTAGCCATTGCCCGCTTCACGGCCGAGGACGATTGCGCGGGTCTGGCGGATGCGGCGCTGATGGCCGGGGATTGTCCCGATCTCGATCTGTATCACCCCTGGACGCTGGATGTGGACGGTGCGATTGCGCTTGCCCGGCGCTGCGAGCAGGCGGCTTTTGCAACGGACGAACGCATCGATAATTCCGAGGGGGCCAGCGTCTCCTCGCAGGAGGCGCATTTCGTTTCGGCCAATAGCCACGGGTTCATGGGCGGTTATCCGACCTCGCGCCACTATATTTCCGCCTCGGTGATCGCGGGCGAGCGCGAGGAAATGCAGCGCGACGACTGGTATGGCACGCACCGCGATGCCAGTCGCCTGCCGGCACCCGAAGCGATTGGCCGGACGGCGGCCCAGCGGGCGGTGGCGCGTTTGCACAGCCGCCAGCTCAAGACGGGCGAATATCCCGTCCTGTTCGAGGCGCCGCTGGCAGCGGGCTTGCTGGCGAGTCTGGTGCATGCGGCCAGCGGCGGCGCGCTGTACCGGAAAGCGTCCTTCCTGCTCGATCATCTCGGGCGCAGGATCATGCCGGAATTCGTGCGCATCCGTGAACGCCCGCTTCTGCCCGGTGCCCTGGCCAGCGCGGCCTTCGACAGTGACGGCGTGGCGACGAAGGACAGCGATGTCGTGGTCGATGGCGTGCTGCAGCGTTATTTTCTTTCCGCCTACACGGCGCGCAAGCTCGGTTTGCAGACCACGGGCAATGCCGGCGGCAGTCACAACCTGATCATCGAACCGGGTGAACTGGACCGGGCGGGTCTCCTCAAGCGCATGGGGCGCGGCCTGTTGCTGACCGAAGTGCTGGGACATGGCATCAACTACGTGACCGGCGATTATTCGCGCGGCGCGGCGGGGTTCTGGGTGGAGAACGGCGAAATCGCCTACCCGGTGGAGGAAATCACCATTGCCGGCAACCTGCGCGACATGTTCGCCGGCATCGTGGCGGTGGGTAAGGACGTGGAAATCCGGGGCAGCAAGCAGACGGGTTCCATCCTGATCGACAAGATGACGGTGGCCGGCGCATGAGGGCAGGTGCAACGACGCGCCTCTGTCTGATCCGCCACGGCGAAACCGAGTGGAATGCAGAACGGCGTATCCAGGGGCAGATCGACATCGCCCTGAACGACCTGGGGCGCCAGCAGGCGCGGGCGGCGGGTCTGGCCTTGCGCGCTGCGGGCCTGACGGCGCTTTACGCGAGCGATTTGCGTCGTGCCTGGGAAACCGCCGAACTGGTGGGGGCAGCGCTTGGCTTGCAGCCGCAGCCTGAATCTGCGCTGCGCGAACGCGATTACGGCATCTTTGCCGGCCTGACCTATGCCGAAGCCGAGGCGCGCCACCCCGAAGGCTACGCGGCCTTTGCCGGGCGCAATGCCCGTTACGCCTTCGAGAATGGCGAAAGCCTGCAAACCATGTACGCGCGCGTCACCGGCACGCTGCAGCGCTTGGCTGCCGCACATGTGGGCGAAAACATCGGCATCGTCCTGCACGGCGGCGTGCTCGACGTGATCAACCGTTTCGTGCGCGGCAATCCGCTCGAAATGCCGCGCGACTTCCTGATCCCCAACGCTGGCCTGAACTGGCTGAGCGTGTGCGGCGGCGGGGGTGGCGATATGTGGCAGATCGACGCCTGGGGCGATACCGCGCATCTGGCGGCGGGGGCGCTGGACGAACTGCCCGCGTGATAGAATCCGCCGCTTTCCCTTCCTTGGCTTGAGGCATTCCCATGTTTTCCGCGAAAAACACCCTGGCAACCGTCGATCCTGAACTCTGGCAGGCCGTGCAGGCCGAAAACCGCCGGCAGGAAGAGCACATCGAACTGATCGCTTCGGAAAACTACGTCAGCCCGGCGGTCATGGAAGCGCAAGGCTCGCAGTTGACCAACAAGTACGCCGAAGGCTATCCGGGCAAGCGCTATTACGGCGGCTGCGAGCACGTCGATGTCGCCGAGCAGATCGCCATCGACCGCATCAAGGCGCTGTTCGGAGCGGACGCCGCCAACGTGCAGCCCAATTCCGGCTCGCAGGCCAATCAGGCCGTGCTGATGGCCTTCGCCAAGCCGGGCGACACCATCATGGGCATGAGCCTCGCCGAAGGCGGTCACCTCACCCACGGCATGCCGCTCAACATGTCCGGCAAGTGGTTCAACGTCGTGGCCTACGGCCTGGACGCCAACGAAGCCATCGATTACGACAAGATGGAAGCGATGGCCCGCGAGCACAAGCCGAAGATCATCATCGCCGGCGCTTCAGCCTACGCCCTGCGCATCGACTTCGAGCGTTTTGCCAAGATTGCCAAGGAAGTCGGCGCGATTTTCTGGGTGGACATGGCGCACTACGCCGGCCTCATCGCCGCCGGCCTGTATCCGAACCCGGTGCCGCACGCCGACGTCGTCACCACCACCACCCACAAGACCCTGCGCGGCCCGCGCGGCGGCGTGGTGCTGATGAAGGCGGAGCACGAAAAGGCGATCAATTCCGCCATTTTCCCCGGCCTGCAAGGCGGCCCGCTGATGCACGTCATCGCCGCCAAGGCGGTGGCTTTCAAGGAAGCCGCGACGCCGGAATTCAAGCGTTATCAGGAACAAGTCGTCAACAACGCCGCCGCCATGGCTCGCGTGCTGGGCGAGGAACGCGGCCTGCGCATCGTCTCCGGCCACACCGAGAGCCATCTTTTCCTGGTCGATCTGCAACCGAAGAATCTCACCGGCAAGGAAGCCGAAGCCGCCCTGGGCCGCGCCCACATCACGGTGAACAAGAACGGCATCCCCAACGACCCGCAGAAACCCTTCGTCACCTCCGGCATCCGCATCGGTTCGCCAGCCATGACCACGCGCGGTTTCGGCGAAGCCGAGGCGGTGCGGATCGCCCACCTGATCGCCGATGTGCTCGATGCGCCCAACGACGAAGCCGTGGCGGCCAAGGTGCGCGAGCAGGTGTCCGATCTGTGCCGGCGCTTCCCGGTGTACGGCGCCTGATTCCGGCGCATGAAGTGTCCCTTCTGCGGCAATGAGGAAACCGGGGTGGTGGACACCCGGGTTTCCGACGAGGGCGACATCGTGCGCCGGCGACGCAAGTGCACAGCGTGCGAAAAGCGCTTCACCACCTACGAGCGGGCGGAAATCCAGCTGCCGCAGGTGGTCAAGAAAAACGGTTCGCGGATCGAGTTCTCCCGCGCCAAGCTGCGCGCCAGTCTCGATCTGGCCCTGCGCAAGCGGCCGGTGCCGACCGAACTGGTCGATGCCGCCATTACGGCCATCGAGGAAAAACTGCTGTCGGCGGGGCTGCGCGAAGTGCAGTCGCAGCAGATCGGCGAACTGGTTATGGCCGAGTTGAAGAAACTCGACAAGGTGGCCTACATCCGTTTTGCCTCGGTGTATCGGAATTTCGAGGACATCGACGCATTTTCCCGGGCGATCAAGGAAGTTTCCCCGGTTTCACGCAAGAAATGAGCTTTACGGCGCTCGATCACGCCATGATGGGGCGAGCGCTGCAACTGGCCGAACGGGGGCTGTGGACGACCACGCCCAATCCGCGCGTCGGTTGCGTCGTCGTCAAGGCCGGAAAGGTCGTCGGCGAAGGCTGGCACGAGCGCGCCGGCGAGCCGCATGCCGAGGTGCACGCCCTGCGCGCGGCGGGTGAACGGGCGTCTGGCGCAACGGCCTATGTGTCGCTGGAGCCGTGCAGCCATCATGGCCGCACGCCGCCCTGCGCCGAGGCGCTGATCGCGGCGGGTGTGGCGCGGGTGGTGGCGGCCATGCCCGATCCCAATCCGCGGGTCGCCGGGCGCGGGTTAAGCATGCTGGCAGCGGCGGGTATCGATACGGCCAGTGGGCTGCTGGAGGCGGAGGCCGAGGAACTGAACATCGGTTTCGTTTCCCGCATGCGGCGGGGGCGGCCGTGGGTGCGCCTGAAAATGGCGGCCAGCCTGGATGGCAAAATCGCGCTGCTGAATGGCGCCAGTCAGTGGATTACCGGTCCCGCAGCGCGCAACGATGGCCACCGCTGGCGCGCGCGCGCCTGTGCCGTTCTCACCGGCAGCGGCACGGTGCTGGCCGATGATCCCGGCCTGACCGTGCGCGCGGTGGAAACCGAGCGCCAACCTTTGCGGGTGGTGGTGGATTCCCGCCTGCAAACGCCTGCCAACGCCAAAGTGCTGACCGGCGGCGCGCTGCTGGCAAGCGCCAGCGCCGATTTGCCGCAAGCCTCGGCCTTGCGTGCGGCAGGGGCCGAAATCCTGGTCTTGCCCGGTGCCGATGGGCGGGTCGATCTGGCGGCCTTGCTGGAAAAACTCGCCGAACGTGGCTGTAACGAAATCCACGTCGAAGCGGGCGCAGGGCTCAACGGCGCTTTGCTGCGGGCAGGCCTGGTGGATGAGTTGATTGCTTATCTGGCCCCGTGCTTGCTGGGAGACCAGGCGCAAGGCGTGTGCCAGTGGCCGGCATTGACGACATTGAGCGAACAGAAAAAGCTGGATTTGATCGACGTGCGCAAAATCGGCGCGGATATTTTTCTGCGTGCCCGACCCATCTAAGCCGCTGGATCTGTGCTGCAAACCGCGCAGTCCGGGTCGCGCTTGAAGCGCACGCTACGCCATTGCATGTCCAGGCTGTCGATCAGGAGTAAACGGCCATTCAGCGTTTCGCCGATGCCGGCGAGCAATTTGAGCGCTTCCGCAGCCTGCATGCTGCCGACGATGCCGGTGAGCGGCGCGAATACGCCCATGGTCGCGCAGCGGGTTTCCTCGACGTCGGCAGCCTCCGGAAACAGGCAGTGGTAGCAGGGAGCCTCGGGCTGATGCAGGCCGTATACGCTGACCTGGCCGTCGAAGCGGATGGCCGCGCCGGAAACCAGAGGTTTCCTTTGCCGCACGCAGGCGCGGTTGATGGCGTGACGGGTGGCGAAGTTGTCGGTGCAGTCGAGCACGACGTCGGCCTCGGCGGCAAGCTCAGAGAGACGCGCCGCGTTCAGGCGCTCGGCCAGCGGCACGACGTGCACCTCCGGGTTGATCTCGGCCAGGGCAGTTTGCCCGGACAGCGCCTTGTTCATGCCGATGCGGCTGTCGCGGTGCAGGATCTGGCGTTGCAGGTTGGTGAGGTCTACCGTGTCGTCGTCGGCCAGGGTGATCTGCCCGACGCCCGCCGCCGCCAGATAAAGCGCTGCCGGTGAGCCGAGGCCGCCGGCGCCGACGATGAGCACGCGGCCATCCAGAATGCGCTGCTGTCCTTCGACCCCCAGCGCATCGAGCAGGATGTGCCGGCTGTAGCGCAGGAGCTGCGTGTCGTCCATGCCGTTTTACTGCTGCGGCCGCGCCCCCTGCATGATTTGCGTGGCCTTGAGGATGTTCAGCGCCTGCTGGAACTGGTAATCGTCCTTGCTGGCGTATTCCAGACGGGCGTGCGGCAGATCGTCCTCATCCTTGGCGTTCTTGCCCGCCTCCTTGTTGTCCTTCTCGCTCTTGGCGGACGGTTTGGCCGCAGCGGCGGGTTTGTTGTCCTTGCCGGCCTCGGCCTTGTCGTTTTTATCGCTCTTTTCGTTCTTGTCTTCCAGGTGCCGTTCCAGGTCGGCCTCGCGGATGCGGGTGCCGTTGCTGCCATTGGCGGTTTCCTCGACGACGATGTCCGGCGTGATGCCCTTGGCCTGGATGGAGCGGCCCGAAGGCGTGAAGTAACGCGCCGTGGTCAGCTTGATGGCCGTGTTGTTGGGCAGCGGCAGCACGGATTGCACCGAACCCTTGCCGAAAGTCTGGGTGCCGATGACGGCGGCGCGCTTGTGATCCTGCAGCGCGCCGGCAACGATTTCCGAGGCCGAGGCCGAGCCGCCATTGACCAACACCACCATCGGCACTTTCTTGACGCCGACCGGCAGTTTGGCGAGCGGGTCCTCACGCGTGCCGCGCAGGTAATCACCGGGGCGGGCAAGGAATTCCTGCTTGGCGTCCGGCGTGCGGCCGTCGGTGGAGACGACTTTGAGATCCGGCGGCAGGAAAGCGGAAGAGACACCGATGGCGCCATTGAGCAGGCCGCCCGGATCGTTGCGCAGATCCAGCACCAGACCCTTGAGGTCGCCTTCTTTGTACAGGCCGTTCAGATGCTTGGCCAGATCGGCAACCGTGGTTTCCTGGAACTGGGTGATGCGGACCCAGCCATAGCCGGGTTCGACGAGCTTCGATTTGACGCTCTGCACCTTGATGACTTCACGCGTCAGCGTGAGTTCGATGGGTTTGCTTTCGCCCTTGCGCAAAATGCTCAGGCGGATCGACGTCTTGGGTTTGCCGCGCATTTTCTTCACCGCGTCGGACAGGCTCAAGCCTTTGACCAGGGTGTCGTCGAGCTTGAAAATGAGGTCGCCCGCCTTGACGCCAGCGCGGTAAGCCGGGGTGTCTTCGATCGGTGAAACCACTTTGACCAGGCCGTCTTCCATGCCGACTTCGATGCCCAGGCCGCCGAATTCGCCCTGCGTGCCGACCTGCAGATCCTTGAAGGAATCGGTGTCCAGATAGGCCGAATGCGGATCGAGGTTGGAGAGCATGCCGGAAATCGCGTTGGCGATCATTTTCTTGTCTTCGACCGGTTCGACATAGCCCTGCTTGATGGCGCTGTAGACTTCGGCAAAGGTGCGCAGATCGTCGATGGGCAGCTTGCTGGTCGCGTCTTTCTGGGCAAAGGCCGGTATCTGCAGGGTGATCAGCGCGCCGGCGACAAAGCCGCCCAAGGCGAGGCTCCAGGTTTTCAGTTTGCTCATTTCAGCGTAGCCCAGGATAAGGGGTCGATTGGTTGGCCTTGACGGCGGATTTCAAAGTATAAACCGGATTCCGGGTTGCCCCCGGTATTGCCGACGCTGGCCACGGTATCGCCGCCCTGCACAGCCTGGCCGACCTGTTTGAGCAGCGCGTCGTTGTTGCCATAGATCGAGAGGTAGGCATCGCCGTGGTCGATGATGAGGAGGTTGCCAAAACCGCGCATCCATTCGGCAAAAACCACGCGCCCTTTGGCAATGGCCTTGACCGGGCTGCCGTTGGCAGTGCGGATGAATACCCCGCGCCACTGCCCGCCGCCTTCGCGCGCGCTGCCGAAGCGGCCGCTGACGGTGCCCTGGACGGGCAGGCGCAGTTTGCCCTTGAGCTTGGCGAAACTGCCGTCGCTGGGCACCGGTTCGTAGCGGTTCTCGGTTTCTCCGGCGGTTTTCTTCTCGCTGGCGGCAGGCGGCGGCGTCTTGCCTGCGGCAGCGGCTTTGCGCGCCGCTTCTTCCATCTGTTTGCGCCGCTGCGCTTCGGCGGCGCGTGCGGCGGCAGCCTGTTGCGCCAGAATGCGCGACAGGCGCTCGACCAACTGGCTCATGCGCTTTTCATCGCGCTGCAAGGCGCCGATTTCGCGGCGCTGGCTGCGGACTTTGTCGGAGATCTCCGCGTACAGGGACTTGTGCGCCTGCCGCTCTTTGTCGAGTTCGCCATGCTGCTTGCGCTGCTCGCTTTCGACTGCCGCGAGTTCGGCGCTGCGTTCGCGGGTTTGCGCGGCCAGGGCTTTCTTCTGCTGGATGGTCTGGCGGATTTCGCCCATCAATTCGCTGCGGGCGCTGGCGACAGCGGAAAGATAGTGGAGATCGCGCGCCAGCTGGTTGGGGTCGTCGCCGTTGAGCAATAGCTGCAGGGAGTCCGGGTCGCCGCGCAGGTACTGACGATAGAGGAGCCGTTCCAACTGAGTTTGCTGCTGGGTCAGCGTGTCGCCCAGGGAGCGCGACTGGTTTTCCAGTGCCCCCAGCTGTTGCTGCAGGTGGCCGCGCTGGCTGCCCAGATCGTGCAGCTGGCGCTGCAGGCGGGAAATCTGGCGTTCGGATTCGCGCAGGCGGTCGGCGGCTTCGGCGCGCGAACCTTCGTTGCTGCTCAATTCCTTGCGCAAACTGTCGATACGCTGGCGCAGGCCATCGAGGTCGGCGCGCTTTTCAGCGACTTCGGGGGCGCTGGTGGATTTCTGCGCCCAGGCGGGGGATGTCGCGCAGGAGAGAAGCGGGAGCAGAAACAGCGCGAACGTCAGCGCCTGGATCCGGGCAGTCATGCGCTGATTGAAAAACGACATGGGGAGAAGTCTACATTGGGCTCTTGTTATGGCAAGGCTTATTCTATAATCAACCGTTCAACCGAAACGAGGTTTTCATTGTGCTTATTTCTTCCGTCAATCTGATCGACAAGCAGGAGCATATCGAAACGGCAGCGCGCGCGCTCAAGGCGATCGCGCATCCCCTGCGCTTAAAGATTCTGTGTGTGGTCGGGGAGCAGGAGGCCTGTGTGCAGGATATCGTCGATACCGTAGGCACCTCGCAAAGCAATATTTCCCAGCATCTCGCCATCCTGCGCGAAAAAGGGGTGCTGCTGACGCGCAAGGATGCGAATCGGGTTTTTTATCGGGTGGGCGATCAGCGCACCCTGCAGCTCATCGGCATGATGCGCGAAGTTTTTTGTGGAGTGGAGCCGTAATCCATGCCGATGGAGTTTGTGAATCAGAATATCCTGTTGCTCGGGATCGTCGTCGTCAGTGGCCTGGGTCTGTTGTGGCCGCTTTTTTTCCGCTCGGTAGGCAAACCGGTCAATCCCGGCGAAGCGACTCTGCTCATCAACCGCGAAGATGCGCGCATCCTCGATGTGCGCGAGGCCAATGAAATGGCTGCCGGCAGCTTGCCCAATGCCCTGCACATTCCCGTCGGCCAGCTCGATGAGCGCCTGGGGGAGCTCGAATCCTGCAAGAACAAGCCGCTCATCGTCTGCTGCACGTCCGGCATGCGCTCGGGCCGTGCCTGCACGACGCTGAAAAAAGCGGGTTTCGAGCAGCTTTACAACCTGAGCGGCGGCGTCGATGCCTGGGCTGCGGCCAATTATCCGCTCGTCAAGGGAGGCAGGAAGAAATGACGCAAGCCGTGTTGATGTACACCACCGCCGTCTGTCCCTATTGCATTCGCGCCAAGCAGTTGCTGGCGGCGCGCGGCGTAACGCAGATCGAAGAGGTTCGCGTCGACCTGGAGCCCGAGCGGCGCGAGGAAATGATGCAGCGCACCGGACGGCGCACCGTGCCGCAGATTTATATCGGCGAGACGCACGTGGGGGGCTGCGATGACTTGATTGCCCTCGACTCCGCCGGCAAACTGCGCCCCTTGCTTGACGGCAAGGCTGAATGATTTTTGCATAACATCTTGAATATAAAGAAAGAGACGCATGGAACAGAACGAACAGAACGCCGCAGCTCAGGAAGCGCCGGTTTTTGGTATTGAAAAGCTTTATGTGCGCGATCTTTCGGTCGAAGTGCCGAATGCGCCGGAGGTTTTTCTCGAACAGGAGAATCCACAGGTCGAAATCGGCCTCAATACCAGCGGCCGTGGCGTGGCCGACGGGGTGTTCGAAGTCGTGCTGACGGTGACCGTAACCGCCAAACTGGCCGAAAAGACGGTGTTCCTGGTGGAAGTGGGCCAGGCTGGCATCTTCCGCATCCAGAACGTGCCGGAAGAGCAACTGGAAGCGCTCATCATGGTGGCCTGCGCCAACATCCTCTTCCCCTACGCCCGCGAGGCGGTGGCCGATTCCGTGACGCGGGCGGGCTTCCAGCCCATCGTGCTGCAACCGGTCAATTTCGAGGCGATGTACATGCAGCGCCTGCAGGAAAGCCAGAACGCCGAAGGCAGCGATTCGCTGCAATGAAAGCGCTGCGCCTCTTCGCTGCGACCCTGGGCGCGCTCGCATTCGCCCCGCTCGCCGGGGCGGTGGATTACCGTTCGATCGGCGTGCCGGCGGCGGTGCTCTACGATGCGCCCTCGCAGCAGGCGAAAAAATTGTATCTGATCAAGGCACAGACGCCGGTCGAAGCGGTGGTGAAGCTCGACGGCTGGGTCAAGGTGCGCGATGCCGAAGGCACACTGGCCTGGATCGAAGCTCGGCAACTGGCTGCCCAGCGCACCGTGATCGTGACTGCGGCGCAAACTGCGCTGCGCCAGGATGCGCGCGACGATGCGCCGGTGCTTGCCGAATGTGGCAAATGGCTGGTTCTGGATTTCGTCGCCGCCGGCACGCCAGGCTGGGTGCAGGTCAAGCATCGCGATGGCGTGGCCGGTTTCGTCCGCGCCAATCAGATCTGGGGCTTATGAAACTCGCCATTTTGGGTGCTGGGGCCTGGGGCACGGCGCTGGCCATCGCTTTTGCCGAACGGAATGCGGTTACCCTGTGGTCGCGCGAAGCCGATGTGGCGGCAGATTTGCAGCAGCACCGGGAGAATCGCCGTTTCTTTCCGGGCTACCGCCTGCCGGAGTCAGTGCAGGTCGCCACCGATTTTGCGGCGGCCCTGGCGGGAGCCGATGTCGTTCTGATTGCCACGCCCATGGCCGGTTTGCGTTCGACGCTGGAGCACCTGCGCGCGCTGGATTGTCCGCTGCCCCTGTTGTGGGTATGCAAGGGTTTCGAGGCAGGCAGCGGCTTGCTGGCGCATCAGGTGGTGCGCGAGGTGTTGGGGCCGGAGCGCGTCTGCGGCGCGCTCTCCGGCCCGAGTTTTGCCGAAGAAGTCGCCGCCGGTCAGCCGACTGCGGTCGCGCTGGCGGCCAATCATCCCGAATTTGCGCGGCAGACGGCCAGCGCCTTGCACGGCAAACGTCTGCGTATCTACGCCAACGATGACTTGGTAGGCGTCGAAGTCGGTGGCGCCGTCAAGAATGTGCTGGCGATCGCCACCGGCGTTTGTGATGGCTTGGGCTTGGGCCTGAATGCGCGCGCGGCGCTGATGACGCGCGGCCTGGCGGAAATTGCCCGCCTTGGCGTGGCGCTGGGCGGGCAGCGCGAAACCTTTTTGGGCCTGGCCGGGATGGGCGATCTGGTGCTGACCTGCACCGGCGATCTGTCGCGTAACCGGCGAGTGGGCCTGGGGCTGGCCGAGGGCAAATCGCTGGCCACGATACTGGACGAATTGGGCCACGTGGCCGAAGGCGTTTATACCGCGCGCGAAACCGACCGGCTGGCTGCCAAACTGGGTGTGGACATGCCCATCAGCCGCGCCGTTGCCGCCGTGCTGGCCGGCGAGTTGACGGCCGGGGCGGCGCTGGAGCAATTGATGGCTCGCCAGGCCCGGGAAGAGATGGTTTGAGCGCCCGGTGCCGGTGCCAGAACCTTTTCAAAACCGGTTCTGTTTAAACCGATTCCGCAAATCCGCACTGCCGCCAGGCCTCAAAAATGCTCACGGCGGCGGCGTTGGAGAGATTGAGGCTGCGCTGGCCGGCGCGCATGGGCAGGCGCAGCCGCGCTTCGGCGGCAAAGCTGTCCCGGATGTCTGGCGGTAATCCCGCTGTTTCCCGGCCAAAAACGAAAACGTCGCCCGGCTGAAAAGCCACCGCATAAAGCGAACGGCTGCCGCCTGTGGTGAGGGCGAACATGCGCCGACCGGCGAGTGCCTGACAGCAGGTCTGCCAATCGGCGTGGCGCGTGATGCGGGCGTACTCGTGATAATCGAGGCCGGCGCGGCGCAGGTGTTTGTCGCTCAGGTCGAAGCCGAGCGGTTCGACCAGATGCAGTTCAGCTCCGGTATTGGCGCACATGCGGATGATGTTGCCGGTGTTGGGTGGGATTTCCGGCTGGTAGAGAACGACGGCAAACATGGCTGAAAAGGCGCGATTAAAGCACGGAATCAATCGCGCAAGGCGCGTGCAATCACGGCCACATGCACGCTGGCCGCGCCGCGCTGCTTGAGCACGCGGGCGCATTCGTTGGCGGTGCTGCCGCTGGTGAGCACGTCGTCGAGCAGAAGGACGCGCTGCTGCCGGTAATCGCGCTGGCAGGCAAAAGCGCCGCGCAGATGGCGCAGGCGCTCCTTGAGCGGCAGAGAGGCTTGCGGCGCGCCGGCGCGGATACGCGTCAGGCCGTTCGCATCGCAGGGAATGTGCAGCCGCTTGCCTAGCGGGCGGGCGATTTCCAGCGCCTGATTGAAACCGCGTTCGGCCAGACGGCGGCGATGCAGGGGCAGCGGGATGAGCGTCGTCCAGCCGTGTTCCGCCTGCCGCGGCGCGAGCAGGTCGGCAAGCTGCGCGGCGAACCAGCCGGCCAGGGCGAGTTGCTGGCCATATTTGAAGGCGTGAATCAGCTTGTCGAGCGGGAAATCGTAGGTGTAGGCGGCGAATACGCCGTCGAAACCGGGCGGCTCGGTCAGGCAGCGGCCGCAGCGCTCGCCATAGCTGGTACTTTCCAGGCAGAGCGGGCAATGCGCCGGTGCCAGGGCAGGCAGATCGTCGCGGCAGTCCGGACAGAGAATCTGCGCCGGGCTGCGGACGCCGCAAAGCAGGCAATGGCTGGGCAGCAGAACCGGCCAGCCTTGCCGGAGGCGGCCGATCCGGCGGGCGGCGTCTTGCCAGCCGATGAAGAAGTTTTGCCGATCTGGCACTGCGGCAAGCGCCGGCGGGGCTGGTAAAATTGACTTGCCGCCGGCCGCTTCGGATAATCCATAATTATTGCCGCCCGTCTGCGGTTTTTTTGTATTTTCTTCAGGACATTCCATGCCTAACCCCACGCTTTCCCCGAACGATTCCGCCGCCGCGCCCTTGCCCGTCCATCGCTGGACGGTGGCCGAGGTGCTGGCGCTTTACGAGTTGCCCCTGATGGATCTTCTGTATCGCGCGCAGCAAGTCCATCGCTCATATTTTAATGCAAACGACATTCAGCGATCCACGCTGCTGTCGGTGAAAACGGGCGGCTGTTCGGAAGATTGCAGCTACTGCTCGCAATCGGCGCGCTACGACACCGAACTGGGGCGCGAGCGCCTGATGCCGGTCGACGAAGTGGTGGCGGCGGCGCGCAAGGCCAAGGAGAAGGGGGCGTCGCGCTTCTGCATGGGAGCGGCCTGGCGCGGGCCGAAGGAGCAGGATCTGGAGCGCGTGCTGGACATGGTGCGCGAAGTGAAGGCGCTCGGCATGCAGACCTGCGTGACGCTCGGCATGTTGAAGGACGGGCAGGCGCAGAAGCTGAAGGAAGCCGGGCTGGATTACTACAATCACAACCTGGACACCGACAAGGAATTCTACGGTCAGGTCATCAAGTCGCACAGCCACGACGACCGGCTGGACACGCTCGATCAGGTGCGCGACGCTGGCATCAACGTGTGCTCCGGCGGCATCATCGGCATGGGCGAAACGCGCAAGAACCGCGCCGCCCTGATCGTGCAGCTGGCGAATCTGCCGGCGCCGCCGGAATCGGTGCCGATCAACAATCTGGTGCCGATTCCCGGCACGCCGCTGGCGGACGTGCCGGCGCTCGATCCCTTCGAGTTCGTGCGCACCATCGCCGCCGCCCGCATCGCCATGCCGGCTTCCTGGGTGCGCCTGTCGGCCGGGCGGCAGGCGATGAGCGACGAGTTGCAGGCGCTGTGCTTCCTGGCCGGCGCCAATTCGATGTTCTACGGCGACCAACTGCTTACCACCGGCAATCCGGAAGCGGATCGCGACGATGCCCTGTTCGCCCGCCTGGGGCTGCGCGCCGTTTGAAATCCCGCTTTGAAGCCCCGCCTTGAAGGCTGAACCCGCCGCGCCGCCCTTCGTTGACCGCCGTCAGGTGGCGCGCCGCTTCGCGCGCGCTGCGGCGGATTATCCGGTAGGCGATTTTCTGGCCCGCGAGATCGACCGGCGCATGGCCGAGCGCCTCGATTACGTGCGGCTCGACCCCAAACGCATGCTCGATCTGGGATGCAGCCGTGGCGGCAGCTTCCCCGCGCTGCAAGCGCGCTACCCGGCGGCGCGCTTGTACGGCCTCGATCTGGCCGCGCCGATGCTGCAGGGCATGGCGCCCGCGCCATCCGCGTGGCGGCGCTGGCTGGGGCGAGCGCCGTCCGGGCCGTTGCCTCTGCAAGCCGATGCGGCGGCCCTGCCGCTCAAGAGCGCGAGTGTCGATCTGGTTTGGTCGAACCTGCTGCTGCACTGGCTGGATCATCCGCTGCCGGTGTTTGGCGAGGTGAACCGCGCGTTGGCGAGCGGCGGCCTGTTCATGTTTTCCACCCTGGGGCCGGACACCCTGCGCGAATTGCGCGCCGCTTTCGCCGATGGCGACGCGCATACGCAGCGTTTCACCGACATGCACGATCTGGGCGACATGCTGCTGGAAGCGGGTTTTGCCGATCCGGTGGTCGATATGGAAAGCATCACCCTGACTTACGACACGGTGGACGCCCTGTTCGCCGACCTGCGCGCCGCCGGCTCCGCCTGCGCCATGACGGCGCGCCGCCGCGGGCTGCTGACGCCGCGCCGTCTGGCCGAGGTGAAGGCGGCCTACGAAGCGCTCCGGGCGGAGGGGAAGCTGCCGGCCACGTTCGAGGTGGTGTACGGCCATGCCTGGAAGGGCGAAGAGAAAAGCGGCGAGAAGATCATCCGCTTCATGGCCAGGGAAAACCGCCGCCAGCCGTGATCCTCGCGGCTCAATGGGGATCGACTGCGACGCTGATTTCCACGCTGTCGTAACGCCCGCTTTCGTCCAGCACGGTAATGCGATGCCGCCCGGGCGCGGTGAAGGCGTGGAGCAGGTTTTTCCCGGCCTCGCTGCGTCCGATCTGCTTGCCATCCACCAGCCAGAACAGCGTTTCCCGCTCGCCGCCGCGCGCTTCCAGGCGCAGCCGCGGCGGTGTTCCAGCGTTGCTGCGGCGCAGGGTTTCGCCGGGCGTGATGCCGACGATTTTCAGGCCGCTGTCGGCGCTCTGGTGTTGTCGGCAATCGGCGGCCCAGGGTGGCGGCACGGCGCGTTGGCGGGTGGCCGGGTCCAGCCAGGGTTCCAGCGCGGCGGGCCAGCGCGCCATTTCGACGGGGATGGCCGCGCCGCCGTGGCAGTCCGGGCGCACGCGGTTGTTGCCCGATGCGTCCCGGTAATCGGTATGGCGGGGGGGGGGTGGGTGGGGGGGGGGGAGCCGCTCGCGGATGTTGACCGTGCCGCTGGC
>URNG01000068.1 GCA_900549295.1 uncultured Rhodocyclaceae bacterium
CATCGGCAAACCGGCCGACTCGGCGATCGGCTGCTATTCGAAACCTATACTGTAACCCTATGGAAAACAAGAGAGTGGTTATCATCGGAGGAGGCATCGCCGGCATGCAGGCGGCTCAGCCAGTCGGCGGCTTCGCGCAGGATGGCGGGGTCGATGGGCGGGTCGGCCTGAGCGTTCATGCGATGCTCAGACAGGCGAGGAAGGCGCGGCTCATGTGGCGCTTGACGGTGGGCAGGGAGATTTTCAGGTCGGCGGCGATGGCGGCGTAAAGCTGGCCGTGCAGTTGGGAGCGCAGGAAAATTTCGCGGGTGAGCGGCGGCAGTTCGTTGAGGACGCGGTCGACGCGATCCAGCGCCTCAAGCAGCAGCAACCGGGTTTCGGGCGAAGGGGTTTCCGGTTCCGGGAGGTGCGCCAGGGCTTCAAGCCAGGCGCGTTCGAGTTCGCGCCGCCGCCAGTGGTCGGTAACCAGACGACGGGCCACCGTGGTCAGGTAAGCGCGCGGCTCGCGCCAGTTGGCGGCTTCGGCGGCATGCCGGGGGCCGAGCACGCGCAGGAAGGTGTCGTGCAGGATGTCCACCGCCTGCTCGGTGCAGCCGAGCTTGCGTGACAGCCAGGCATGCAGCCAGCGGTGGTGCTGGCTGTAGAGGCTGGCAACGTCGGGACGGGCGAGATCAGGTGAAACTGACACGGGCGGCTCCGGCAAAAAAAGATTTTTGGCTTGCAGTGCGGGCACAGGCCCGGAACGGTTGGTTATTGCGAAAGATTCTTATTCTGTTAATAAGACGAGCTTGTGTCAATTTGTTTCAGGCGGAGAGGCCGATTGGAACGACCGCTTTTTTTCTCCTGACGGCGCTTTGTGGCACACTACGCGCCCTTTGTGCGGCGGATTTTGACGGGATTTCGTATCTGCCGATTTTGCGAGGATGCGCCATGTCGAAATTGCCCGAACATCTCAAATACACCGCCGCCCACGCCTGGGTACTCGACCATGCCGACGGCACGGTGAGCGTGGGCATCACCGACCACGCGCAGGAAGCCCTGGGCGACTTGGTGTTCGTGGAATTGCCGGCGGTCGGCGCGCATTTCGCGGCGGACGCGCAGATTGCCGTGGTCGAGTCGGTGAAATCGGCTTCCGACGTTTACGCGCCGCTGGCCGGGACGGTAACGGAAATCAATGGCGCGGTGGCCGATGCGCCCGAGCTGGTGAATCAGGACGCCTACGCGGCCTGGCTGTTCAAGCTGCGCCCGGACGAGGGCATCGAGCGCGCGCCGCTGCTTGCCGCCGACGCTTACCGGAACGCCGCCGACTGAAGCGCGGCTCGTTTTCCGTGACCGCGCCGCCCTTCCCCAAGCGCTGGCCGCAGGTGCCGGCCTGCTATGAATGGCTTTCGCTCGACCGGCGCGGCCAGTGGCGTCTGCAAGGCGAGCGCGTCAGCCATCCTGGCCTGCTGGCCTTCCTGCACCAGCACTACCAGACCGGGGACGACGGCTGCTGGTTCGTGCAGAACGGGCCGCAGAAGGTGTACGCCGATCTGGCCGCGACGCCCTGGGTATTCCGCCGTTCCGCAGGCCGGCTGCTGGCCCATACCGGGGCCGCCGCCGGGGAGGTCAGTGCCCTTTTTCTCGATGCCGAAGGCAGCCTTTATCTGCTGACCGAACTCGGCTTCGGCCTGCTCGACGACCGCGATCTGGCCGTCTGGCTCGCCGAATGCCAGCCCGATGACGAAGCAAGCTGGCTGGCCTTGCTGGCCGGGGAAACCGTCGGCGTCACCTGGCGCGGCTTGCCGGTGGAGCGCGTCGAAGCCGCCGATCTGTCCGCACGTTTTGCCTTCAACCCCCGGCCACGCGCTTAGGTTGCTCCACCGTTGCGGGAGTAATGTCCTCGTCGCGGTTCAGGCGCTTGCGTCAGGGCGGGAATGGGAATCGGCCAGAGGGCCGGTTTCCTGCGGCACGATACCAAACGGGTGGCTGGAAATCAGGCAGTGGCGGCGCTATCGCGCCGGATCAATAGGTTTCATCCTCGGTTTCATCATTGGCCTGTAGCCACCACAGCAGATCCTCGCCTTGCAGGGGCGTCGGGATCATCTGGTTTTTCTTCCAGCGGAACACCGGCCCGAACGGGATGTAGCGCGCCAGCACCTGACCTTGCCGGCTGACGCCGAAGAAGGGCCAGCCGGAGCGGATGGCCTCGCGGATTTGATCGTGTGTCATGTGTTTTCTCCTGCTTGTTGTCGCCAAGGAGTCAGTATCCCCCTGCCGGTAGCGGGCTGGCAACGTTGCCGTTTTACCCTGCGCTGCGCGGACGATCCGCCTCGATCACGCTTTCCAGCAAGGCGGCGAGCAGGCGGGCGGTGCTGGAGAAGCGGTCGCGGTCGGGGTTGTATTCGACGATTTCCAGGGCGGTGAAGCCCGGCAGGGTGGCGATCCAGGCGAGCGCGGTGCGCACGTCCTCGGCGCGCAGGCCGTCCGGTTCGGGGGAGCCGACGCCGGGGGCGAGTCGCGGGTCGATGGCATCCAGGTCGAGCGTCACGCCGAACGGTTCGCCGCCCGCGCCGACGATGCGCATGGCGCGATCCAGGCAGGCGGCGAAACCGTCGCGGGCAAGTTCTTCGGCGGCGATCACGCGCACGCCCAGGCGTTGCAGCAGCCGGCATTCCTCGGGTTCGAAGCTGCGCGCGCCGAAAACTGCGCTGCGCCGGGGGTCGATCTGCAGGCCGGGCAGGCCCAGATGCAGAAGCCGCTTGTCGCCCTGGCCGAGCAGGCAGGCGAGCGGCATCCCATGCACCGCGCCGGAATAGGTGCTGGCCGGGGTGTGGCTGTCCAGATGAGCGTCGATCCACAGCAGGCCGGGCGCTTTTCCCAGGTGCCGCGCCACGCCACTCCAGGTGCCGATGGCGACCGAATGGTCGCCGCCCAGGACGAGCGGGAATTCACCGGCGGCCAGCGTTGCCGCCACTGTTTCGGTGAGTTTCCGGCACAGGCCGGCAATGCGTGCCAACGGCGGCGCTTCCTGCGGCGCGAACAGCGTCTCGCCCCAATGCACTCCGTCCCGCCCGCTCAGGGCGCGCCAAGCGTGCGAACGATGGAAGGCCGGCGGCCCCGCCGCGCAGCCCTGATCCTGCGCGCCGATGCCGCTGGCGGCGCCGATCACCCGAAACTGCCGTTTTTTTTCCACACGCTCCGCCATGCCGCGCTCCATTTGCTTTTAGCCTGCCGTGCGGCTAGGATCAAACCTCCACGCACCCACCCTAAGGAGTTCATCCATGAAGGTCAAGGCAACGATTCAACGTGGTACCCGCTACCTGTGCACCAAGATCGGCGAAATCGTCATCGCCGTGGAGCAAGTGGCGGTGGTCAAGGGCATGGCGATGTGGGAAGTGGAGCGGGAAATCGCCGCCGGCATCAAGAAACGCCTGATCGTGTCGCAGCGCGCCCTGCTGCCCTTGCCGGCCTGAAACCGCCGGGAACGACTCGCTGCCCGCCCGACGATTTCATGACCGCACCCGCCGCTGCACCCTCCCCCCCCGCCCTCTCCCCGCTTTCCCCCCTTAGCGCGGAGCTTCGTCAGGAACTGGACACCCTCGCCGCCGCCGGCCTGCAACGCCGGCACCGCATCCTGCAATCGCCTTGCGGGCGGGAAATCGAGGTTGACGGGCGCAAACTCATCAACTTCGCCAGCAACGATTACCTCGGGCTGGCGCAGCATCCGGCGCTGGCCGCCGCTATAGCGGACGGCGCGCAGCGCTGGGGCGCGGGCAGCGGCGCTGCGCATCTTCTGAGCGGCCACCTCGCGCCGCATGCCGAACTGGAAGCGGCGCTGGCGTACTTCACCGGCTTTTCCCGCGCGCTCACTTTCAGCAGCGGCTATCTCGCCAATCTTGCCGTCACGCCGACGCTGGCCGGGCGCGGCGCTGCGGTTTTCGCCGACAAGCTCAACCACGCCTCCCTGATCGACGCCATGCAACTGGCGAAAACCCAGGGCGCGCAGGTGCAGCGCTATCCGCACGCCGATCTGGCGGCCCTGGAACGCCTGCTCGCCGCCAGCACGGCCCGGCGCAAGCTGATCGTCACCGACAGCATTTTCAGCATGGACGGCGACCTCGCGCCGCTGCCCGCCCTGCTGGCGCTGGCGCGCACCCACGAGGCTTTCCTGGTCGTCGATGACGCGCACGGCTTCGGCGTGCTCGGGCCGCAAGGCCGGGGCAGTCTGGCGCATTTCGCCCTGCCCGCCGACCCGCGCCTGATTCTCATGGGGACGCTCGGCAAGGCCGCTGGCGTGGGCGGCGCTTTCGTCGCCGCTTCGGAAGAAGTGATCGAAACCCTCGTCAGCCGCGCCCGCAGCTACATCTTCACCACCGCCAGCCCGCCGGCGGTGTCCTGCGCCCTGCGCGAGAGCCTGTGCCTGATCGAACAGGGCGACGCACTACGCAGCGCGCTGTTCGCCCGCATCAGGGAGTTGCGCGACGGTTTACGCGAGTTGACTGGCACCCCCGCCAAGCCAGGCGCATGGCAACTGCCCGCCTCCCTGAGCGCCATTCAGCCGCTCATCGTCGGCAGCAACGAGGATGCCCTGCGTCTGGCGCAAGCCTTGTGGGACAAAGGATTCTGGGTGCCCGCCATCCGCCCGCCGACGGTGCCGCAAGGCACCGCCCGCCTGCGCATCTCGCTATCCGCCGCGCACACGGCGGCGGACATTGCCGGCCTGCTGGCGGCTTTGCAGGCGCTGGCGCATTGATTGGTGTGCAGCCCATGCCCCGGATAAAACGCCTGCCGCCGGAATGCCTGCCTGGTGCTATCACCCCAGGCCTACAAATCGTGAATCCAACTCCATAACGACAGGCTGGCAAAGCCCGTTTTAGCCGGAAAGCCCGAAAATCACACCGGCACGCCCAGCACGACGTGGCTGGCCTTGATCAGTGCCGTGGCCGGCGCGCCGGTCTGCAAGCCCATTTCCTGCGCCGCTTCGTTGGTGATGACCGCGTGCACGACCGTGCCGCCGGCCAGGGTCAGGGCGATTTCGGTATTGACCGCGCCGGGGTTGATCCGGCTCACCGTCCCCGATAGCTGGTTGCGCGCTGAAAAGCGCACATCGGGCGTGCCGCACAGGAGCATCACCCAGGGGGCCTTGACGTAGGCGATCGCCGCGCCGCCGACCGCCAGACCGAGCGATTCGACGCTGGTTTCAGTGACCACGGCGACGATGCGGTCGCCGCCCGGCAAGCTCAGTTCGACTTCGGCATTGACCGCGCCGTGGTTGAGGGCGCTGATTTTTCCATGAAAAACGTTACGGGCGCTGATTTGCATTTCGTTCTCTCCTGATGAATGGGTCGCCGGACTGGCGATGGCAACCACTTTAGGCAAACCGGCGTTCACCTGGCAACCATAACGCTGGCGTTTTACAGCCACAGGCCCGCGTTTTTCGCGTGTTTTTTCGGCTACACTGCGGCTTCGCTATATACGCCGGTACATAACCCCCCGATGCCCTCCTCCGCTCCTCGCCTGCGCGGCACGCTCGAAATCGAGGGCGTGCTCGGCACCTTTCTCGGCGACACGCGCATCCGCCTGCTCGAAGCCATCGACCGGCATGGCTCGATCTCGCAGGCGGCGAAGGCGGTGCCGCTGTCGTACAAGGCGGCTTGGGACGCGGTGGATGCGATGAACAACCTGGCCGAGGAACCGCTCGTGGTGCGCAGCGCCGGCGGCAAGCAGGGCGGCGGCACCCGGCTCACCGCGCACGGCCGCAGCATGATCGCGCTCTACCGCGCCCTGGAAGCCGAATACCAGAGCGCCCTGGAGCGCCTGACGGCCAATCTGAACCAGCACCAGCACGGCGATTTCCAGGCTTTCCGCCAGCTCTTGCAGCGTTTCGCGGTGAAAAGCAGCGCCCGCAACCAGTTTGCCGGGCGCATCGTCGGGCTGACGCCAGGAGCAGTCGATTACGAGGTGCGCATCGCGCTGGACGGCGAGAACACCTTGGTCGCGGTCATCACTGGCGAATCGGCGGAAAACATGGGGCTTTGCCTGGGACTGGAAGTCAGCGCCCTGGTGAAATCCTCCTCGGTGCTGCTGTTCAACGACCCCACCCTGAAAACCAGCGCCCGCAACCAGTTCTGGGGCGAAGTGGCGCGCATCCACGAAGGCCCGGTCAACGCCGAGGTCACGCTGGCCCTGTCCGGCGGGCGCACGGTCTGCGCCGTCGTCACCCGGGACAGCCTCGACACGCTCGGGCTGGCCGTCGGACGGCCCGCCGGGGCGGCCTTCAAAGCTTCATCGGTGATTCTCTGCCGCCAATGAACCCATTTTTTTCATCTCACCTGGAGATATTCATGAAACGCCTGCCCGCTCTTCTTCTTTCCCTGCTCCTCACCGCGTTCGGCGCGCAAGCCGCCGAAGTCCAGGTGGCTGTCGCCGCCAACTTCACCGCGCCGTCGCAGCAGATCGCCGCCGAATTCGAGCGTCAGACCGGGCATCACGCCGCCCTGTCGTTTGGCGCGACCGGCAAGTTCTACGCCCAGATCAACAACGGCGCGCCCTTCGACATCCTGCTCGCCGCCGACGACACGACGCCGGAAAAGCTCGTCAAGGAAGGCCAGGGCATCGCCGCCAGCCGCTTCACCTACGCCGTCGGCACGCTGGTGCTGTGGTCGGCCAAAGCCGGTCTGGTCGATGACAAGGCCAGCATCCTGCGCAGCGGCAACTTCAACAAGCTGTCCATCGCCAATCCGAAAACCGCGCCGTATGGCCTTGCCGCCGTCGAAACCCTGACCCGGATGAAGCTCCTCGACACGCTGCAACCCAAGTTCGTGCAGGGCGAGAACATCGCCCAGACCCTGCAATTCGTCAGCACCGGCAATGCCGATCTGGGCTTCGTCGCCCTGTCGCAAGTGTTCAAGGACGGCAAGCTGAACAGCGGTTCGGCCTGGATCGTGCCGGCCGACATGCACGAACCGATCCTGCAGGACGCCGTGCTGCTCAACAAGGGCAAGGACAATCCGGCGGCCAGCGCCTTCCTCGAATTCCTGAAATCGCCCTACGCCCACGCCGTCATCAAGTCCTACGGCTACGCGCTGCGCTGATCCGGCGCGCAGTCACCAAAACGCCTGGCACCAAAGCACCAGTTACCAGCCGCCATGCTGCCTACCGCCACCGACCTGCAGGCCCTCTGGCTGACCGTCCGCCTCGCCGGCACGACCACCCTGATCCTGTTCGCCATCGGCACGCCGCTGGCCTGGTGGCTGGAGCGCAGCCCGAGCATCTGGAAAAAACCGGTCGGCGCCATCGTCGCCCTGCCCCTGGTGCTGCCGCCCTCGGTGATGGGTTTTTATCTGCTGGTCACGCTCGGCCCGCACGGCCCGGTGGGCCAGATGACCCAGGCGCTCGGCCTGGGCACGCTGGCCTTCACCTTCTGGGGGCTGGTGATCGGCTCGGTGGTGTATTCGCTGCCCTTCATGGTGCAGCCGCTGCAAACGGCTTTCGCGGCCATCGGCCCGCGCCCGCTGGAAGTCGCCGCCACCCTGCGCGCTTCGCCGCTCGACGCTTTTTTCAGCGTGGTCGTGCCGCTGGCCCGGCCCGGCTTCATCACCGCCGGCATTCTGAGCTTCGCCCACACGGTCGGCGAATTCGGCGTGGTGCTGATGATCGGCGGCAACATTCCCGGTGTCAGCCGGGTGGCTTCGGTGCAGATCTACGATTACGTCGAAGCCATGGAATACGCCGACGCGCACCGTCTGGCGGCGATTCTGCTGGTGTTTTCCTTCCTCGTCCTGCTGGCGATGTACACCTGGAAACCCGGCGCGCGGCAAGGGGGCGTGTATTGAACACCGCCTTGAACACCGCGCACGATACGGCGCACAACACGGCGGATGCCGCGCTCAGCGCGCGCTTTCGCCTCGTCCGTCCGCAATTCACGCTGGACGTCGCGCTCGATCTGCCGGGCCGCGGCGTCACCGCCCTGTTCGGCCCGTCCGGCTCGGGCAAGACCACCCTGCTGCGCTGCATCGCCGGCCTGGAACGGGTGCCGGACGGTTTCCTCGGCTTTCGCGGCGAAATCTGGCAGGACGCAAAACACTGGCGCGCGCCGCATACCCGGCCGCTCGGCTACGTCTTTCAGGAAGCGAGCCTGTTTCCGCATCTGTCCGTACTCGGCAATCTCGAATTCGGACGCAAGCGCAACCGGCAGCCCAGCGGGCGCATCGCGCTGGAACAGGCGATCGAACTGCTCGGCATCGAACATCTGCTGGCGCGCAAACCGGGGCGTCTTTCCGGCGGCGAACGGCAGCGCGTCGGCATCGCCCGGGCGCTGGCCGTCGATCCCGACCTGCTGCTCCTCGACGAACCACTGGCCGCGCTGGACGTGCAGCGCAAGGCGGAGATCCTGCCCTATCTCGAACGGCTGCGCGACGCGCTCGACATTCCCATGCTCTACGTCAGCCACGCGCCCAACGAGGTGGCGCGGCTGGCCGATCATCTGGTGGTGCTCGACCAGGGCAGGGTCAGCGCCGCCGGCAGCCTGCAAGAAACCCTGTCGCGCATCGACCTGCCGATCCGCCTGGGCGAGGACGTCGGCGTCGTGCTCGATGCCCGCCTCGGCGCGCATGACGAAGCCTGGCACCTGAGCCGGGTGGATTTTCCCGGCGGCGCGCTATGGACGCGCCGGCAGGCCCGCCCGGCCGGTCAGGCCGTGCGCCTGCGCATCCTGGCCAGCGACGTCAGTCTGGCGTGTCAGGAACCGAGCGCCAGCAGCATCCAGAACGTGCTTCCCGCCGTGGTCGACAGTCTGGCGGCCGACGAGCATCCCGGCCTGCTGCTGGTGCGTATCCGCCTCGGGGAAAGCCACCTGATCGCCCGCCTGACCCGCCGGGCCGCCGACCAACTCGGCATCCGGCCCGGTTTGCCGGTGTGGGCGCAGATCAAGTCGGTGGCCTTGCTGGACTGATTTTCCGGGTCACTCAGTCCCAGGGAGGCTCTGAACAAATCCGTTCGCCCTGAGCTTGTCAAAGGGTATCACCTGCAAAATCAAGGGCTTCGACAGGCTCAGCCCGAACGGTTTTGATTGATTCAGAACTTCCCTGGGGCACTCAGTCCGCCAGTTCGATCTGCCCGCTGACCTGGGTCGTCAGCAGGCTTTCACCGGCTTCCAGCGGCGCGGGCGCGGCCTCGGCGGCCATCATCGCCTTGGCGGCGCGAAATACCGGCATCGGCATGTGGCCGCCTTGCTGCGACACGGAAAGCTGCTTGATCTTCCAGGTTTTGCCCAGAGCGCCCGCAATGACCTCGGCGCGCGACTGGAACGCCTTGATGGCGTCGCGCGTCGCGTCATCCTCGGCGCTGCGGCGGGTTTCCGGCGAGGGCATCTGCGTCACTTGCGCCACGGCGAGCCTGCGCTGCTGCAATTCCCCGAGCAGGCGGGAAACGGCGGCCAGATCGCGCGATTCCAGCACCAGCTCGCTGCGCATGCGCCAGGTTTCGATCTTCTGTTTCTCGCCATACATCGGGTAGGTCGACTGGTTGCCGCTCTTGACCGAAACCTCCGGGCGGCTGCGGATCAGTTTCAGCGCCTCGTCGATTTCGCGGTTCACCTGACGGGCAAGTTCGGCCGGGTTGCCGCCCTGCACCTCGCTATAGACGACGGCGCGCACCTGATCGTTGATGGCCGGGCGGGAAGCCTCGGCGGAGAGGTCGATGGTGGTGCCGGCCATGAGCGGCGCGGCCAGCAGATTGCCGGCCAGAATCAGGGAAAAACGACGCAAACCTTGGCGCATGGGAAGCTCCTGCACGATTTGAAAGTGTCCATCTTAACCAGCGCCTGCGCCTTCGGTGTGGGGAAAAAGGTAAAAACTTGTCAGGCCAAAAACGCGATAGCTCGTTTTGCTTGTCCCTCCCCCTGCCTTTTGTAATACTTGCCGCCCATGAACCCGGTCATTCCCCGCGCTGTAACAGAACCCCATAACGACAACCCCGCCGAAGGCACGCGCCGCATCATCGATGGCGCGGAGCGGGTGTTCTACGACGGATACTGGGTCAAGGTCTATACCGTGCCAGCCGATACGCTGGAAGCGAAGAAGCGCCTGATCGACGCGCTGACCCGCCGCCTGTTCAACCATACCGAGCACGGCCTGAACATCCCCGGCACGCGCTTGAGCGAGGCGCGCCTGAGCTTCGAGCAGGAAACCGACCCCGCGCGCCGGCGCGTCAAGGGCGCCATGCTCGCCGGCGCCCTGTTCAACCGCGCGGCGGACATCTTCCGCAAGCTGGTCGAACTGCAAACCTGCGGCATCGAGATCCTGAGCGACAACCCGCTCATGCGCGAATGTGGGCGCTGCCTGCTGGAAGCCATGGAACTGGGCAAGAACGTGTTGCACCGTAGCGGCGAGGAAGGCATCGACGAGCTATGGGGCGAGCCGTTCCGCGCCTTTTCGATTCCGCTGGAAGATTTCTACGAAAGCCGCTACATCAAGATCGGCCAGACCATGCGCGACATCGACCGCATCGCCGCCGCCATGATCGGCAATCTGGCCCGCCTGCCCGCCTTCGCCGCCGCCGAACCGGCCATCGTCGAACTGGCCAACACCGCCAAGATCAAGACCGAAACGCTGCGCACCGACCCCGATATCTTCGACGTCTGGTCCAGCATGGTCACGGCGGGCGAGCGCCTGACCAATCTGGTGCCGCAGCCGATCGACGCCGCCGGCTGCAGCGTCTGCCATGACGCGATGGAAGGCCTGCACCTGCTGCGCCAGGGACGCGACCTGATCTTCTACATCACCCGCGCCCGCACGCCGATGCCGAAAAGCACCCGCGAGTACATCGACCGCTGCGAAATCTACCGCGAGACGGGGCACGCCCCGCTGGCTTTTTTCTGCCACGATTGAGGCAGACCGCCGTTCCGCGCGCCGGCATGCGGAAAAGACGGCGGAACCGACCGCTTAAGGAAGCTCTGAACAAATCCGTTCGCCCTGAGCTTGTCGAAGGGCATCATCTGCAAAATCAAGGGCTTCGACAGACTCAACCCGAGCGGGTTTGATTGATTCGGAACTTCCTTAATTCGCCACGCAGCGGTTGCGACCGCTCGATTTGGCTTGGTAAAGCAGGTCATCCGCCAGACGGAAGGTTTCCTTGACCCAACCGTTGGCTGGCATGACGCGGATGGCGCCGACAGAAACCGTCACATGGCCGCTTTCATTCTTCACATGCGGCAAATTGAGCGCCGCCACCGCATCCACCACCAGTTTGCCGGCGTTCGCGTGCGCATCGGCTCCGGCTTCCGGGATCACGATGGAGAATTCCTCGCCGCCGTAGCGCGCGGCGAATACGCCCTTGGCCCAGCCCTCGGCGTTGATTTTTTCCGCCACTTCCTCCAGGCAGGCCGCCACCTTGCACAGGCAATCATCGCCGGCCAGGTGACCATAATGGTCATTGTATTTCTTGAAATGATCGACGTCGATCATCAACAGGCCAAAGGAATAGCCGTTCTGCACCGCGCTTTCCCACAAAAGATCGACCCGCATATCCATGGCGCGACGGTTGTACAAACCCGTCAAACCATCGTGATTGGCCTGATCCTGCAAGCGGTTATTGGCTTGCGCCAGGCGCGAGCGCAGCGTGGCGATGCGGCTCATGGCCTTCATCTTGGCTTGCAGCACGCTCTCGGCCACGCCCTTGGAGATGAAATCGTCGCCGCCGGCTTCGATGGCGGTCACGAGATTGTCGTCGCTGTCGGTGGCGGTGACGAAGATGATGGGCGTCCACGCCCATTGCTCATGGCCTTCCAGGCTGCGGATGCGGGTCGTGGTCTCGAAACCGTTCATGCCCGGCATTTCGATGTCCATCAGAATGAGATCGAAATCTTCCTTCTGAAACAATTCGATTGCCGTCGGCCCATTGATGGCGTGACGCACCTCGTGCCCGAAGGATTCCAGGCGCGCCGTCGTAATCATGGCAATCGCCCGCGAATCATCCACCAGGAGAATTTTCATCGTTATAGGTTCCTCCGACCAAACTTGGCAGAGGATACCTGCTGCCACCGTTTATGGATAGTACAAAACAATGTTCGATTGGCATTTTTCCATAAAAATCACACATTTCATTTACAGTTCTTGACAAAGAAAGACACCGGGGACCACTAACATCGGCGTTTTCCCGTGTTGCCTCATGGACCCCTCACAAAAACTCATCCCGATCATCCGCAGCGGCCGCCTGAGCGCCCTGCGCCGTCTCTTCGATGCAGGCCTGCAACTGGATCTGCACGATGAGCAAGGCGATGCGAGTCTGGCCATGGGCATGGCCTGCCACATGGGACACCCGGAAATCGTGCGCGAGCTCTTTACCCGGGGCGTGCCGGTCAATCGGCCGGACAATCGCCTGCCCACCTCGCCGCTGAGCATGGCGATACGCGGCAAGCAGCCCGAAATCGTGCGTCTATTGCTCGAATTGGGCGCGGATCTGCCGGACGACATGCCCTGCGGCCTGTCCGCCAATGAAATCATGATTGCCCGCTGGAAAGCGCAACGCGACGGCCACGCCAGACTCCCCAAACTCGCCCCTTTCAGCCTGCCGGACATCGAGGAAATCGACCTTGCCGGCTGCGCCGGCGTGGACACCTCGGTGCTGGAGAGCGAAGCCGTGCGCCTGGGCCGCAACATGCGCTGAATTTCGCATTTTGTCATCGTGGTGTAACAAAAGGCTCGCAAACTGCGGGAATTTGCCACTTATACCAGCCATGACGCCTATACTTGCGCCGTCCCCCTCCGAGCCGTGCGCCATGATTCCCGCCAGCCCGTCCCGCCTTTCTCTCCGTTTTCCGCCGCAGAACTACCTCAACCGCGAACTGTGCCTGCTGGCCTTCAACCGCCGGGTATTGGCCCAGGCGGCGGACGAGCGGGTGCCGCTGCTGGAACGGCTGCGCTTCCTGTCCATCGTCTCCAGCAATCTCGACGAATTTTTCGAGATTCGCGTCTCCGGCCTGAAAGAACAGATCCGCTCGCAAATGTCGCTGGCCACCATCGACGGCAAAACGGCGCTGGAAACCTTCCGTCTGGTGGCCACGGAAACCCATGCCATCGTCGATGAGCAGTACACCTTGCTGAACGCGGTCATCCTGCCGGCGCTGGCCGAGGAAGGCATCCGCTTTTTACCGCGTGCCACCTGGAACGAAGCGCAGCGCGAATGGATACGCCAGTTTTTCCAGCGCGAAATGGTGCCGGTGCTGACCCCCATCGGCCTCGACCCGTCCCACCCCTTTCCCCGCGTGCTCAACAAAAGCCTGCATTTCGCGGTGGAACTGGAAGGCAAGGATGCCTTCGGACGCAGCTCCAAGATCGCCATCGTGCAGGCGCCGCGCGTCCTGCCGCGCGTCATTCAGTTGCCGGAAGAGCTTGCCGGCTGCGCTTACGGCTTCGTTTTTCTCTCGTCCATCCTGCACGCATTCGTCGGCGAACTTTTCGTCGGCATGAGCGTGCTCGGCTGCTATCAGTTCCGCGCCACGCGCAATTCCGATCTGTTCGTGGATGAGGAAGAAATCACCAATCTGCGCACCAAGCTGCAAGGCGAACTGCCGCAGCGCCACTTCGGCGACGCCGTGCGCCTGGAAGTGGCCAACAACTGCTCGCCGCCGATCACCGATTTCCTGCTCGCCCAGTTCGGCTTGCAGGAAGCCGATCTCTACCGCGTCAACGGCCCGGTCAATCTGGTGCGCCTGATGCAGGTGCCGGATCAGGTCGACCGCCCGGACATGAAGTTTTCCCCCTTCCTGCCCGGCATTCCGAAAAACCTGGGCAAGGGCAGCAACATCTTCGCCAGCATCCGCCGGGGCGACATCCTGCTGCACCACCCCTATCAATCCTTCACGCCGGTGATCGACCTGCTCAGCCAGGCGGCCACCGATCCCGCCGTAGCGGCGATCAAGATGACGGTGTACCGCACCGGCACCGATTCGGTGCTGATGGAATCGCTGATCCGTGCCGCTCAGAACGGCAAGGAAGTCACCGTCGTCGTCGAACTGATGGCGCGCTTCGACGAAGAAGCCAACATCGGCTGGGCCACCAAACTGGAGCAGGTCGGCGCGCACGTCGTCTATGGCGTGGTCGGTTACAAGGTGCACGCCAAGGCGCTCCTGATCGTGCGCCGCGAGGAAGGCCAATTGCGCCATTACGCCCACCTCGGCACCGGCAACTATCACCCGCGCACCGCCCGCCTCTATTCCGATTTCGGCCTGCTCACCGCCAACGAGGAACTCACCCACGACGTTTCCGAAGTGTTCAAGCAGCTCACCGGCCTGGGCAAGGCGCGCACCCTGCGCCATCTGTGGCAGGCGCCGTTCACCCTGCAACCCAACATCGTCGCCGCCATTGCCGCCGAAGCGGAAGCCGCCAAGCGCGGCGAAAAGGCGCGCATCATTGCCAAGATGAATTCCCTGGTCGAGCGCGAAGTCATCCACGCGCTGTACGAGGCTTCCGCCGCTGGCGTTTCGATCGATCTCGTCGTGCGCGGCATCTGCATGCTGCGCCCCGGTGTGCCGGGGCTCTCGGAGAACATCCGGGTGCGCTCGGTGATCGGCCGCTTTCTTGAACACCACCGGGTGTTCTATTTCCACGCGGGCGGCAGGGAAACGGTGTATCTCTCTTCAGCCGACTGGATGGAGCGCAATTTCTTCCGCCGCATCGAACTCGCCTTCCCACTGCTCGATCCCAAGCTGAAAAGGCGCGTCATCAACGAAGGCTTGAAACCCTACCTGCTCGACAACCAGCAAAGCTGGGACATGAACGGCCAGGGCAGCTACCAGCGCCGGCGCAAGCCGCGCAGCAAACCGCATCATGCGCAAGCGGAGTTGATGTTGCTGCTGGGCGGGTGAGAGGCTGGGGGGCTGGGTGAATAAGGCGTCACGCCGGGGGGAAAACCGGCGCATCGCGCCTTGTTTTTCTTCCCTTACTTGTCTTCCTTATCGCCCGCCTGAAAACCCGTAAACATCGAGCGGGTCTGGGTCTGTAGCTGATCCTGCATGGACTGGAACATCTTCTTCGACTGGTCCATGTAGGTCGCCATGACGTTCTGCATGGCCGGCTGCTGGAAGTTGAGGAACTGGTTCCAGAAATCCGCCTGCACGCTGGAAGCGTCGCTGCCGTACACGCTGCGCGTCTGCTCCTGCAATTTCTGCTGGAACTCGATGAAGGTGCGCATGTTGTTTTCCAGATAACGCCCAAGCATGTTCTGCGAGGCGCTGCCGTAGAAGCGGATGAAGCCGGAGAGCAGTTCGCAGGAAAAGAGCGGCACGCCGCCGGTTTCCTCTTCCAGGATGATCTGCAACAGGATGCTGCGCGTCAGATCTTCGGCGGTTTTGGCATCGACCACCTTGAACCCCTCGTACTTCAGCACCAGTTCCTTGACGTCGCCCAGGGTGATGTAGGCGCTGGTTTTAGTGTCATAGAGACGACGATTGGGGTATTTCTTGATTAAACGAACCGGATCAGACATGCCGAATGCCTCAAATTTCTTTGTGTGCAATGCAGCATTATAGCCCGATCCGGCAAACCGGCGCAGCCCCACCGCCGTTCGTATCCTCTCCAGCTTTTAAGCCGGAGAGGATGAGCCGAAGTGATTTTTATAAGTGCCGCTCCACATCCTGCCGCTGGTGCAGAACACGGATAACGTCCAGGTGGTCGGCATAGTCCAGGAAATACACCACATGCGAGCCACACAGATATTTCTGGAAGCCCGGCAGCACCTCGGCAGGTCGACCGTGCTTTGTTCCTTCGGCCAGCGCATGGCAGGCGTCCCGGATTGCATCCGTGTAGCTGTCGGCCTGATCTGGCCCCCACCTATCGGCGCTGTAGTCCCAAATCTCGTCAATGTCGGCTGCCGCTGCTGGCGAAAATGCAATGGCTTTCATTGAGCTTTATGCCCTGCCCGCTTCCGGGCCTTAAACGCCCCGAAGTCGAACGGACGCGGTTCGCCGGAGTCAAGGCCCGCCTGCAAGGCGTCTTGCAGCGCCTTCACCCTGGCTTCGTGCTCCTCCAGCAGCCGCAGCCCGGCCCTGACCACATCGCTGGCCGTACTGTAGCGCCCGCCCTGGATTTGTGCATCAATGAAACTCACGAAGTGCGGCCCGAGGGCCACGGATGTATTTCGATTCATGGCGTTCTCCTTGCTTCTTACCAATATATATTGAATATTGGTACAAAACCACCTCGTCGCTCCGCCGATTTTTCGACGACGCCAACATGCCTTGCCGCATAGCGCCGCAATGCCTCGGCCAGCGCCGGATCAAGCCCTCCCGTCGCGAGTTACCGGCAAAAAAATGCCAGTCAGCCTTGGCTGACTGGCATTTAGCTCACGCCATATCCGGGGATGCGGCTTTATTTCTTGCGGAATTCGTCCTCCACTTCCTGCCGATCCGCTTCGCTGCCTTCGATCTGGATTCCCTCAATCTGGATGAACCCCGGTTCGATGGAGAGGAAAGGCGTCATCGCCATTTGCTCGCCGGTGGTGGCGGCGGCGAGGCGGAAGGCTTCGGTCTGGGCGGGTTCGGACGGGGCATCGTTGCTGCTGCCGTCGTCCACCACCCGCGCCACGTCGCCACCGGAGATTTGGCTCTGCTGGGCGTTCAGGCTCTGCTGGGCGTTCACCGTCAGCGTGCCGTTCTCGTAGGTGATGGCGTAGTTGTTGCTGTCGAAGCCGTCGCTGCCGGTGGCGTCACTGACGATGATGTCGTAGTCGCCGACGGCGGCGGTCTGCGGCAGGCCGTCGCTGGCGAGGGTGACGCCGGCCAGCCTTTCGCTGCCCACCAGGCCGTCGGCGGTAAAGCCGGTGCTGCCGTCCAGCGTCAGGCTTGCGCCCTGGGTTTTGCTGGCGTCCCTGGCGGTAATGGTCAGTGCCTTCGGTGTGATCGTCAGCGTGTTGCCGTTGAAGCTGATCGTGTAGTTGTCGTTGGCGAGCGTGCCCTGATTGATCGCATAGCTGCCGGCGTTCTCGCCGCCGGC
>URNG01000069.1 GCA_900549295.1 uncultured Rhodocyclaceae bacterium
GCTGCCGCAGGCCGGTAAAGCACCGGAGCAGACGACAGCCATCGTCGATGCCTATGTCCATCGACACCTGCCGCCAGCGTATATA
This sequence comes from uncultured Rhodocyclaceae bacterium, assembly GCA_900549295.1. Lineage (GTDB taxonomy): Bacteria > Pseudomonadota > Gammaproteobacteria > Burkholderiales > Rhodocyclaceae > Azonexus. Next base: position 86 of record URNG01000069.1, read on the forward strand.
CCCCTGCCGCCGGCAGATGCACCGCTGCTGCCGACTGCCCCCCCCGGCCCCATCCGCATCGCCTTCCTGGTCAGCGACACCCGCCGCGAAGCCGCCAGCGGACGGCTGGAGAATCTGCTCCTCCAACTTCCCCCGGCGCGTTTCCACACGCTGGTGCTGTACCACGAATCACTCTCCAGCGGCAACAAACCTGCCCAACTCAGCACCCTGCTTGCCGACACTCCGCTCGGCATCGTCCGACTCGACGACGATACCACCCTGCGCCTGCTCGACACACAGCAGATCGACGTGCTCGTCGATCTCGACGGCCTCGGCATCAATCACCGTCTGGCGCTGTTCCAGCGTGCCGCCGTGGCGCACAAGTTTTCCTGGAGCGACAGCGCCCTGCCGCTGGCCGGCGGCATTCCCTGCCTGCACGGTGCCGCGCTGTGGCCGGAAGGCAAAACGCCCGCCGGCCTCACCCTGCTCCCCGGTCTGGGCGAAATCCTCGACCTGCCGGAAATGCCGATTCTGCCTCGTCCGCCGGACCATCCCTTCACCCTCGCCTGCCTGTGTACACCTGTGCATTACAGCAGCACAAGCTGGCGCGCTTTTGCCCGCCTGCTGGCCCATCTGCCCATGGCCCGCCTGTTGGTCAACCTCGGCGAACTCGGCGCAGAAGCGCGGGCTTTCATCAGCAAATTTTTCACGCAGGAAGGCATTACCCCCGAGCGCCTCGATTTCATCCGCGCCACCGACCGCGAAACCCTGGCTGCGGCCTGGAACCAGACCGATCTCGGCCTCGCCCCGCTGCACGGCCCCGGCGACGGCGCCCTGCCGCTCGGCCTGTGGATGAACAAACCCTGGCTCGCACTGGCCAGCGATGCCACTTGGTCACGCCGCCCGGCCGCCTGGCTGCACGCGCTCGGGCTGGATAGCTGTATTGCCGCCACGCCCGACGACCTGCCCGGTCTGGCCGAATCCTTCGCCGCCGGCACAATCTCCATCCCGGATGACCTGCGCCAGCGCATCCGCGAGCAGGGCATCGGCAATCCGCAGGCCGCCGTGGCCGCCTTCGCCGCGCTGATCGAACAACATTGCCAAGGAATACGCTGATGTCGCCCCCCGATTTCTCCATCATCATGTGCAGCATCGATGCCGGCAAATTCGCCCGTATCAGCGAATCCTGGCGCCACCTGTTTCGCCAGCACTCTCACGAAATCATCGGCATCCATGACGCCACGTCGCTGGCCGAAGGCTACAACCGGGGCATCGCCCAATCGAGCGGCGGGACTCTCATCTTCTCGCACGATGACATCCTGATCCTCGACGACGATTTCCCCAACAAGATCGCCGCCCGCCTGCGCCAGTTCGACCTGCTCGGCTTCGCCGGCACCGACAAACTGATTACCGCCCCGTGGTTCGGTGCCGGTCAGCCGCACCTGCACGGCGTCGCCGGTCATGCCAGACCCGGCCAGCCGGACTGCGATCTGACCATCTACGGTGCCGCAACTTGGCCGGTCGTCGCCGGTATCCATGCCCTGGACGGGCTGTGCATGATCGCCCGCCGGGAGCTTGCCGAAACGATCCGCTTCGACGCCGGAAATTTCGACGGCTTTCACCTCTACGACCTCGATTTCAGTTTCCGCAGCTACCTTGCCGGCTACCAACTCGGCGTCTGCTGCGATATTCCGGTGCTGCACGAATCAACCGGCAACTATGCCGGCGGCAACCATACCCTTTACGCCGAGCGCTTCCTGCTCAAATACGCCGATCCACTCGGGAAATATGCTGGAGAAGAATTTGACGTCCAACGCCCCGGTCGCACCGCCTCATTCCGCGACCACCACACTCTGTTGCGCGCCTGGCAGCCGGAAATCATCACCCGTACCACCTTGGCGCTCCGGCGGGATTGCCCGAAAGGCACCTAGATCAGGTTAGCCTTGTTTTCGGTAATCGCCTTGATGACCATCAGCTTCTTTTGGTCCTCAGGCAACTGGCTGAAGCCAACGAATTCCTGGCTGCCTGAACGCAAGCCATTAAGCACATCCTGCTTGATGTCAAGGATACGGCCAGGAAACCTGCGTGCCTGGGCTTCATCGCGAATGAACACGGCAACGAAATCGTTCCACAGGTCTTCGATCTGAGTACTGGTATAGGATTCGAGCAACAACGGATTCATACCGTTACGCTTCGCCCAACTTATCAGAGCATTGCCGCTATCCGGATAGAAACGCCAGCAATCCACCGGATAACGGTGAAAAGGGCCATTGGAAGGTACGTTCAGGTAGAACAGACCGCCTGGCTTGAGGATACGCATAATCTCAAGGAACAATACCCAGAACAGTTCCGAATGCTCGAAACAGGAGCTGGACAACACGATATCCACCGATGCGGTCGGAAAAGGCAGAACGTAAGGGTCCTCAAGCACCACATCAACGCCCTTGCCGGAAACGAAATCGACGCCGGTATAAGTGAATCCGGACGGACAACACCCGCGCAGACTGCCGTTCACATCCTGCGCTCCGATATCAACCACCTGCGTTGCGCCGGGGACAAAACCACTGGCATAGACCTCGAAGAACTGCTGGCAATTGGCAAGAGCGGTCAGATGCATGGCGGGCTTCTCCAGAAATGGGAAAGTATAGGCTAGGTAGCGCGCGCAAAAGTAACAGGAACACCGGGCCGATAATATCCTCAACGATAAGTATTCAGTGGGCGCTGAATTGCGCCGCATCAGCAGCGGCAAGCCACACGCGCCGTTGCCACAGCGGCCATTGACGGAACGCGCCGCCGCATGCCCGGCCAGACAGCAAACCCGGAGGGTGAGTTAGCACACCAATCCGTGCCTCGCGCAGTGGCCGCCCCCCAGTCTACCCGGCGCGCTCCTCCCCGCCCTGTGCGCACCATTTCTGCCACATTTCCCGGAACGCCTTTTCCAGATTCCGCGCCATTCTCGGCGCGTCCAGCAGCGGGCTGGCCTGCATGCGTTCGCGCAGATTGGCGCGCAGCCTTTTCAAACGCTCGCGGTCATTGGCCAGTGCCACGGCCAAGTCGACATAGGCGTCCTCACTTTCCACCACCAGTTCCGCCAGACCGACGTTTTCCAGAATCGGCTTGCCCATGCGTGACACCAACATATCGCCCGGCCAGGTGATGAAAGGTACGCCCATCCAGATCGAGTCGTAGCCGGTGGTGCCGCCGTTGAAGGGGAAGGGGTCGAAACACAGATCGACTTCGTTATAGGTATCGAAATAGGTGTTGGTTTCCACCATGCCCATGATTTCCAGCCGCTCCGGCGCGATGCCGTGGCGAGCGAACTGGCCGTGGACGTACTCGATCATCGTGCCGTCGTTGCCGCCCCTGGCAATCAGCAGCAGGCGAGTGTCCGGCGCGGCCAGCAGAATTTTGCTCCACAGGCGGATCGCGCCCTGGCTGACTTTGCGGAAACCGTTGAGGCAAGCAAAGGTAAACGGTTGCTGCAAGCGCTCGCAGGGCAGGCCGGGCAGCACGGGCCGGTCGGGAATCGCCCGCACGCCGTAGCAGTCGGGCAGCGGCCACGGCGTTTCGGTGCACCAGTCGCCTTTTTCCAGCACCGGGTCGGGCGGAATCAGGATGTAATCCATCGCCGTCATGCCGCTGGTGCCCGGATAACCCAGCCAGGTTGCCTGAATCGGCGCCGGTTTGCGAGCAACGGCCAGCAGGCGGTGGCCTTCGGTGTTGCCGTTGAGGTCAATGAGAATGTCGATTTCGTCGGCCCGGATCAATTTCGCCAGCGCCTCGTCACCCAGCCCGATCACCTCGCGCCAGCAGTCGGCCATGTCCTTGGCCATCGCAGTCACCGAATCGGCGGCCCGCGAGTTGTAATAAAAGAAATTCTCCACCTGCGTGCCGTCAAACTCGCGGATAAAAGGCAGCACGAAAGTCGCGACTGGGTGGCTGCGCATGTCCGAAGTCAGCCAGCCGATGCGCAGACGCCGCGCCGGGTTGCGATCGCGGCCGGCGAAATCGTCCTGGCGCAGCAGCGGCAGGCACAGCTTGCGGTCGAACTCGCGGGCGATGTCGACAATGTCGGTGACTTTGGTTTCCGTCGAATGCACCAGTGCCCACAAGAGATTGGTGTACACCTTGCCCCCGCCCTCGGGGTCCGCCGCCAGCGCCCGCTTGTAACACGCCAGCGCCTCCTCGTTGCGCGCCTGGTCGGAATACCAGCCGCCCAGATTGACCAGGGCGTTGGCGTGGTGAGGGTCTTGCTCGAGTATCTTTTCCGCCGCTTGCCGGGCTTTTTCGAGCAGGCCGAGCTTGCCGTAGACAACGATCAGCGTGTTCCAGGCATTGAGGTTGCCCGGCTGCCGCTCGACCGCCATTTCCAGATTCTCGCGGGCAGCATCGAGCTGACCGCGGGTCGTAAACAGGAAGCCGAGGTTTTCCAGAATCCAGTCCTCGGGCAAACCCATCTCATGCGCCCGTGTCATCGCATCCACCGCCGCCTCGGCGTCGCCGCTCTGTACCAGCGCCAAGGCAAGCTTGGCCTGGAGCAAGGCATCGCCGGGCGCAAGGCGCGCCGCCGCCCGGTAAAAATCTGCCGCCTCGCGGAAATTGCAGTGCAGCAGCGCCACTTCGCCGGCCAGGCCGAGCGTCGGCACCTGGTTCGGGGCCAGCTCGAACAGCTTTTTCAGGCAGCGTTCGGTTTCCGGCAATAATTTCCGCTGCAGATAAAGATGCCCGAGCGACAGCCAGGCATCGGCATATTTCGGGGCCAGCACGGTGGCTTTTTTCAGCGCCGCCAGCGCCGCGTCGAGTTCGCCCTGCTCCTGACAGGCCAGACCGAGCAAACACCAATGCCCGGCCCCGGCCCCCGGCAGCGCCACCAGATCCTTCAGCACGGCGCGTGCCTTATGCCAGTCACCGGCTTTCACATGCGCGCCGCTGAGGCTGGCCAGCACGCCGAGGTCTTTCGGCGCGCGCCTCCGCGCCTGCGTCAGCACTTCGACTCCCTCCCTGACCAGGCCGATTCTCCCGTACAACTCGCCCAGCCTTTGCAGATAAGGCACGGTATCCGGGGCAAGCTGCACGGCGTGTTCGAGAAACGGCACCGCCGTATCGATCTGGCCGATGCCGAGCGCCACCTCTCCCAGGCCGAACCAGGCCCGGTGCGCTTGCGGCTGCCCGGTGACGATTGCCTCGAACAGCGCCCCGGCCTGCTCGTAGTCCTGCCTGTTCAGCGCCTTTTCCGCCTGCGCCAACCGCTGCTTGATCGTATTGCTCATGGTGTACCCCCGTTTCATCCCTGTCTGTTCCGGCCTGTCCCGCGCCTCAGGCGGGGGAGTTTAATCGGATTTATCCGCCGCTACACCGACACGCACTACGGCACACGCACTGACCCGCATCAGCAAGCCATACAAAAATGGCACGTATCATGCTTAACATAACCCAGGTTCATGGCGGCAAGCACTCCGGGCTGGCCACCGTCGTCGATTCAATTTCTTCGTGGGAGATTCATCATGGCGCAGGTCATCAACACCAACGTCGCTTCACTGAACGCACAGCGTAACCTGAACACGTCCCAGGGTTCGCTCAACACCGCCTTGCAGCGCCTGTCCTCCGGCCTGCGCGTCAATAGTTCCAAGGACGATGCCGCCGGTCTGGCCATTGCCGAACGCATGACTTCCCAATCGCGCGGCATGATCGTCGCCATGCGCAACGCCAACGACGGCATCTCCGCCGCGCAAACCGCCGAAGCTGGCCTGGCGACCGTCGCCGGCCATCTCCAGCGCATGCGCGAACTGGCCGTCCAGGCCGCCTCCGGGCAATACGACTCCGACAACCGTGGCGCGCTGGACAAGGAATACCAGCAACTCGCCTCGGAAATCGAGCGCGCCGTCAATGCCACCAATTTCAACGGCCAGAAACTGCTCTCATCCGATTCCGATTTCGCCGCCGGCGTCACCTTCCAGGTCGGCTCGACGACGACCGCCGAATCGCAGATCAACGTCAGCATCGGCTCCGTCGGCATCACTGCCGGTGACATCAGCACCTCGGGCAACGCCGTCACCGCGATGGCCACGCTCGACACCGCCATCCAGGCCATTTCCAATTCGCGCGCCGACCTCGGTGCCGTGCAGAACCGCTTCGAGGGTGTGCTCTCTCAGCTTGCCGCCGCCAACGAAAGCACCGAAGCCTCGCGCAGCCGCATCATGGATGCCGACTACGCCGCCGAAACCGCCCACCTGGCCCGCGCCCAGATTCTGCAACAGGCCGGCACGGCCATGCTGGCCCAGGCCAACGCCCTGCCGCAAAACGTGCTGCGCCTGCTCCAGGGCTGAAGCCCCAGGCATCGCCACCGGCCCCGCGCCCGCATGCTTGCCGGGTGCGGGGCTTTTGCGTTTTCGCTGCGCTCTTGCCACATTCTCGTTATTCACCTGGGCCGCAGCGCGCCATTAACAAAACCCTACAAAAAGAACTAAAGAAAATTGCCCGGGCACCGTAAAAGTAACCAAGCGGACATGGCGCAGCACTCAACCCAGGTCTGGCTTTCCGACCAACTTGTAATCAAGGAGTAGAAAAATGGCCTCCGTCATCAACACCAACGTTCCTTCCCTGAACGCACAACGCAACCTCACCACCTCGCAGAATTCGCTCAACACCGCCCTGCAACGCCTGTCCTCCGGCCTGCGCATCAACAGCGCCAAGGACGACGCCGCCGGTCTGGCGATTGCCGAAAAGATGAACTCGCAATCGCGTGGCATGACCGTTGCCATGCGCAACGCCAACGACGGTATCTCCGCCGCACAAACTGCCGAAGCCGGCTTGGCGACTGTCACCGGTCACCTGCAACGGATGCGTGAAATCGCCGTGCAATCGGCCTCGGGTCAGTTCGATTCCAGCAACCGTGGCGCACTGGACAAGGAATATCAACAGCTCGCCTCGGAAATCACCCGCGCCCTCGATGCCACCAACTTCAACGGCACAAAACTGCTGGACGGCAATTTCACCACCACCTTCCAGGTCGGCGCAACGACGTCGAGCGAGTCGCAAATCGCCGTCAGCATCGGTTCGGTTGCCCTTACCGCAGGCGATATTTCGACTTCCGGCACCGCGCTCACCGCAATGGCTGCTCTGGATACCGCCATCCAGGCCGTCGGCAACAGCCGCGCCGACCTCGGTGCTGTCCAGAACCGTTTTGAAGGCGTGTTGAGCCAGTTGTCCGCAGCCAAGGAAAACACCGAAGCCGCGCGCAGCCGGATCATGGACACCGACTACGCCGCTGAAACCGCCAACCTGGCCAAGCAGCAGATTCTGCAACAAGCCGGCACGGCCATGCTGGCCCAGGCCAACGCGCTGCCGCAGAACGTGCTCTCGCTGTTGCGTGGTTAAAGTTTCGCTCCTGCGCTTGCAGCGACATAGTCTCAGCATCATCTGAAGCCTGAGCGGGTGTGGTGGCGAAAAGCCGCCACACCCTTTGGCGCTTTCGGGGCAACCCGGTTTACTAAGGCTCGCCTCGATCACACAGGAGATAAACATGGACATCAACAGCATCGGCTCGATGACGCGTTTGCCGGGAATTTCCCCGACGCCGCCGGCACAGGGAACCGCCCCCGGCACCGCCAGGGAAAATTTTGCCGCCGCCGGCAATACCCAGAGCGCCCAGCAGGTCGCCGCTCCCGACCAGCTCAAGCCGGCCAATACAGATTCGCAGAATGACGCCAGGCAGGATCAGCGGCAAAATTTGCAGAGCAGCATCGACGCGCTCAACGAGTTCATCAAACCGCAAAACACCTCGCTGGAGTTTTCGATCGATGACGAAAGTGGTACCGTAGTGGTCAAAGTGACCGACAAGGAAACCAAGGAAGTCATCAAACAATTCCCGTCGGAAGAAGCCCTTGAACTCGCCAAGGCGCTGGACAAGCTCAAAGGTTTGCTTGTTCAGCAAAAAGTTTGACCCCGGCAGGAAATCCGCAGCACTCAGCAAGTAAAGGAAGGAAAACATCATGGCAACCATCACTTCTCTCGGCGCCGGTTCCGGCATGGATCTCGAAGGTCTGGTCACGAGCCTGATGGCGGTCGAAAAGCGCCCGCTCACCCAGTTGCAGAAGCAGACCTCTTCGTACAACACGAAAATTTCTTCCCTGGGCAAGCTGAGCAGTTCCCTGAGCGCCTTGCAGACGGCAGCAAAGAATCTCCAGCCGGCAACCCTGCAAAGCCCGCTCGACAAATTCGCCAAATACGAAGCCAGCCTGACCAAAACCGCCAGCGGCGGTGAAATCGGCACGGTGACGGCAGACACGGGCGCGGTCGCCGGCAGCTACAAGCTCAACGTCACCCAACTCGCGCAGGGGCAGAAAATCACCTCCGGCGCGCTCGACAACATCGGCACCGGCACCCTGAACATCACCGTCGATGGCAAGACGACGGCGATCGAGATCACCAGTGAAAACAACACCCCCGAAGGGCTGCGCAACGCCATCAACCAGGCCAAGCTCGGCATCAGCGCCACGGTCGTCAATGGCAGCGACGGGCCGCGCCTGATGCTCTCCGGCGAGGAAGGCGCCAGCAAGGCATTCTCCCTGAGCGGTGTCGCCGGTCTGGAATACGATGCCAGCGCCAACAGCGGCAGTTTCACCCGTGCCCAGGCCGCCCAGAATGCCGCCTTCACGGTCGATGGCATCGCTGCCAGCAGCACCAGCAACAAAGTGACCGGCGTCGTCGAGGGCGTCACCCTCAACCTGACCGGCACCGGCGAGTCCACCCTGAACGTCAAGCAGGACAACACCACCAACCTGAAGAAGTCGCTGGAAGAATTCGTCACGGCCTACAACAATGCCGTCGGCAGCATGGCCAGCATGGGCAGCTATAACGCCGACACCAAGGTAGCGGGCGAACTGCAAGGCAACACCATCCTGCGCAACGCCCAGCAAACCCTGAGCAAGCTGGTTTTCGACACCACCTCGACCACTGACGGCGTCAGCCAGCGGCTGGCCGATCTCGGCATTTCCTTCAAGGGCAGCGACGGCAAACTGACGCTGGACGCCGACAAACTGGCCGCCGCCATCGACAAGAACCCGGAGGCTGTTGCCAATCTTGCCTCGTCCGTGGGTGACGCCTTCAACACGGCAATGGATCGCATCGTCGGCACGGGCGGCCAGATCCAGAACAGCACCGATGCCATGCGCCTAACTGTCAAGGATCTGGAAAGCCGTCAGGAGGCGTTAAGCCTGCGCCTGGAAGGGATCGAGAAACGCTATCGCACCCAGTTTTCCGCACTGGATACCCTGATGAGCAGCATGAGTTCGATCAGCAGTTATCTCACGCAGAATCTGCCAAAAATCTCCGCCAGCTAAGTAACATTCAGCAAACACGATAAGCGACCACGATGTTTTCCAGCCGCAGCTACAGCCCAGCCGGCACCTACGCCGAGCTGGGCCGCGATTCCGACGTACGATCAGCCGACCCACATCGGCTGATCGTTTTATTGTTTGAAGGGGCCGAAAGCGCCATCTCCATCGCCCGTGTGCACGCCGAGCAAGGCAATGTGGCCGAGCGCGGCACCCATCTCTCCAAGGCCATCGACATCATCGCCAACGGACTGAAAGCGAGCCTGGATCAGCAGCAGGGCGGCGAACTGGCGGTCCGGCTGGCGGCGCTCTACGACTACATGGTGTCGCGCCTGTTGTGGGCCAACATGAAGAACGACATCCCGACCATGGACGAAGTGCGTAGCCTGCTCACCGAAATCCACGACGCCTGGAACCAGATCGAACCCGGCAAACGGCAGCAGGCGCGATGAGCGAGCGCACGCCTTTCCAGTCTTTCGCCTTGGTTGCCGGAGAAATGCGCAAACACGGCGAAGCCGGCAACTGGGAAAAAGCCGCCGAAATCGCAGCGCAGATGAACGCCCTGCTGCACAACGGCCAGTTGCCTGCCGCGCAGATTGCGGATCGCGCCGCCATCGAAGCCGCGCTGGTCGACATCGCGGCCCTCACCGAGCGCGCCGGCCCGCTCAAGGACGACATTGGCCGCCTCTTGGCCGCCTTCGGCGAAACGCCGTAACCTCTTTACCCTTCCCTCCCCATGATTCCCGCCGACCTTGCCAGCACGTTGCGGGCGGTGATCCCGGAGCAAAAACCGGCCCAGCCGCAGCCGACCCAGCCGGTTGCACCCGCGCCCCGCGTTGCCGACGTTCTCAGCAACCTAGTGCCCGGCCAGCGCGTTCTGGCCGAAGTGCAGGCTATGCTGCCCAATGGCAGTTACCGCGCCCTGGTGGCGCAGCGCGAAGTCACGCTGTCGCTTCCCTTCGCCGCCAAGGCCGGCGACAGCATGGAACTGGAAGTCACCGAAACCAACGGCAAGCTGACGCTCGCCTTCGTCACCAACCGGGGCGAAGCGCAGGCCAAAGACCCCTCCGTTCCCACCACTTTCAGCAACACCGGCAAACTGATCGGCGACTTGATGAAAGGCGTCGATGGCGAAGGCGGCCGCCGCCCGGCCCCGGCGGCGCTCAATGGCAATCAGGCGCTGCTGGAACAAGGCCCGAAAAGCGGTGCCGATTTTGCGCCGCTGCTCAAACAGGCGCTCACACAAAGCGGCATGTTCTACGAAGCGCACCAGGCACGCTGGGTGGCGGGGCAATTGCCCACCGAGCAACTGCGGCAGGAGCCGCAGGGCAGATTGCCGGCGGAAAACGCCGCCCAGGGACAGCAGGCAGCCAGCGCGCAGAACGCCCAGTCCGGACGCGAAGCGCCCGCAGCACAACAAGCAGCGCAGAACGCCTCCGGCATCCCGCGTGAAATCACGCCGCTGGTACAGCAGCAACTCGACGGCCTCGCCAATCAGAATTACGCTTGGCAAGGCCAGATCTGGCCCGGCCAGCAGATGTGGTGGGAAATCGGCGAAGACCCGGAAAACGGCCAGCAGAACGCGGACGGCGAGCAGAAGCACTGGCGCACCCGCCTCAAACTGGCGCTGCCGCGCCTGGGCGGCGTCGATGCCCAACTGCATCTGCAACCGGATGGCGGCATCGCCATCCGCATCCAGGCGGACTCGGACGCCAGCGAAAACCAGTTGCGCCAATCCAGCCCCGCGCTGCAGGCGCAAATGGAAGCGGCGGGCCTGACAATCCAGCAGATTCTGATCGAACATGCCCCCGCCGAAATCGAATGACGCAGCGCGCCAGGCGATTGCGCTCACCTATCAGCAAACCGACGCCGCGCCGCGCGTGGTGGCCAAGGGGCGCGGGCAGATCGCCGAGCAAATCATCGCCAAAGCCAGGGAACACGGCGTTTACGTGCATGAATCGCCGGAACTGGTCGCGCTGTTAAGCCAGGTCGATATTGACGAACACATCCCTCCCCAGTTATACATGGCAGTTGCCGAGCTGCTGGCTTGGCTCTACCGTCTGGAACAAGGGGACATCACCGAGGCCCCGATCTGAATCATGAGCGCCATGTCCGAGCTTCCCGAACCCACGCTGCACCCCGTTTTTGAAATCGACCAGCCCAGCCGCTACGGTCGCTACCTCATCAGCAATCCGCGCGAGATCGTCTGGCACCTCAAGCTGCTCAAGGATCAGCGCAATTTCATCACGCTCTACCCCAGCCACCTCAACCAGTTTTTCCTGACTTCCATCGTCAGCGTGAACGAGAAGGCTGGCGAGTTGATACTGGACGCCCCCGGGCTGCCGGAATTGATGGAAAGCGCGCTCAAATCCAGCAGCTCCACGCTGACCACCAGCATGGACAGGGTGAAGGTGCAGATCCGCCTCGGAATCTTGCAGCAGACCCGTTACGAAAACAGCCCGGCGCTCCTCGCCCGCCTGCCGGAAACCATGCTGCGCCTGCAACGGCGCGAGTTTTTCCGCATCGACACGCCGCGCATCCAGCCCTTGCGCTGCAAACTCGTCAAACACCACGAGGGGAAAGAAAGCGAAGTGTTCGATTTTCCGCTGCTCGACATCAGCGGCGGCGGCCTGTGCCTGAGCGGCCCGGCAGATGCGGCAGACCATTTCTCCCTGGGCGAACTGTTCACCGATTGCCGCCTGGAAATCCCGGATGAAAGCGTGATTTCCGTCAATCTGCGCGTGCGCGAAGTCTCGCGCCTGGAAACCGCCAACGGCCAGATACAACTGCGTCTGGGCTGCGAATACGTCAACCTGCCCAGTGCCCGGCAAAATCTGATCGAGCGCTACATCACCCGTCTGGAAAGATCGCGTAAAGCGCAGGCCGACCTGATCTAAGCCATCATTCCAAATAGACACAAAGCCCTGACCCTTGCAGGCCAAGCCGTATTCACATGCAAGAAAGCAGCATTCAGTTTCAGCACTTCTGGATCGATCTCATCCTCGGTCTGATCATGATCTACATCCTGATCGACACGCCTCTGGAACAAGCAGTCGTGGGCATTGCCGTCCTGACGGTCTTTGTTTTTTTCAGCCGGACGATACAGCAATCCCGCCGCACATCCCTGCAGCGGGCCGAAGCGCGCAAACGCAAGGAAGCGGCAGAGGCCGAACGCCTCGCCGCCATTGCAGCCAGAAAAGAAGCCCTGCGCCGCGCGCAGGAAGAAGCATCGAAGAAATATCTTTGAATTATCGGCGCGTTGCAGATACAACGCGTGGATGCAACATGCGGCATCAAACCTGCATGTTCATCATTTCCTGATACGCCGTTACCAGCTTGTTGCGCACCTGGACCATTTCCTGAAAGGACACGCTGGCCGTCTGCAGGGCAACCATCACCTCGTGCAGATTCTGGCTGTTGTCACCGGCTGCGAGTTTTTCCGCCATCTGCGTTGCCGATTGCTGCGTCGCATTGACCTTGTCGATCGAGCCCTTGAGGACACTGGCAAAATCCGCCGACCCTTCCGCCAGCGGTGTTTCCGGTGTTTTGCCGGAGGCCTGCGCAGCGGTGGTGCGCAGCACGCTCAGCATTTGTTCGATTCCTTTGGTGTCCATCACATACTCCTTCAACTCGCCTGACTCAAGCAATAAACAGGCCAGTTCAAATCCTTCTCAAATTCATCTCGCCAAGGCAATCATTCCCGGAAAAAACCCGCTTCCCGATACTCTTGCAGTTTATACCTTAATTTGCGCACCGAAATCCCCAGGCGCTCGACCGCCAGTTTGCGCGAGCCGCCGACCTCGGCCAGCACTTTCAAAATGTGCTCGCGCTCGATGTCCTTCACGTTTCCGGGTTCAGCCGCCGGCGCTGCGCCTTGCTCCTCCGTATTTCGGGCGGGTGCCGATGCGGCCCGAGGCTGCGGTGCCGGTACATCCGGCACCTCTGGCGTTTCAGTTTCGCCCATCGGCAGATTCAGGTGTCCGGCTTCGATCTTTTCCCCGGGTGCCAGAATCAGGGCGCGCTGCATGACGTTTTCCAGCTCGCGCACATTGCCCGGCCAGACGTAACGAGTGAGCGCACACTCCGCCGCCTCGCTCAACACCATGCCGCTGCGCCCGAAACGCACCCCGTGCTCGACCATGAAATGCCGGGCAATCGGCAAAATATCCAGGGGCCGTTCGCGCAGCGACGGAATGGCCACCGGAAACACGTTCAGCCGGTAAAACAAATCTTCGCGGAACACGCCACGCGCCACCGCCTCCTGCATTTCCCGGTTGGAGGTCGCAATGATGCGGATGTCGAGCGCCACCGGCTTCTTGCCACCGACCCGCTCGACCTCACGCTCCTGCAACACGCGCAGCAGCTTGGCCTGCAGTCCGAGCGGCATTTCGGTGACTTCGTCGAGCAGCAGGGTGCCGTTCTGCGCCTGCTCGAACTTGCCTGGCTGCGCCTGCTGCGCGCCGGTAAAAGCCCCTTTTTCGTAACCAAACAGTGTCGCTTCCAGCAGGCTGTCGGGAATCGCCGCGCAGTTGATCGCCACGAACGGCCCCTTGCTGCGCGCCGAGTTCTGGTGAATGAAGCGAGCAACCACTTCCTTGCCAACGCCAGATTCTCCGGTCAGCAGCACCGTCGCATCGGTCTGCGCCACGCGCCGGGCCATGGCGAACATGTCGCGGCTGGCACCGTCTTCGGCAATCACCCCTTGCTCTTCGGCGCGTGCCGCCAGTTCGTATTTGCCGATGTAACCGAGCAAAGCCTGCGGCTCGAACGGCTTGAGCAGGAAATCGCAGGCGCCGCTGCGCATGGCATCGACCGCCTTTTCGACTTCGGCGTAGGCCGTCATCAACACCACCGGCAAATGCGGCAGGCGCTGGCGGATTTCTTTCAGCAAGGTGATGCCGTCCATGGGCATCATGCGCACATCGCTGACCACGATGGAAAACGCCTGCTTGGCCAGCACGTCCAGGGCCGCCTCACCGCCTTCGACCGCCACATAGGCACGCCCAGCCAGTTCCAGCGTGTCGCCGATGGCTTCCCGCAGGCAGGGATCATCCTCCACCACGAGAACCGGGAGTACGTGTTCGCTCATTGCCTTCTCTTTCACTCGCTTTGCCCTGCGCCAACCGGCAGGATCATGACAAATTCGGCCCCTGTCGTGCCCTTTGCGCCCCTTGCAACGGCATCTTTCGACGGCGGAGAGAGTTCGATCGTACCACCATGGGCACGTGCCACGCCGCGCGCAATGGCCAGCCCCAGGCCCGTTCCCTGGCCCTTGGTGGTAAAGAAAGGCTCGAAAATACGTTCCCGTTTTTCCTCCGGCACCCCGGAGCCGCTGTCGCGCACCGTAAACATCACGGTTTCCGGGCAGATTTTGCCGCCCAGGTAAATTTTGCCGCCTGCCGGCGTGGCCTGCAGCGCGTTTTCCAGAAGATTCACCAGCGCACCGGCCAGGGCTTTGCGGCTGCCCACGATTTCGCTTGCCGCGCAGGCATCCTCAAGCACGAATTCGACGCCTTGGGCGCGCATCAGGGGCTCCATGGTCTGGCCCACCTCGGCGAGCAAATCGCTCGCCGGCAGCACGTCCCGGCCAATGCTTTCGCCCCGGGCATAGAGCAGCACGTCCTGAATCAGGCGCTCCAGGCGCTTCAACTGGCTGCTCGCCTTTTCTGAAAATTTCAGGCGCGCCGCGTCATTCATTGCCGGCTGCCCGAGGTTAGCGGTATACAAAAGTGCCGCCGCCAGCGGCGTGCGCAACTGGTGGGCGAGCGAGGCGGCCATTTCGCCCATCGCCGCCAGCCGCTGGCTGCGTCCCAGTTCTTCCTTCATCCGCTGCGCCGCCGTGATGTCATGGATCACGAGAATCTTGCCATCCCCCGAGGCCAGCACGCTTTCCGCCATCGAGAGGTGGCGCTCGCCCAGGCGCCACTCGCCGGCCGTCAGCGTCGGTTCGAGAAAACGCCCGACCACATCCCCCCAATGCGCCCCCAGCACGGCGGAACCGAACATCGTCAGCGCCGCCGGATTGAGCGCCGTCACCCGCGCCAGCGCGTCGAGCAGAATCACCCCTGCCGGCAAGGCGTCGAGCAGCGAAGACAGGCGCTCGGAAAGCGCTTCCTTTTCCCGGTACTGGCGGCGCAACTCACCGTTGGCCACCGCCAGTTCCTCGGTCAGCGACGCCACCTTGCCCTGCAAAGCCTCATAGGCCCGCGTCAGATCAGCCGACACCTGATTGAACATGGCAAAGGCACGCTGCAATTCGGCGGCCTTGTCCGGATGTTGCGGGTCGAGCAGCAGTTGGGAAGGCAATTCTGTCATTTAAAATAGGCCAAACAGGTGAAAGCGGGATGCCGATTAGTGAAATGGGCGTCGGTAATAGTAGAATAATTCTAGGAAAGTTTGGCTTCGCAATTGATTCTTCTGATTTTCTCTCCAATTCCCTGACCCTTCCCTCCTTTTTCACCCTTGATCTGAGCACGCATGGCCGTCAGCACTGAAACCACTGCAGGAAGCATCCCCCCGGAAAATCCGGCGGCCCGCCTGCGTGAGGCTTTCAACCGTCTGAACGGCCAGCAGCGCATCGGCCTCATCGTCGCCATCGCCGCCATCGTTGCGGTCGTCGTCGGCTCCATCCTGTGGAGCCGCCAGCCCGATTTCAAAGTGCTGTTTTCCAATCTCGGCGAAAAAGACGGCGGCAGCATCATTGCCGTGCTCGAAAAACAGAATACGCCGTACAAACTCTCTCCGAGCGGTGCCATCATGGTGCATGCCGATCAGGTGCATCAGGTGCGCCTGAAACTTGCGGCGCAAGGCTTGCCACATGGCGGCATGGTCGGTTTCGAGCTGATGGAGAACCAGAAATTCGGCATCAGCCAGTTTGCCGAGCAGGTGAATTACCAGCGCGGCCTGGAAGGTGAGTTGGCGCGCACCATCATGTCGATCGGCGCGGTGCAGGCGGCGCGCGTGCATCTGGCCATCCCCAAACCCAGCGTCTTCGTGCGCGAGGAACTGAAACCCACCGCCTCCGTGATGCTCAGTCTCTACCCCGGACGGGCCCTGGATGCGGCGCAGGTGGCCGGCATCACCCACCTCATTTCCTCCAGCGTGCCGCAATTGCAGGCGGGCAACGTCAGCATCCTCGACCAGAACGGCAGCCTGCTTTCCTCGCTGAAGAACAAGCTCACCGAGGCCGGCCTGGACGCCACCCAGATCAAGTACGTGCGCGAAATCGAAAACGGCATCAGCACGCGCATCGAGCAAATTCTCAAACCGATGCTGGGTTCGGACAATTTCAAGGTGCAGGTCGCCGCCGACGTCGATTTTTCGCAAAGCGAGCAGACCGCCGAAACCTTCCGCCCCAACAACACGCCGGAAGCCAGCGCCATCCGCAGCCGGCAGAACAGCGAAACC
>URNG01000070.1 GCA_900549295.1 uncultured Rhodocyclaceae bacterium
GCCGCTTGCGGCAGCGCCTTCGGCGCCTGCTTCCGCGCCATCCGTGTCGGCCTGAAAATTGAGCACGGGTGCGGTGATCGCGCTGCCGCTGCTGCCCAGGCTTTTGCCGAGCGCGGCCAGTTCCTTGGCAATCTGCTTCAATTCCTGCGCCAGCGCCTTGTAGTTGCCGGGAGGCATTTTGGCCAGCATGTCGCGCAGCATTTCCAGGCGCTGCTTCAGACGCCCGGCGCGGGCGGCGGCCTGTTTTTTCGGGGCGAGGTTTTTCTGCATTTCCTTGATAGCAGCCAGGCTTTCCTGCCTTTCCTTCTGCTGCTTCTGGCGCAGGGCCTGCAGGCCCGTCGTGGCGCGCTCCTCGCTCTCGTTGCGGCGTGTGGCATTTTGGCCTTGGGTGCTGTTGACGAGCATTTGCGCCGGGATTGAATTACTGATCTTGCTGAACATGGGTGGCTCCTTCCTCTGTTGCTTCACGACAAATCAATGAGAAACTTGAGGTGGGCATTGCCCGACTATAATTTGTCGCGGAACAAAAGCCTGACCCGTACTGCGCTGAATCTTTGCGCCCAAGCTTTCTTAGCCGGAGAAGACATGATGAAGATCCGTACCGTATGTGCTGCCGCGTTTGCCCCTGTTGCCTTTTTTGGGTTTTCCGCTGCGGCGCTGGCGCATCCTGGCCATGAATCGGCCAGTTTTCTGAGCGGATTCAGTCACCCTCTGGGGGGGCTGGATCACCTGCTGGCGATGTTGGCGGTGGGTTTGTATGCGGCGCAGCAGGCGGGGCGCGCGCGCTGGGGCCTGCCTGCGTGCTTCGTGCTGGCGATGTTGCTGGGGGCGGCTCTGGGCGCTTTCGGTGTCAGCCTGCCGGCGGTGGAGGCGGGAATCGCCGCGTCGGTCCTGGTGTTGGGTTTGCTGCTGGCCTTTGCGGTTCGCTTGCCGCTTGCCGCCAGTCTGCCGCTGGTGGCGTTGTTTGCCCTCTTTCATGGTCACGCGCACCATGCGGAGATGGGGGCGGCGAGCTTGCTGACCTATGCGACCGGTTTTGCGCTGGCGACGGCCCTTTTGCATGCGGCGGGTTTCATGCTCGCGCGCTGGATGCCGGAGAACCGGGCAGGGTTTGCCGCCAAGCGCATTGCGGGGGCCTGCATGGCCGCGATCGGCGGCGTGTTGTTGGGGGCTTAGGTGGGGGCTTGGGCCGTTCCGGCGGCGGTGTCGCTGGTCAGCCAATGTTTTGCCCAGGCCAGCGCCGCCGCCAGGTTTTCCCGGGCGGTGGCCGAGGGCGCGAGGCCCAATTCCCACTGCATGCCCTGAATGGCGAGTAGTTGAGCCGGCGGCGGCGGGCGCTTGAGCACGTCGCAATAGACCTGCAGGAGGGCCGCCGGGCTCATGGCGTGGCTGCTGAAACTTTCGTCGTGCAGCGGTGCCAGTGTTTGCACGCCGAAGGGGGCGGGCGCGCTCAGGGAGGCGTCGACGAAGAGCACGCGCTGGCGGCCCTGCAAATCAAGGGCGTGCTCGACTTGCAGTTGAAAGTCGGTGAGGCAGTCCACATCGGGTAATTGCAGTGCTTCGATGGCCTCGGCAAACAGGGGGCCCAGCGCATCGTCGCCGCGCGCCGGGTTGCCCCAGGCGAACACCAGGGTGGATGCGGTCACGCCTTGTACCTGCGATCCAGTTCCTGTCCTTCGGCGTCCACCAGGGTGACTTCCAGCGGCATCTTGCCCAGCGCGTGGGTGGCGCAGGAGAGGCAGGGATCGTAGGCGCGGATGGCGACTTCGATGTGGTTGAGCAGGCCCTCGGTGATTTCCTTGCCATCGAGATACTGCCGGGCGACTTCGCGCACGGCGGTGTTCATGGCCTGGTTGTTGTTGGTGGTGGAGACGATGAGGTTGGCCATGCTCACCAGATCGTCCTCGCCCACCTGGTAGTGGTGGAACAGGGTGCCGCGCGGCGCTTCGATGACGCCGATGCCTTCGCGCCGGCGCTTGCCGCCGACCATGAGATCGGTGCCTTCGATGTCGTCGTCCTGCAGCAGTTCCTTGATCGTTTCGGCGGCGAACAGCATTTCGATCATGCGCGCCCAGTGGAAACCCAGCGTCGCGTGCATGGGTTTGTGGCCGGCGTAGGCGACGAATTCACGGCGCTCGCGTTCGGCGAAAGGGGTCGGGATGCTGTCGCAGTTCTGCACGCGGGCGAGCGGCCCCACCTTGTACCAGCCGGTTTCCGGCCCCAGGGCGGTGAGGTAGGGGAACTTCATGTAGCTCCAGGGTTTGACTTCTTCGGTAATCAGGCTGTCGTAGGTCTGGTAATCGACCTGATCGAACAGGGTCTTGCCGCTGGCGTCCTTGGCGCGCAGCACGCCGTGGTAGAGGTCGAGGCTGCCGTCGGGCGCGACCATGCCCAGGTAATTGGAGGGGAAATTGCCGAAATGGTTGTAGAGCGCCGGGTTCTGCGCGTGCAGTTCCTTGATGATGTGCACCGCGTCGCGGCTCCAGGCGATCATCTGGTAGGCGTCTTTTTGCAGTTCCGCCCGCTCGGCGGCGCTGAGTGATTTGTTGACGCCGCCGGGAACGGCTCCCGTGCCGTGCACCCGCTTGCCGGCGGTGAGGCGGATGACCTCCTGGCCGTATTTGCGCAGCAGGATGCCTTTTTTGGCGATGTCTGGATACTTTTCCGCCACGCCGACGATGTTGCGCCGTGCGACTTCCGAGTCGAAACCAAAGAGCAGGTCCGGCGAGGAAAGATGGAAGAAGTGCAGGGCGTGCGATTGCAGGATCTGGCCGTAGTGCATCAGCCGCCGCATTTTCTCGGCGGTGGGCGTGAGGCGGTCTGCACCGACGATGACGTCCAGCGCCTTGCTCGCCGCCAGGTGGTGCGACACCGGGCAGATGCCGCACAGGCGTTGCACCATCACCGGCACTTCCCAGTAGGGGCGGCCTTCGATGAAGCGTTCGAAGCCGCGGAATTCGACGATGTGCAGGCGCACCTGGTGCATCTTGTTGTTCTCATCGAGCAGCAAGGTCACCTTGCCGTGGCCTTCGACGCGCGACACGGGGTCGATCGCCACCCGGCGCAGGTTTTCGCTGGCGATGCTTGCGGTTTCCAGTTCAAAGCTCATGGCAGTCTCGCGGATGGTGAAGCATTCAGTCGTAATGCAGATGGGCATGCCCCAGGCTGGGGTTCTGGCCGGCCAGCAACTGGGTCAGGAATTCCCAGATGGCGTCGCCCGAGGGGGGGCAGCCCGGCAGGAAGTAATCGATCTTCACGACTTCATGGACCGGATGCACCTGATCGAGGACCAGCGGCAGCTCCGGGTCGTTGGGAATCTGGCTGTTGCCGGCCAGGCCGTGGCCGGTGCAATACACCTGCTGCAGGATGTCCGCCACCGGCAGATGATTGCGCTGCGCCGGCAGGCCGCCATTGACCGCGCAGGCGCCGAGCGCGATCAGCATCTTGCAGTTGGCGCGAAACTCGCGCAGCACATGCACGTTTTCGGCATTGCACACGCCGCCTTCGATCAGGCCGATGTCGCAGGGGCCGCAGTGCTTGATGTCGGTGAGCGGCGAGCGGTCGAATTCCACCAGTTCGAGCAGGGGCAAGAGCCGCTCGTCGATGTCGAGAAAAGACATGTGGCAGGCGAAGGAGCCGGGGAGCGGGAACGGGGCAAACTGGTGGCGGAGACGTGGGGCAGCCAAGGCAGCCGGCGAGCGAGACGGTCGCCACCTTGAGCTTGCGCGGACTTGCGCTGCTAGTGTTGGCTGTGCCAGCGGTTTGGGTCAGGGTTTCGGTCCTCATCTTCCGGCCTCCTGCGCGCAGCTTGCCGCCACTTCGGAAATGGGGCGCGCGTCGTAGTCGCGTTCGCCGATGGGCACGGCAAAGCCCACCCGTTTTTGCAGGATCACGCCCACCGGGCAGACTTCGGCGGCGCGGTCGCTGAGGGCGAAATCGGTATCGGCCAGTTTGCCGCTCTCGCTATTGACGATGAGATGGGATTGCGTGCCGCGTCCGGCGAGGGCGAAAACGTGTTTGCCGTCCACTTCGCGGCTGGCGCGCACGCACAGTTCGCACATGATGCAGCGGTTGAAATCCAGCCAGACGTCGGGGTGGGAGGCATCCACCGGGCGGTCGGGGTAGAAATGGTCGAAATGCGGACTCAGCATGCCCATTTCGTAGGCGGTGGCCTGCAGGACGCAGTTGCCGCTTTTTTCACAGGCGGGGCAGAAATGGTTGCCTTCCACGAACAGCATCTGCAAGAGCGTGCGGCGTTTGGCGGTGAGTTCCTCGCTCTGGTTGTCCACTTCCTGCCCGGCGGCGGCGCGGGTGGTGCAGGCGGTGGCAAAACGTCCGCCGATCTTCACCGTGCACAGCTTGCAGGAACCGTGGGCGGTGAAATCGGGGTGCCAGCACAGGTGGGGAATGTACTTTCCGGCCGCTGTCGCCGCCTGCATGATCGTCTGGCCGGGGGTGAAGGGGATTTCCTCACCGTCGAGAAGGAAGCTGTTGTTCATGGCTGAACCTCGCTCAAGTGCGCGCCCAGGGCGCTCTTGTTGTCGCCCAGGTGGGCATGCGCGTCGTCGCGCCCACTCATCAGCCGCGCCTGCGCCAGCGCGGCATCGAGATTGAAGGCCGGTTCGTAGGCGGCTGAGTGCAGGTGCTGCTCGAAGGCGGGGCGGAATTTTTCCAGCGTGTCGTGCAGCGCGATGGTGGCCGTGTTGCCCAGGCCGCAATGGCATGCGCCGTGCATCAGGCGGTGCATGCTGGCCAGTTCTTCGAGATCGTGCGGCGAGCCGCGCTGGGCGGCGATCTTGTCCAGCAGGCGCGCGTTGATGGCGGTGCCGACCCGGCATGGCGTGCAGAAGCCGCAGCTCTCGTGGGCAAAGAAATGGGCAAAATTGCGCACCACCTCGAACAGGTCGCGCTGCTGGTTGAAAACCATGATGGAGCCGCCGGTGGGAACGTCCTCGAAGGCGATGCGGCGCTCGAACTCGTCCGCTGAGAGGCAATTGCCCGCCGCTCCCGCCGTTGTCACCGCCTGCGTATCCCGCGAGCCGGCGGCGGCCAGCACCTCGGCCACCGTCACGCCGAAGGGAAATTCATAGATACCGGGCCGCTCGACGTCGCCCGATACCGAAAGGAGCTTGGTGCCGGTGGAGGCCGGGGTGCCGATGGCGCGGAACCATTCGCCGCCCTTGACCGCGATCAGCGCGGCCAGGGCCAGGGTTTCCACGTTGTTGACCGTGGTCGGCTGGCCGAGATAGCCGTGCGTCACCGGAAACGGCGGGCGGATGCGCGGTTTGCCTGCCTTGCCTTCCATCGACTCGATCAGCGCCGATTCTTCGCCGCAGACGTAAGCGCCGGCACCGAGATGAATCTCGATGTCGAAGGTGAAGCCGCGTCCCAGGATGTTGCGCCCCAGCAAACCGGCTTCGCGCCGCTGCGCCAGACGGATTTCCAGTTTTTCGAGCAGGTAGCGGTATTCGCCGCGCAGATAGATGAAACCCTGGCTCGCGCCAATGGCGAAGCCAGCGACGCACATGCCGTCGATGACCAGATCGAAGTAAGCGTTGAGCAGTACGCGATCCTTGAAGGTGCCCGGCTCGCCTTCGTCGGCGTTGCAGATCACGTAATGCGCGTCGCCCCAGGCGTCGCGGCAGGAGCGCCACTTGATGTCGCTGCCGAAGCCCGCGCCGCCGCGCCCGCGCAGGGCGGAACGCTCGATTTCCGTGAGCAGTTCCCGCGGGCCGCGATCGAGCGCGGCCGCGATGGCTGCGCCGGGCGTGAGACCGTGGTCGAGCAGCACGTCGCGGCGGCGGATGTTGTCTTCGACCTGGAACCACTCATGCGGCCAGTCGCCGACCGGCACGCGGCGGCGGATCAGGTGTGCCATGGCGTCGATGCGCTCCGGCGTGAGCCGGGTCACGGTGCGATAATTGGCGAGCAGCGCCGGCCCCTGATCGCACATGCCGATGCAGGAGGTGGTGTCCACGCTGACCAGACCATCTTCCGAGACGCGCCCGGGTTGCAGCCACAGTTTTTCGCACAGGGCGCGCATGAGGTCCTGGCTGCCCTGCATGCGCTCGGTGATGTTGTCGGCAAAGAGAATGCGGAATTCGCCCACCGGGCGGGTGTGGAAAAAGCTATAGAAATTCGCGGTGCTCTCGACTTGCGCCCGGGGCATGTCCAGGCCGTGCGCGATGGCGCTCAGTGTTTCCGGTGCCAGCCAGCCCAGCGCATCCTGCGTTTCGCGCAGAATCTGCACCAAGCGATGCGCCTTGCGCGCGTGTCGATCCAGGATCGTTCCGATGTCCGTTACAGCCATGCTACCTCCCGTCGAGAACGGTGCTACACGTATGTTTCAGGGTCACGCCTGTCATTTTGCACCAGTATGGCACCGGTACGCGCCGTTGCGTTGCGATTTGCCGGAAGAATCGGACATAATCGAGGCACGATCGCAGCCAGATCGGATCGTGGGAGGGCGCAATGCATGAAATCTCGCTGGCCGGGAGCGTGATCGATTTGATCGAGGTGGCTGCCGCGCGCGAAGGGTTTACCCGCGTGCGTCAGGTGCGCTGCGAGATTGGCGAACTGGCCTGCGTCGAGGCCGAAGCCTTGCGCACCGCGTTTGCGGCGGCGAGCCGGGGCAGTTGCGCCGAGGGCGCGCAGCTGGAAATCATCCCGGTTGCGGGTGAAGGCGTTTGCCCGCAGTGCGGTATTGCCGTTCCCATGCCCAGCTTGTATGAGCTTTGTCCGCTGTGCGGCGAACAGCCGCTCTCGGTGCGGCGCGGCACGGAAATGCGGGTGAAGGATCTCGCCGTTGAATGATTGACTGAGGAAAGAGACTGACTATGTGCACAATCTGCGGCTGTAGCGGCGACGGGGCGACCTTGCATCAACAGGGCCATGCGCATCATCATCACCGCCATGAAGGCGGACATGGGCATGAACACAGGCACCACCACCACGGTGCTCACGATCAGACTTTGAGCATTCCTCCCGAAGGCGGTGCCCGGCATGTGGCCATCGAGCAGGACATCCTGGCAGCCAATGCGGCGCAGGCGGCGAATAACCGCGCGCATCTCGCCGCGCACGGCATGTTGGCGCTCAATCTGGTGTCCAGCCCGGGTTCGGGTAAAACGACGCTCCTGGTGGCGACCATCGAGCGATTGGCGGCAGAAGCGGGGGCAGAAGCGGGTAAGAACTACCCGGTGGCCGTCATCGAAGGAGATCAGCAGACCAGCCGCGATGCCGACCGCATCCGCGCCACCGGCGTGCCGGCGGTGCAGGTCAATACCGGCAAGGGCTGCCATCTCGACGCGCGCATGGTGGCGCGGGCGCTCGATGTCCTGCCGCACGAGCAGGGCGGTTTCCTGCTGATCGAGAACGTCGGCAATCTGGTCTGCCCGGCGCCGTTCGATCTGGGCGAGGCGCACAAGGTGGTGATCCTGTCAGTGACCGAGGGGGAGGACAAACCGCTCAAATACCCGGACATGTTCCGCGCCGCCGACCTGATGCTGCTCAACAAGTGCGACCTGCTGCCTTATCTCGATTTCGACGTTGCGCAGGCGGAAGCCTTTGCTCGTCAAGTGAATCCGCAACTGCGCATCCTGCGCGTTTCGGCGACCACCGGCGAGGGCATGGACGCCTGGCTGGCGTGGCTGCGCGACGAACTCGCTGCCGTGGCATGAGCGCGTCGTGCCTGCCGCCGCCATGATGGCCGGGTGCGTCGCCCAGCGTTTGCCCCTGCGCCGCGCCGCGCCCGTGCTGGCCGCGGGGGCCTGGTTTCGCAACACGCTGTGCGCCACGGCGAGGGCTGAAGCCTGGCTCACGCCCAGCGTCGGCGATCTGCGCGATGTCGCGGCGTGCACGGCGCACGAGCAGCTGGCGCAAACCCTGCTCGCGGCCATGCCGGAAGCGCCGCGCGCTATCGCCTGCGACCTGCATCCGGATTTTCATTCCAGCCAACACGCGCAGCGGCTGGCGGCGCAGCTCGGGGTGCCGGTTTTCGCCGTGCAGCACCACCATGCGCATATCGCCGCCGTCTGCGCCGAGCAGGGCTACGGCGGCCCGGTGCTGGGGCTGGCAATCGACGGCGTTGGCTTGGGGACGGACGGCACGGCCTGGGGTGGGGAGTTACTGCACGTGGCGGGGGCGCGCTGGCGGCGTCTGGGGCATCTGCGCCCGCTGGCGCTGCCCGGCGGCGACAAGGCGGCGCTGGAACCCTGGCGCATGGCGGCATCCGCCCTGCATGCGCTGGGACGATCTGATGAAATCCCCGCGCGTTTTCCCGAGCAGCCGGCAGCCGCCGCTTTGGCCGCGCTGCTGCACAACAGTGGCGCGCAAAATGCCCGGCATTGCCCGCCGAGCAGCAGCCTGGGCCGGGTTTTCGATGCCGCAGCCGGTTTGCTGGGTATGTGCACCGTGACGCAAAGTGACGCCGAGGCGGCTTGCGCGCTGGAATCCACCGCCCGGCGGCACGGCCCGGCGGCGGCCATGGCCGATGGCTGGCGGATCGGTGCCGATCTGCGGCTCGACCTGTTGCCTTTGCTGGATTGGCTGGCGGGGAGGGCTGGATTGGCGGAAAAAAACGTCGAACAGGCCGCCGCAGTTTTCCACGCTACCTTGAGCGCGGCGCTGGCCGATTGGCTGATTGTTGCCGCCCGCCAGCACGATCTGGAGGTGGTGGCCGTGGGCGGCGGCTGCTGCTGCAACCGCATTTTGCTCGACGTGCTGCGCAGCCATTGCGCGGTGGCCGGTCTGCGTTTTCTTGAACCGCGTATCCTGCCGCCTGGCGATGCGGCCATTGCTTTCGGCCAGGCGGTGATTGCCCAACACCTCGTGGAGAATGCCTGACATGTGCCTGGCCTTTCCTGCCCGCGTCATCGAATTGAGCGGCAAAAATGACACCGCAATCGACGCCGTGATCGACCTCGACGGCGTGCATAAAACCATTTCACTGGCCCTGGTGGACGACGTTGCCGTCGGCGATTACGTCATCGTGCACGTGGGCTTTGCGCTGCAAAAACTGGATGAAGCGGAGGCTTTGGCGACGCTCGCCCTGTTCCGCGAAATCGGCGCGCTGGACGCCGCGCCGGAACCCAAAACGGGTGCAGGCGCATGAAATACATCGACGAATTCCGCGCCCCCGATCTGGCGCGCGGTCTGGCGGCGGCCATTGCCCGGGAGGTGCGGCCAGACTGCAGCTATCGCCTGATGGAATTCTGCGGCGGGCACACGCACGCCATTTCGCGTTACGGCGTGGCCGATTTGTTGCCGGCCAAGGTGCGCCTCATCCACGGCCCGGGCTGCCCGGTGTGCGTGCTGCCGATTGGCCGCATCGACCAGGCGATCCGCCTGGCGCTGGCGCATGAAGTGATTCTGTGCAGCTACGGCGATTGCCTGCGGGTGCCCGCTTCCGACAGGCTTTCCCTGCAACGCGCCCGCAGCCTAGGGGCGGACGTGCGCATGGTGTATTCGCCGCTGGACGCCTTGCGCATTGCCCGCGAGCAGCCGACGAAAGAAGTCGTTTTTCTCGCCATCGGCTTTGAAACCACCACGCCGCCGAGTGCGGTAGCCGTCCTGCAGGCGCAGGCGGCGGGGCTGGGCAATTTTTCGCTGCTCTGCAATCACGTCCTGACGCCCGCTGCCATGCGTGCCATTCTCGATGTCCCCGGGGGGACGGCGATCGACGGTTTCATCGGCCCGGCGCACGTCTCTACCGTCATCGGCAGTGCGCCCTACCAGCCCTTTGCCCGCGATTACGGCAAACCCGTAGCGATTGCCGGTTTCGAGCCGCTGGACGTGATGCGCGCCATCCAGTTGCTGATCCAGCAGATCAACGCCGGCCGCGCTGAAGTGGACAACGAGTTCACCCGCGCCGTGACGCCGGAGGGCAACCGCAAAGCGCAGGAACTGGTGGCGCAGGTGTTTACCCTGCGTGAGCGTTTTGCCTGGCGGGGCCTGGGTGAACTGGCGCATAGCGCCTTGCGCCTGCGCCCCGAGTTTGCGGCTTTCGATGCCGAGATTCGCTTTGCGCTCGCCGATGTGGCCGTCCCGGATCACAAGGCCTGCGAATGCGCCGCCATTCTGCGCGGCGAGAAACACCCGCAAGATTGCCGCATCTTCGGCACCGCCTGCACGCCGGACAAACCCATCGGTTCCTGCATGGTGTCCTCCGAAGGGGCCTGTGCCGCGCACTACAGTTACGGGCGTTTTCGTGCAGACGGGAAGGAAGAAAGGCCCAAGGAAGAAAGGCACAGCACATGACCACGGAACATTCACTTTCTCCGAATCTGCCTGCCGGTCAGGTCGAACTGAACCACGGCGCGGGTGGCCGGGCGATGCAGCAATTGATCCGTCAGGTGTTTGCCCGCGAACTGGAGAATGAATTTCTCGCCCAGGGCGACGATGGCGCGCGTTTGCCCAGCGTTGCCGGACGGCTGGTCATGGCGACCGATGCGCACGTGGTGTCGCCCCTCTTTTTTCCCGGCGGCGACATCGGCAGTCTGGCGGTACATGGCACGCTCAACGATGTGGCGGTGATGGGCGCGCGCCCTTGTTATTTGTCGGCAGCCTTCATCCTCGAAGAAGGCTTGCCGCTGGCCGATCTGGCCCGCATCGTGGCCAGCATGGGCCGCGCCGCGCGCGCCGCTGGCGTGCCGGTGGTGACGGGCGACACCAAGGTGGTCGAGCGCGGCAAGGCGGACGGGGTGTTCATCACGACGACCGGCGTCGGCGTGCTCATGGACGGCATCGCCCTCTCCGGCAGCTACGCCCGCCCTGGGGACGCGGTGCTGGTTTCCGGGCTGGTGGGCGACCACGGCATGGCCATCATGTCGGTGCGCGAAAATCTTTCCTTCGCCGCGCCCATCGTGTCGGACAGCGCCGCGCTGCACGGCCTGATCGCCGATCTGCTCACCGCCGTGCCGCAGGTGCATGTGCTGCGCGACCCGACGCGCGGCGGCGTGGCGGCGACTTTGAATGAGATCGCCCAGCAATCCGGGGTCGGCATCGTGCTCGACGAAGCCGCCATTCCTGTGCGCCCGGCGGTGGCGGCCGCCTGCGAACTGCTCGGGCTCGATCCGCTCAACATCGCCAATGAAGGGCGGGTGCTGGTGTTCTGCCCGGCTGAACATGCGGCGCAGGCGCTGGCGGCCCTGCGTGCGCATCCCCTGGGCCGGGAGGCGGCGCGGATCGGCGAAGTCATCGCGGACGACCGGCATTTCGTGCAGATGCAGACGCGTTTTGGTGGCCGACGCATGATCGACTGGCTGGCGGGCGACGCGCTGCCGCGCATCTGCTAGGCATTCCGGGGCGCCTCGTGGGCGCAATGTGGGCGCAATGTGGGCGCAATGTGGGCGTTTGGCGTGCGCTGGCGCAGCGTATAATCCGCCCCGGAAAGTCGGCTAGGCAATCGCTGGATACCCGTGGGCAACTGCGGTATCGGGAGGAAAGTCCGGGCTCCGCAGGGCAGGATGCCAGCTAACGGCTGGGCGCTATAAGCCGCAAGACGCAAGTCGGGCGACCCAAGGCGACGGAAAGTGGAACAGAGAGCAGACCGCCCACCGGGGCAACCCGGCGGGTAAGGGTGAAAGGGTGGGGTAAGAGCCCACCGCGTCGGCGGTAACGTTCGGCGGCACGCTAAACCCCATCCGGAGCAAGACCAAATAGGGAAGCATCGGCGTGGCCCACGCTGCTTCCGGGTAGGTTGCTTGAGCCTGTCGGTGACGGCAGGCCTAGAGGAATGATTGCCGAACCTCGCAAGAGGGGAACAGAACCCGGCTTATCGGCCGGCTTTCCACCGTTTTTTGTGCGTTTTTGTGCATTGCCTTGTGCGTTGCCGGTTAGCGGAGAAACCCAGGTCACGATGACTGCCCTTGTCGAATGGTCGGAACACGGACGCAGCCGTCGCGGCCGCTGGCGCTCGGCGGCTGCCTTGCCGCCGCCGGACGAGGTGGCGGCGGTCGATGCCGGGCTGGGCGTCGAGGCTGCGTGGACGCGCCTCGCGGCGGGGGAATATCTGCTGCTGTCCGGCGACTGGCCGACGGCGCGGCGCTTGCTGCAAGGGCTGACGCAGCGCGCCGAGCGGCATTTCCGCTGCGTTCCGGCAGCGGGCGATGCGCGCGAAACCTTCGTCCGCCACCGCGCGATGCAGGGCCAGCGTGCCGCCCTGCTGGCCCGCCTGCTGGTGCCGCTCGGCCCGGATTACAAGCTGCCCCTGCACCGCGCCCAGGACGTGCGCGCCGCCTGCCGCGAAGCCTGGGGCAAGCCGGATGGCAGCAACAGCGTGCTGGCGCTGCGCGAACTGCTGGCCGTGGTCAGCGCTCACGAATGGCGCAAGAAGGGCGTGCCGGTGGCGGCGCTGAACGCCAGCATCCATCCGCATTACGGCGTGTTCTCGCCGCTGCGCGGCGAATACGTCGATTTGCTGGTGCAGGCCGAACTGCCCGCCGCGTGCGCCGCTCCCGGCGCACTGGCCTTCGACATCGGCACCGGCTCCGGCGTGCTGGCCGCCGTGCTGGCGCGGCGCGGCCTCAAGGTCGTGGCGACCGACAGCGCGCCGCAGGCCATCGCCTGCGCCAGCGAAAATCTGGAACGTCTGGGGCTGGCCGGGCAGGTGAGCGTGGTCGAAGCCGATCTGTTTCCGGCGGGACAGGCCGCGCTCATCGTCTGCAACCCGCCGTGGCTGCCTGCGCAGCCGACTTCGCCGGTGGAGCAGGCGGTCTACGACCCCGATTCGCGCATGTTGCGCGGTTTTCTGGACGGGCTGGCCGCGCGCCTGCTGCCGGGCGGCGAAGGCTGGCTGATTCTTTCCGACTTGGCCGAGCATCTCGGCCTGCGCTCGCGCCGCGAGCTGGAAGACTGGATCGCCGCCGCCGGCCTGCGCGTCGCCGGGCGGCTCGACACCCGGCCCCGGCACGGCAAGGCGCAGGATAAAAACGATCCGCTCCACGCCGCGCGCTCGGCGGAAGTGACATCGCTGTGGCGGCTGGTGGCGCAGCGACTGGTAGTGCAATGATTTTCAGCGAGGCAGGCCATGAACGCACTCTATGAATTTTTTCAGACCGGCTGGACGGAGCGGGTCGATTTCATGCTCTTCATCTACCTGGTGGCGATCACCGCCGAGGCCATGTCCGGCGCGCTGGCCGCCGGGCGGCGCAACATGGACGCCTTCGGCGTCGCGGTGATCGCCTTCGTCACCGCCCTGGGCGGCGGCACCATCCGCGACGTGGTGCTCGGCAACTACCCGATCGGCTGGACGCAGCACCCGGCCTACGTCTACCTGGTGCTCGGCGCGGGCCTCTTGACCATGCTCATCGCGCCCTACATGCACCACATGAAGCGCATCTTCCTCATGCTCGACGCGCTTGGCCTGATCGCCTTCTCGCTGATCGGCAGCAGCATCGCCCTGCAACTCGATTACCCGGTGGTGGTTGTCATCATGGCCGGCATGCTCACCGGCATCAGCGGCGGCGTCCTGCGCGACGTGCTGTGCAACCAGGTGCCCATCGTCTTTCGCCGCGAACTGTACGCCAGCGTCTCGCTCACCGTCTGCGCCCTTTACCTCATCCTGCGTGAACTGGGCGTGGATGCGGGGATCAATACCGCCATCTGCTTCATCGGTGGCTTCGTTTTCCGCATGCTGGCCATCCGCTTCGGCTGGAAGCTGCCGACGTTTTCCTATCAGCAGCGGTGGGATTGAGGCGGGTTTATGTGAGCGGCGGGGTGTTTTTGCGTGAATGGAAGAACAGGGCTGTGTTTCCGTAACTCTTTCCGGATAGCAGCGGCAGTAATGGCATACCTGAGCCAGTAAAACCCTCCAATCAGGAATGGCGCTGCCAAGAGTGAATGTGGCGTGAAGCGAGTCCAGTAGAGGCAGAATGCCGCGGCGATAAACATCGCAGCAGATGCAATACCGCTCCCTGTAATACCGGGTGCGGCAATTTCTCGGGTTTCATGGTTTATCCAGCCTCGGAGAGTTTGCCAGTTACCTTGTTCGCTCAGGAGGGCAGTGACTGTGTCGCCCGTTTCTAACCGAGGATGGCCCGGAATCTTGATGCTGTGGTAATTGCCTGTGGAAGTCTCAAACCCGAACAAGGTGTGTGCGGGGGCTTGGTACCCTTGGGTGCGCAGCATATCGAATACACGGTCGAATGTGACCGTGATGCGGTGGAATTTCATGGGTTTTCAGAACGACTGATTTGGAAAAGTTTCTGGATACGTTTGCTTACACGCCAAGGGCTGCGACAGAGTTGCTAGAAGAATTTGGCGCCTTTTAGCACTCCTTTTTCGTCAAATGTGAACACGGCTCTCTTTTCTCCGTTGCTGCAAATCCATCCATCAACTTCCGTGGAGTCTGTGATCGCTGCACAAGACATCCGGTTGGTATAGTTTTTCACTTGGCATTTTAACGTGACGCCATTTTGAAGCATCAGGGATCCGTCATTTTTTAACTGGCTCGGTAATGGCGTGGGGCAATTACGATCAATTCGGCCTTCTGTGCCAAGGCTTGAGCAGCCATGCAGCAATAACGCGCCGATCAGAAATGCCGGAGCCAAGGGGCGTTTGATGAGTGGGGAAGTAAAGATACGGCGGTAGGTCATATTACGTCAGCTTTCCTTGGTCGTTTTCTGGCGTTTGCCATTGCGTTGCGGGAATGAAAAGGAATATGGCCAGCGCAATCCCTATTGGCGCGGTGCCAATGGCCAGCAAAATGAACATGACTACGGAAGCCTTTCTGGAAAGCTCCACCTTCTTGTAACTCCCATAGGCAAGAAGGGTGTGCAGGCAAACGGGGATGCCCAGCAGGATTAGCGCGGGCAGCATTTCCTCGCCTTTGGCTGCGAGGAGAAATACGCCAAAGACGATGTAAAGGGCCGCGACCGCGAGATGGCACTTCATCAGGCGGATGTTGTTTTCACGGTAGATGGCGGTTTCCCAGGTTTTCATAGGATTGCTGCGGGGTCGATGTTGGAGTGGCGAGAGCCGGAATCGTAGCGTTCGGCATTGTGCTTGCCAAGAAGATATAGTTTTTGGGGGGCTGTTATGGGCTTGGGGCCATGACCCAGGCCCGGGCCTTCGTGATGAGGAAGATTGTCCGGGTCATGGACTGAACCCACAGGAGGTAGTCCTTCGATTGGGGAAAACCTCTTCAAATCACGGCGCGAAAACCACGTCGCCGGGGCGGATGTCGGCGTTGGGTACGGCGTCGATCAATTCGATGCGGGAAAACGTCGGGTAGACGCTGCGGATCGCCGCGCTGCCGAGGATGCGTTTTTCGCTGCCGAGCCGGTTGCCGGCCAGAGCGTGCACCGGCGGTGGCTGCCAGGCGTGGACGTGCAGGGTGTCGCCGATCGTCAGGCCGGCCTCGGCTCCGGCGTCGATGTAGAGTTCTCGCCCGTTACGGCGGACGATGCGGGCGCTGAAGGGCAGGCAGCCGATTTCCTGTCCGCTCCAGGCGGCGATTTCCTGAAAGATGCTGCCCAGAGCCAGACCCAACCCTTGCCGGAAGAAGGCCGGGTTGCCGAAGCTGGGCAATTGGTCGAGACGCAGGGGCGGCGTGGCGACGACTGAGAAATCGCGCCGGGCGAGCAGCGCGCCGTTGATGCCGTCGTGGATGAAGGCTTCGATGGCGATGCGACGCTGGCCGCCGCCCAGGGAGAAATCGCGGTAGATGCCGGAGAGCACGTATTGCGCCTGATGGTCGCGGGCCTGGCCGACGAGCAGGGATTCGCCGTCGCCGCTCCCGCCGCCCGGCAGCATGGCACGCGGCGCGTGAATCGGGGCGCGGTAGGGGAAGACCGTGGCTGCGCTGTCGGCCAGCAGAGCCTGCCGCTGACGGATGATGCGGGTGATGGCGACAGCGGTGTGGCGGCTGAGCAGGGGCAGTTCTTCAGGCAGCTTCTGTTCCGGGAATTCCATGGCAAAGCCGGTGACCAGCACGCGGTTGCTGTAGGTGCTCCGGCAGGCGGGGTCGGCGTCCCGGCCCGGTTCGGTGTGCAGGTTGACGGCCAGTCTGATGGTCAGCAATTGGCCGCTGCGGTTTTCGGCAAGGATTTCCCACGGCCCGACCTGGCCGTTGCCCTTGGTCTGGATGGCCTCGAACAGGCCGTCGCGGCTCAGCGCGGTGGCGGCGTTGACGCGTGCGCCCTGCATTTCTGCGGCCCGCGCCAGCGCCTGCCGTACCGCGGCGTCGCGGGCTTCGGCGTAATTGCCGTCGCGCACCGCCGCGCTGCCTTCGACGATGGTTTGCGCCTGGGCGCTGGCCGCTACCCAGAGCAGGGCCAGCGTCCCGAGGCGCTTGTGCCAGCCGGGCATGCCGCTTTACTGGGTGACGTAATGCGGGCTGGGCATCGAGCAACCGGCGGCGGCGCAGGGGCCGTTCGTATTGCGGACGGGGGTGGGCATGCCTTGAGTGGCATTCTGGGTGAGGCGCTGGTAGAAATCGTGGGTGAGGTCGAGTTCAACGGTGGCTTCGTAGTTGCCGTTGGCGATCGAAGTCATGTTGACCACGCGCGCGCCGCGTATGAAGGCGTCGACGTAGGTGCGCACCGAATCGTTCTGGGTGGCGAAGGCGGAAACTGCGGTGTTACCCCAGACGCGGAAGCCATACACCTGCTCGGCCAGATTGCGGTAAGCGTCGACCTGCGCGGCGCGCATCGCCATCAACTGCTGTTGGCCGTGCGAGTACTGCGAGTAATTGCCCTGCGCGCCGTAACCGACGGCGAGCAGGCGGGGGGGGGGCGGCGGGGCGCGGGGGGGGGCGGGGCTTCGGTT
>URNG01000071.1 GCA_900549295.1 uncultured Rhodocyclaceae bacterium
GGGCGGAGTTTTCGGCGTGCTGCCGGGACAGCGCCCGCCCGCCGAGGCCGTTGAGGATCATGACCGAACGGTCGATGCCGGCCGCGCCGAGTTTTTCCAGCGCGTCCAGCGTGCTGGCATAAGTTTCGCCCTTGTTGACGGCGGCAAGCACCTCATCATCGCCCGACTCGGCCCCAAGATAGGCGAGGCTCAAACCGGCAGCGGCCAGTTCCTGCAATTCGGCGACGCTTTTTTTGCCGAGGTTGCGCGCCAGACAGTAGCTGGAAATGCGGCGCACCCCCGGCAGATGCTCGCGGATGGCGGTCAGGACGTTCAGGAGGCGGCGGGTCGGCAGCACCAGGGCGTCGCCGTCGGCGAGGAAAATGCGGCGGATGGCCGGGCCGTAATGCGCGCCCAGATCGCGGATGTTCGCCAGCACTTCGTCCTCGCCGCGGGCGCGGAATTTCTTCTGCGGCGCGGTGTACATCTCGCAGAAGCTGCACCGGTTCCATGAACAGCCGTCGGTGACGGGCAGGATCAGCGATTCCGCCTCCGAGGGCGGGCGGTACACCGGCTCGACGTAGCGGATGGGGATCATGCCCCGGTCTTGGCGCGGAAGGCGGGCGGCACTTTCGCCTTGACGCGCGCGCCGTAATCGAAGAAAACGATGCCGTGCTTGCCGCGCGCCACTTCGCGGCCGCTGGCGACGTCGCTCGCGCGCCACAGCAGATCGCAGCCGTAGTCGTTGACATCGGCGGCGGCGAATTCGACGCGCAGGGTTTCGCCGTGGAAGGCTTCCGAGCGGTATTGCGCGGCCACGTCGGCGACGATGATGCCGACGCCTTCCACGTCCATTTCGCTCCAGCCGAAATGGCGGAAGAAGCGCACCCGCGCCTCGGCGATCAGCATCAGCAGCGCGGCGTTGTCGAGGTGCTGGCCGTAGTTGATGTGCTGGATGTAGAGGGGAACGTCGGTCGAGAAAATGAATTTTTCCGGCAGTTCGATCTTGATGCGCGCCATGCGTGATGCCTTTCAGAACACTTTCAGAACAAAAAATCAGCCCAGGAAGGCATGGCCGAGCGTGCGCAGGGCGATGCCGACGCAAGCGCCATAAGCCGCCGGTTTCCACACCTGGGCGATGCGCGGCCCGGCGGAAATCAGCACGGCGACGCCGGGCAAGTCGAAGGGAGAGACGAGAAATCCGGCGCTGCTGTTGAGCAGTTCGACGCTCATCTGCCCGGCGCGGCGCATTTCATCGACCACGCCCATCATCGCCGTGCCGCCGGCCAGGTATTTGGTCAGCGCCGGCAGCACCAGCATGCGGTCGATGCCGGTCAAGTCGAGCAGGGGCGCGAGCAGCGCGGTCAGGGCATCAATGGCGCCGAAGGTGCGCAGCATGGTTACGGCCACCAGCGACAGCACCAGCATGGGAATCGCCCCGGTGGCGAGGCGGAAGGCTTCTGCCCCGGCGCGGTTGATGACGTCCAGAATGCCTTTGGCGCTGTCGGCGAGCGGATGGTCGAGGTGTTCGTCCAGCGCGCCTTCCGCGCCGGACAGGCGGCGGCCGAAGAAATAATAGGTGGCGCTGGCCGCCGCCAAGCCGCCGATCAGCGACCACAGAAGCGTCTGCCCGATGTTCAGCCCCATGGTCATCATCGGCAGCGCCGCGTTGGCCTGCGACATGGCGAACACCATCGCCAGCGTGGCCGCGATGTGACGGTCGGACGCGCCGCGCTGCGCCATCATGGTCAGCGTCGCCATCGGCGCGGCGAAGCTGACGAAATTGATCTGCAAGGCGGCGAACACGCCCAGGCCGGTGAGGCCGAAGGGCTTGAGCAGCGGCGCGGTCTTGTCCACCAGCCAGTCGAGCACGCCGCGCGCTTCGAGCAGGCGCATCAGGGACAGCATCACCACCATCACCGGCAGCAGCACGAACAGGGAAAGCTCCACCGCCGAACGCCCTGCCCGCAGCAGGATGTCGATCAGAACCTCCATTCAGCCCCCCTGCTTGATCGCCAGCACCGCCTGATTGCGCAGGGTGCGCAACAGCGACAGTTCCTTTTCCGGGATGACGATGCTGTTGGCGGCATCCGCATCGGCGTAGATCAGCGCCACCGGCTTGCTCTTGATGGTCAGCGGAAAGAGAACGAAGGAACGTGCCGGGGTCAGTTTGCGGTACCACTCGGGAATACGCGCGGCGATTTTCGCGTCGTCGATGTCGCCGATGAGGACGTCAGCCCCGCGCGTGCACGCCGCGAAGAACACGTCATTGCCGTGCGCCAGCGGAAAACGGAAGCTGCGGGCCAGTGCCGCGCTGTCCGGTCCCAGGCCGAAACGCCCCTGCATGGTATTGCTGCGCGCATCGCGGATGCACAACAGCACGCGCTTGAAGCCCATGGCGCGGTACATGGTTTCGAGAATGATGCGCAGGATGTCATTGAGCCTGAAATCATCGACCAAGCTGTTGCTGATGTCCTGGATGCCCGCCGTCAGCACCGCCTGGGCATCGGCTTGCTCGGACAAGGTCGGCACGTCGGCGAGTATTCCCCCCTCGCCCTCGCGCAGCACGGTACCGCTCAGGGTGCTGGCAGTGCCGGCTTCGACATCTTCCGGCGCATGTTCGCTGACGAATTTCTGGATCTGCCGGCCGAAGGCGGTCTGCTTGACGTTCAACTGGATGATGCGGGCAAACTCGCCGACCTCGGCGATCGAGCGGCGCAGACTCTGCTTCAGTTCCTCATCCGCCACCGGCAGCGCGTCATTGAAGCGCTGCTGGATCTTCTTCATTTCCCGCTCGCGCGCATCCGCTGGCGTATCGCCCAGCATGTCGCACAGATTCTCCGCCATGCCGGAAAGGACGCGCAGCCGCTCTTCGGCATTCGCCGGGCGGCGCACCCGTCCGGCAGGCAAATCGCGCATGGAATCGACGATCAGCGGCGGAAACCCCCATTGCCGGGCAATCGCCACCCCAAGATCCTGCAGGCCGATACCCAGCACCGAGCAGGCAGCGCTTTCCTCGCTGCAATTCTTCTGCGCCATCCGACGGCGGATTTCCTCGCTCTCTTCCGGGAAGTAATAGAGCGCCAGCAAACGCCCCAGGCCGTGGAACAGGGCGCAGATGAAGGTCTGCTCCGGGTCCGCCAGGCGGGTGAGCTGGCACAGATCGCGCGCCAGCACGGCCGCCAGATTGGTACGCAGGAAGGCTTCCTTCAACTGGCTGGCATTACCCTTGTTCTGCAAATGCTCGAACAGTAAAACGGTAATGGCGATATTGCGCACCGCCTCGAAGCCGAGCACGATCACCGCCCGCGACACGGTGCTGATGCTGCCGCCGCCGGCAGTGCGGAAATTCACCGAATTGACCAGCCGCAGAATCTTGTTGGTCAGCGCGAAGTCGCGCAGGATAGTGCTGGACAGGCGATTGACGCTTTCCGTCTCGCTGTTGGCGATGCGGTTGATCGCCGTTACCGATTCCGAAAGCGCCGGAAAATCGCTCTTGTGGCGCATGCGGCGCAGCAGGAATTCCACCGTCGCCTGCGCATTGACCTCGCCGCTGGGCGCTTCGAGCGGCGGTTCGAGATAATCGTCGAGCGCGGCGGCGAACTGCCCGGCGCTTTGATAGCGCAGGGCCGGATCGACGGCCAGCGCCTTGTGCGCGATGGCCGCCAGCCGCTCATCCACCGGGCAATCGGCAGGAAGCCGCACGGTTTCGCTCGCCACCCGCTGCAGCAGCGCCGGCAGATCGCCGCCACTGAAGGCGCGCTCCCCGGTGAGCATCTCGTAAAGAATGAGACCGGCCGCGAAAACGTCGGAACGCTCGCTCAGTTCGCGCCGCTGCACGTACTCGGGCGCCATGTAATTGGGCGTGCCGGAGAGTTGATCCATGCGCTCGCTCGGCGCATCGAGCGGCGAGGCGATGCCGAAATCCATGACGCGCGGCGTATCGTCCGCATCGAGCAGGATATTCGACGGTTTCAGATCGCGGTGAATGACGCCCGCCGCATGCGCCTGGGCGACGGCAGCCAGCATGTCGCGCAGGATGCCGGCCGCGCGCAAGGGCTGCAGGGCACCGTGAATGCGCAGGAATTCGGCCAGATTGCGCCCCGGCACGTATTCGAAGACGAGGTAAAGGTCGCCCTCCTCCTCGCCGGCCTCGAAAATCGGCACCAGATTGGCGTGACGCAGACGGCTGACGGCGCGCGCCTCGGACAGCAGCGCCCGGTTCTGCGCCGGATTGGGTTGCTGGAAACGCAGGGTCTTGATCGCCACCTCGCGCTCCAGTTGCGGGTCCCAGGCGCGATAGACCACGCTCTGCGCGCCGCGCCCGAGTTCCCCGCGAATTTCAAAACGACCGATTCTTTGCATCATGCGTCCAGTTCGGCGACCCAGGCCAATTCGGGAACCCCCCGCACGGCCCCCCACAGGATCGCATTCTGGCCGTAATCGGCAGCCAGCGCCAGCGCATCCAGTCGTTCGAGATCCGGCACGAAAACGCTCTCCTCCACCGGCCAGTTGCCGTCGTCGGCGATGTTTTCGGCGCAGAAAACGTCGTAGTTGCCTTCCAGTAGTTCCCCGACCAAGGCCGCCTGCCGTTCGGCGTTGTCGGCGGCAGCCTGTTCTGGCAGGCGCGAACCGGGGTTATACGCGGTCAGCACGGCAAAACACCCCGCGCCGTGCGCGGCCAGCCAGGCGGCGAGTTGCGGCTGGGCAACACCGACCCGCAAATCGAGCGCGCCGCCCGGCAGATACACCCGGTAGCAGGTGGCGGCGTAGGCAGCGGCCAGCGTTTGCGGATTCATCCGGGCATCCGAAGCGTCCGCCCGCTCAATGCAGGCTAAACAGCACCTGACCGCCCGCTGGCGGCGTCTGGCCGGCCTTGGGCGGCACCAGGAAGATGCGGCCCGGGTCGACCTTGCCGTGTTCGACCAGCCAGGCCTGCACGCTTTCCGCGCGCTGGCGGGCGAGCAGGGCCAGATCGCCCGCCTCGGCCGGCGTGTTGGCCATCAGCAGGCGCTCCATTTCCTCGGCCGGCAGGTCTTTCTGCAAGCCGATGAAGTTGCGCGGTTTGGGGAACTTGGCCGCTTTATAGACGCGGGTCAGGTAAGCGCCGTATTCCTCGGGCGCGATGCGCACGTCGCGCAGCTCCACCGCTTCGCCGGTTTTTTTCTGCAAGTCGGCCATTTTCTCGCGCCGCATCAGGCGCTCGATCGCCACCCGCTTGATGCCGTCGCGCTCGCTCTCGGCGTCGGCATGGCCCGTGATGTCGAGTTTGAGCGCGTCGCGCTCGCGCAGCGCCTTGGCGAGGTTTTCCAGTTTCTTCTGCGCCGCGTCGTCGATGCGCCGCCGTCCCGGCTCGAAGGCGATGCTCGACAGTTCTTCCCCGTCGCCAAACATCGAGCCGAGCAGCGCGAAGGGCGAAGTCACGGCCTTCACGAATAGATTGACGATGACCTTGACGATCAGG
This sequence comes from uncultured Rhodocyclaceae bacterium, assembly GCA_900549295.1. Taxonomy (GTDB): domain Bacteria; phylum Pseudomonadota; class Gammaproteobacteria; order Burkholderiales; family Rhodocyclaceae; genus Azonexus. Next base: position 5,444 of record URNG01000071.1, read on the forward strand.
CCGCCGACGGAGAATTGCGGGTCGTCGAGCGAGCCGGAAATCGGCAGGCGGATGTCGATTTCGCCGCGATTGTTGCGCAAGAGGGCAATCGCCAGATTGACCGGCAGGCTGGTGGCGTCCGGGCTGTCGACCTTGTCGCCGAAGTTGAACTGGTCGATGAACAGATGGTTTTCCGCGCTCAGTTTCCGGTTTTCCAGCTTGTAGGCCACGTCCAGGCTGAGTTTGCCCTTCTCGATCAGGTAGCCGGCGTATTTGCCGGAGTACGGCGAAAAGCCGGTCAGATCGACGCCCTTCACCTCGGCCTTGAGGTCGAGGAAGGATTCCGCCGCCAGCGGGTTCAACTGCGCCGTGATGAGCACCGGCGCGGCGCTGCCGTAGGTGCCGTTCAATTCCATGTCGGCCAGCGTGCCGGCCTGCGAGGAGAGGCCCGTCACCCGCCCGGACAGCTTGCCGACGTTGACCGTGTAATTGGGCTTGACGAAGTAATCCGAGAAATTGACGCTGCCGTTGTTGAGCGTGATCTTGCCGATCCTGATCGGCAGCGGCAGCGGCGGCTCGCCGGGAGCGGCGGCGGGCGGACGGGCCGGTTGTGAATCCTGCGGCCGATGCGCGGGCGCGTCCGCCGTGGCCACGGTGGTCGGCGTGGGCTCTTCTCCTTTCTGGCGCAGGATGTCGGCCAGGTTGAGCCGGCCGTCGGTATTCAGGATCAGGCGGGAGAAGAAGTCGCTCAGGGCGATTTCGCCGATGTCGATCTTGAGCGGCGCCAGATGGAAATCCAGGTTGCCGACGTGCAGCGACTTCCATTTCAGGAAGTCGTGCTTGTTTTCCCGATCCACCAGCAGCAGGTTGCCGAGCGTCGCCGAACCGCGATAGTTGAGTTTCAGCGCGCCCTCCGCCACCTTCTCCGCCTTCTTCTCGTCCAGGGAGAATTCCACTTCCCCGACGTTGGAAAACTGCCCGCGCTCCAGGCGCACGTTGAGGTAAGGGTCGGCGTAGCTCTGCGCGCCGTTGATGGGAATGCCGGTCGTCGTCAGGCGCAGTTTGCCCGCCAGCGGCTCGACCTGCACACCGCCACCGATTTCCAGCCGCCCCTGGCGGTTGATCTGCGCCTTCAGTTGCAGATTCGCCATCTGCCTTGGCACGTTGCCCAGTTTTTCCGCCACCAGTTCGAGCTTGTCGATTTCCTGCACGGCGCTCGGGCGCACGCTCCGGTCCTCGAAACGCAGGGCCAGATCGGCCACTTCCAGACGGGCCACTTCCGCGCGCCAAGGCGCGCTCGGACTGGCGGGCGCTTTTGCGGCGGCTTTTCCGCTTTCCTTCAGCTTGGGCGGATTGAGCCACTGCACCGCGCCTTCTGCATCGCGCACCATCGCCAGCCGCGCGCCCCGCAGGCGCAGCGCCGCCACGTCGACCCGCTGCCCGGCGAGATCGACCGCCACGCCTTCCAGCGCCAGCTGGCTGGCGCGCAGGGCGTCGGCGAAGTCGATTTCCGCCGTCAGCGAATCGAGTCGCAGCTTTTGCAGATCCTGATCGAGCGCCCCCAGACGCAGCGCCAGGGAACGCACACTGCCGCTGACCGGCTTGACGTTGGACGCATCCTGCCAGCGCAGCAGCGCGTCATTGACCGCCAGCGCGCCCAGCGACCAGCGCAGGGACGGCGCGGCGGCAGGGTCTTCCGGTTTTTCCGTCGGCGCGTCCGCCTTGCCGTCCGCCGCCGCGCCCGCTTGCAGGCGCTCGGCAATTTTCAGAAAATTCAGTTCGCCTTGCGCATTCACCGCCGCATCGACTTGCAGACCGTCGAGCGTCACCTGACGCAGGGCGAAACGCTGGTTGAAGGGGTCGATTTCTTCCAGATCGAGCGCCAGTGTCTGCCAGGCGATGAGCGGCGCATCCGCCGTGTCGGTGAGTTTCAGGTCGCGCAGCGCCAGTTGCCCGGTCAGGACCAGCGAATTCACGCCGCCCGGCAGTTCGCGGAACACCGCCTGCACGCGGCTGTCGAGCTTGGCGGCTGGCAGGCGCAACGGGAAGTTTTCCGGCAGATAGGTGTGCAGGCCGCCCAGGTCGAAGGCGTCGAGCGTCAGGTCGAGCCTGCTTTGCCTGTCCTCGGCGAACGGCGTGGTTTCGCCCTCCAGATGCAGCGGCGCGCCGTTGACGTTGGCGGCGAACAGCGGCTGTACCTCGATTTTCGCCTGATAAGGCAGGCTGGAAACGAAGGGCAGGCCGAGCATGAGGCCGTCGATCCGGTGTTCCTTGCCGTGCTGCCGGTCGTCGAAATGAATCTCGCCGTTCTCGATCTGGATGTTGTTGAGCGAAAAACGCGGCGTCGGGCCGGGCGGCGTGTCGCTCGGCTGCATCCATTCGTCGAGCAGGTCGGAGACGTCGAAGCGCCCGTCGGCAAAGCGCGTGACCGCCAGCCGCGGATGGCGCAGTTGCAGTTCGTCGACCACCAGCGCCAGCTTGAACAGGGAGGCCGATGAAAGGTTGACGTACAGCTCGTCGAAACCGGCGGTTTCCTTTTCTTCCTGGCGCACCGACACGCCGCTGACGCGCAGGGAAAGCTGCAAGGGGTTCACGTCGATGCGCTCGATGGCGACCTCGCGGTGCAAGGCGGCGCTCAACTGTTTCAGCAAGACGTTTTTCAGGATCGGCGGCACGACGAAAAACCCCGCCAGCACCAGCGCCACGAAGCTGCCCAGCAACCATTTCGCCCAGCGTCGGCGTTTGGGCGTGTCCAGCCGTTCACGCAGTTGTAACAGTTTCATGGGAACAGGCGAGGATTCTTGGCTCATGCTGGACTCGGGCGAAATTCGGGCGAAATTCAGGTGAAAGACGGGTTCCGCCAAATCTAGCACAGTCATCCGTGGCAAGATATTGCCTCGCCGCCGATTTCACCCGCTGTTTCGCCCGCTGCTTTTACCCGACAGTGCCTCTTCGCAACCCTGCCATGTGCCTGCCCGCTCCCCATCACTGCATTCGCCGCCGGCAGCGCCGGGGTTGCCTCGCCGGTTTTGCCGCTGCGCTCGCGACCGGTTTCATTGCCTTGGGAAGCGCCCTGCCCGCCTCGGCGGATACGCTGGAACGCATCCGGGAGCGCGGCAGCGTCGCGGTCTGCATCTGGCCGGATTACTACGGGGTTTCCTGGCGCAATCCGAAAACCGGCGAGCTTTCCGGCATCGGCATCGACCTGGCGCGCGCCCTGGCCGCCGATCTCGCGCTGGAACTGCGTTTCATCGACAGTTCGTTTTCCCGCCTGATCGGCGACGTGCTGTCCGAGCGTTGCGACGTGGCGATTTTCGCCATAGGCATCACGCCGGAGCGGCAGAAATACCTGCAATTCACGCAGCCGCACCTGAGCAGCGGCATTTACGCCATCACCACGCGCAGCAACCGGCGCATCCGCGACTGGCAGGACATCGACCGGCCGGGCAACGTGGTGGCGGTGGCGCAAGGCACTTACCACGAAACCGCCATGCGCCAGCAGTTGCGCCACGCCCGCCTGCTCGTCACCCAACGCCCGAAGGGACGCGAGGAAGAAGTGCAGTCCGGCCGCGCCGACGTGTTCATGACCGATTACCCCTACAGCCGGCGCATGCTGGAAACGACCGCCTGGGCGCGGCTGATCGAGCCGCCGCCGCAAGCGGAAAAAACGCCTTACGCCTTTGCTCTGAAACCAAGCGATGCCGCATGGCATGCGCGGCTGGAAGCATTCGTCGCCAGCATCAAGGCCGACGGACGCCTGTTCAGGGCGGCCCGGCAACACCGCCTGCTGCCCATCGCCGTGGATGCCCATGCCCGCTGAAGCCGCCGTATCCGCCAAGGCCGCTGCCAAAATCTGGCCGCCGCGCCGCATCTTCATCACCGTGCTGGCGCTGGTCAGCGCGCTGTTTCTCGGCAGCACCGCCTATACCCTGTGGCGGCTGCACGCCGAAGCCCGCGACCGTATCGCCGCCAGCAGCGACCTCTACGCCCAGGTGTTCGCCACGCAACTGGCGCAGACCTTCAACGCCGTGCAACTGACACTGGAACAGCTTGATCCGCAGGCCGACGGCGGCGCCCTGCGGCAGGCCTTGCAGCACGCGCCCTATCTGCGCTCGCTGTCGCGCCTCGATGCGCAGGGCAGGATCGTGGCCAGCTCCAACCCGGCCAACGTCGGCCAGCGCATCGACCGCCGCCCCTTCCTGCCGGACGAGGCGCTCCCCGGCCCCGCCCTGCGCGCCGCGCCGCCCTGGGAAGGACGCGATTTCGATCAGGGCCGGCAAACTTCGGCCCGCCAGCCGGCCGCCGCCGACAGCCTGACCCTGCTCCCGGTCCTGCGCCATATCGACGGCACATCCAGCGCCGCCGGCAGTTTTCTGGCGGCCGTCAACACCGGCTATTTCCTCGATTATTACGAGCAGCATCGCGGCCACCCGAAAAACGTCGTCGAAGTCCTGCGCTACGACGCCAGCCTGCTCTTGTCGACCGACCCGCAGCGCCTGCCGGGCAGCCACCTGGACAACGACGACGCCCCTGGTGCTGCCCTGCTGCGCAACCAGACCAGCGGGCGCTTCATCGGCAGGAAAAACAGCGGACGCAGCAGCAGGCAAAGCAACGAACCTGCCAGCCTGGGCAGTTTTTTCGAGGCGCGCGAGACGCCGTTTTTCGTCAGCGTGCAGATCGACGAAAGGCAAGCCATGGCAAGCTGGCAGCACGAAGCCTGGCGCAGCGCCGCCGCCACGCTCCTGCTGCTCCTCGCCACGCTCGCCGCCAGCAGCCTGTATTTCTTCCGCTACGAACGCATCGCCCGCCAGCGCGCCGACGACGTCAAACAGATCCGCCTGCACCACACCGCGCTGTCCGCCGCCGCCAACGCCATCATCATCGCCGACAAGGAAGGCCGCATCGAATGGGCGAATCCGGCCTTCTGCAACATGAGCGGCTACACCCTGCCGGAACTCCTTGGCAAGACGCCCGGCCAGTTGCAGAACTCGGGCAACCAGAGCGAGCGTTTTTACAAGAAGATGTGGCAGACCATTCTGGCCGGCGAGGTGTGGCGCGGCGAAATTCTCAACCGCCGGCGCGACGGCGGCGTGTACAGCGAGGATCAGACCATCACCCCGGTACCGGACGACAGTGGCGAAATCCACCATTTCATCGCCGTCAAGCAGGACATCCACGAACGCAAGGAAACCGAACGCCGCCTGAGCGAATTGTCGCGTCAGCTCATCAGCGTGCAGGAAAGCGCACGCCGCCGGCTGGCGGGCGAACTGCACGACCGCACCAGCCCCAACCTCGCCGCCCTCTGCATTCATCTGGACGATGCGCTCGAACGCCTGGCCGCGCACGACATCGGGCAACTCGCGCTGCGCCTGGAGGACATCCGCGCCCTGGTCGAAGATACCGACGCCAGCATCCGCGACATTTCCAACGACCTGCGCCCGCCCATACTCGATTACGCCGGCCTGTGTGCCGCCCTGACCAGCCATTTGCGGGCGTTTTCCAGCCGCACCGGCATCGACGCCCAACTCCATTGCAGCGAAACCGAAACGCGCCTGCCGGCCGCGCAGGAGTCCATCCTGTTCCGCATCGCGCAGGAAGCGCTCACCAATTGCGCCAAACATGCCCAGGCCAACCGCGTCGACGTCCATCTCCTGCGCCGCGCCGCGGCGATCGAACTGCGCATCGAGGACGACGGGCGCGGCTTCGTGCTGGGAGAACTTGGCCAAGCCCCACACTCGGCCGGTCTGGGTATACTCACCGTGCGCGATCTGACCGAATTTTCCGGCGGCCAGTGCCACATCGAAACCAGCCCCGGACAAGGCACCACCTTGCGCATCGTATTGCCCATAGAAGGAGAAACCGCGTGACCTTTCGCTTGCTGCTCGTCGACGACCACCAGATGTTCCGTGAAGCCCTGCATCTTTTGCTGGAGCGCAATTCGCGCCTGGAAATCGTGGGCGAATGCGGCGACGGCAACGAAGCGCTGACACTGGCACGCACCCTCCTGCCCGACATCGTCTGCCTGGACATCGACCTGCCGGGCATCAACGGCATCGAGATCACCCGCCGCCTGAAAAACGAACGCCCGCACCTGCGCATCATCGCGCTCTCCATCTTTGCCGACCGCGCCTACATCTCGGAAATGCTCGCCGCCGGCGCGCTGGCCTATGTCACCAAAGCCGCCGCCAGCGCCGAACTGCTGCGCGCCATCGAGGCCGTCTGCCACAACCGCACCTACCTCTGCCCGGACGCCACCCAGGCCATACGCGATGCCCTGGGCGACCGGCACAAGCTCACCGCCGGCAAGCTGGGAGGCCGCGAAACCGAAGTCCTGCGCCTGGTCGCCAGCGGCCTGACCTCCGGACAGATTGCCGAGAAACTCGGCATTGCCCAATCCACCGTCGAAGTCCACCGCCGCAACATCATGCGCAAGCTGCGCATCGACAGCGCCGTCGGTCTCACCCACTACGCCATCCGGCATCGTCTGGTACCTTCGGTGTGAGCGACTGCCTTCCTCATCCGCATTTTCGCCGTCGTTTCCGGTCCGCACCGCTGGACCACGATTACAGGTTTACAGGTAACCACCTAAGTATTTCCGGGAATAGAGCGGACCCGGCCCAACTCCTAGAATGTGAAACAGTGTAACGACAAGCTTGCGCCACCCATGCTTTTCACATATCCCGCCGGCTGCCGCGCAAAACAGCCCTGCTCACCCTTACCGATGCGCCCCTGACCGTGGACACACGTACCTATACCACCCAGCTCGCCAGCGACCCCGATCGCATCAGCGAAGTGCTCGATCACCTCGACGAAGGCATCCTCTGGCTGGACAATCATTTGTGCATCAGCGGATTCAATCTGACTTACCTGAAGCTTCTGGATTTCAGCGAATCCGATCCCCTGATCGGGCGCCCCTTCGTCGACCTGCTGCAGCAGATGCAGGAGAACGGCGAATTGGTCGACGGTCCGGAGCGGAAAAACTACATCGCCGACACCCGGCACCGCATGCAGCGCCGCGAGCGCTGGCAGATCGTGCGTGTGCGCCCCAATGGCGTCGTCCTGAAAGTCAGTTGCCGCCCCCTGCCCGATGGCGGCTATGTGTTCACCTATACCGACATCAGCAGCGAAAGCCGCGCTTTCGAGGAACTGCGCCGCAATGCCAAGGCCACCGTCGTCGCCTTCGCCAATTTTTCCGAGCACCGCGACACCGACACCGGCGCGCACGTCCTGCGCGTCGCCCGGCTGGTCGGCGAAACGGCCCGTCTCCTGCAACGGCGCGGCCATTTCCCGGAAATTCTCGACGATGCCTACATCGAACAGGTCGCAACCGCCAGCATCCTGCACGACGTCGGCAAAATCTCCACCCCCGACCGCATTCTCTTCAAAGCCGGCCCGCTCGATCCCGACGAGCGCCACACCATGCGCCAGCACGCCGCCGACGGCGCGCGCATGCTGACCCAGGCCAGCCTGCTCATGGACAACAGCCGCTATCTGGCGCTCGGCGCGGAAATCGCCCTCACCCACCACGAATGGTACGACGGCAGCGGCTACCCGCACGGCCTGGCCGGCGAGGAAATCCCGCTGTCCGGCCGGCTCTGCGCCCTGGCCGACGTGTTCGACGCGCTCACCTCGCGTCGCCCCTACAAGGCGCCCTGGAAAACCCTGCAAGCCATCGAGCAGATCCGCAATCTGAGCGGGCGGCAGTTCGACCCGGTGGTCGCCAGCGCCTTCATCGACGTGATCGAGGGGCGCGACCGCATCAAGCTGGTCGAGTGGCTGCCCGGCATGAGCGTCGGCAACACCCACATCGACGAGCAGCACCAGATTCTGATCGACACCATCAACCAGCTCGCCAACGCCGAAATCCAGAACGACCGTGCCATCGTGGCGATGATCATCGACGAGCTGGTCAACTACACCGTCTTCCATTTCCAGTACGAGGAAGATCTGATCGCCGCCGCCAACTACCCCGACCTCGAACAGCACCGCCGCATCCACCAGGGCTTCGTGCGCTGGATTCGCCAGGTGCGCGAGGAATTCACCTACCGCACCCGCCTCCAGCTCGGCAGCGAAATCCTCGGCTACCTGCGCGACTGGCTGCGCAACCACATCCTCGGCGAGGATCAGCGCTACCGGCCGTTCCTGGATAACGAGGAAAACGACCAAAACAGCGGCTGAAGCCACCGGCGGGGAAACTCACCCGAACCCATTACGCCACGCCCGCAGGGCCGCGAACACCGCCACCGCGTCGTCGCTGACCGCACCATGCGCGCGGGCTGCGGCGATCACGGCGGGTTCGCCGCAGCGCAGGAAGGGATTGGTTGCCTTTTCCTCGGCCAGATCGAGCGGCACGGTGGGCAAGCCGGCGGCGCGGCGGGCGGCGACTTGCCGCAGGCGCACCCGGATGGCGGGGTTGTCCGGTTCCACGGCCTGCGCAAAAGGCAGGTTCATCTGCGTGTATTCGTGGGCGCAGTAGATGCGCGTGCTTGCCGGTAACGCGGCGATTTGATCGAGCGCGGCGCTCATCTGTGCCGGCGTGCCTTCAAACAAGCGACCGCAGCCGGCGCCGAACAAGGTGTCGCCGCAAAAAAGCGCGTCCGGCGCGAGATAGGCCAGATGGCCGCGCGTATGGCCGGGCACGGCGAGCACGCGCACCGGCACGCCCAGCGCGTCGATCGTCTCGCCGCCCGTCAGGGCCTGACTGACCCCTGTGATAGACTCCCCGGCTGGCGCGAACACCGGGCAAGGCCAGCGTTCCAGGAGTTCCCTCACGCCGCCCTGGTGGTCGGCATGGTGATGCGTGACGAGGATGCCGGCCAACTCCAGTCGTGCCGCAGCGAAATACGCCAGCACCGGCGCCGCTTCTCCGGGATCGACGACGAAAGCCCGCTGGCCGCGCCGCAGCACCCAGATGTAGTTGTCTTTGAAAGCAGGAATGTACGAGATTTGAAACATGCCGGAACTATCACGTCCAGACTCAGGCTTGTCAAACACACCACGCAGCGGCGATGAACCCGGCCACTGGCTCGTCTCCCCGCTCGGGCGTTACGTGCTGGATTGGGAAAGCGGGCAGATCGATGCGGCCGTCGCCGACATTTTCGGTTTCAACGCGCTGCAGATCGGCTTGGCGCAACACGATTTCCTGCGCGCCAACCGCATGGCGCTGCGCGCGCGCGTCGGCCAGAAAGGCTCGGCCAGCCCGGACCCGCTTGCCGTGCACTGCCTGCCCACGGCGCTGCCGTTTGCCGGACAAAGCGTGGACCTCATCGTCCTGCCGCATGTGCTGGAGTTCACCGACGATCCGCACCAGGTATTGCGCGAGGTGGAACGCGTGTTGATTGCCGAGGGGCGGCTCATCATCTGCGGTTTCAATCCTTTATCGCTCTGGGGTTTGCGCAGACAGGCCCGTCGTCCGGCGCATTTTCCCTGGACCGGGCGTTATCTCTCGCTGCCCCGCCTCAAGGACTGGCTGAGCCTGCTCGGTTTTGAAATCGAACATACCCAGTTCGGCTGCTACGCACCGCCCTTCGAAGAGCAGAAATGGCTGCGGCGCTGGGAATTCACCGAGCAGGCCGGGCGGCGCTGGTGGAAATTTTCCGGCGCGGTCTATATGCTGCGCGCCGTGAAGCGCGTCCCCGGCATGCGCCTCATCACCCCAAGCTGGCAGAAAAAACCCCTGCGCAACAAAGCCTTGCAGCCGATTGTGCGTACCATCCCACGCACCATCCCGCGTAAAACCCCGGAAGGAAATCCACAGTGACTCCCCCGCTCCCGACCTCGGTCGACATCTTCACCGACGGCGCCTGCCGCGGCAATCCCGGCCCCGGCGGCTGGGGCGTGCTGCTCAGAAGCGGCGCGCACGAAAAGGAAATGTGGGGCGGCGAGGCCGACACCACCAACAACCGAATGGAACTGCTCGCCGTCATCCGCGCCCTGGAAGCCATGAAACGCCCGGTCAGCGCCCGCGTGCACAGCGATTCGCAATACGTGCTGAAAGGCATCGGCGAGTGGATACACGGCTGGAAGCGAAACGGCTGGAAAACCGCCGACAAGAAACCCGTGAAGAACGCCGACCTCTGGCAGAAGCTGGACGCCCTGCGCGAGCGGCACCGACTGGAATGGATCTGGGTCAAGGGCCACGCCGGCCACCCGGAAAACGAACGCGCCGATGCGCTGGCCAATCGCGGCATCGACGACTTGCTGAAGGAAAACTGATGCGCCAGATCGTACTCGACACCGAAACCACCGGGCTGGACCCGCGCCAGGGCCACCGCATCATCGAAGTGGCCTGCATCGAACTGGTGAACCGCCGCCTGACCGGCAAGCACCTGCACAAATACATCAACCCCGAGCGCGAGATCGACGCCGAGGCGCAGAAGGTGCACGGCATCAGCCTGGAATTCCTCGCCGACAAACCCAGATTCGCCGACGTTGCCGACGAATTCCTCGAATTCATCAACGGCGCGCAGCTCATCATCCACAACGCGCCGTTCGACCTGGGCTTTCTCAACGCCGAACTCGACCGCCTGGGCCGCGTGCCGGTGGAAACGCTGTGCCAGGGCGTGATCGACACCCTGAAAGACGCCAAGGAACTGCATCCGGGCAAGCGCAACAATCTCGACGCGCTGTGCGAGCGTTACGCCATCGACAACTCCGGACGTACCCTGCACGGCGCATTGCTCGATACCGAACTGCTGGCCGAGGTATACCTCGCCATGACGCGCGGCCAGAACACCCTGATGATCGACGCCGACGACGCGCCGCCGGTGCGGCTGGACGCCGATGGCAAGGTGCGGCAGAGAAAACCCCTGCGCATCCTCAGAACGAGCGCCGCAGAAGAAAGCGAGCACGCCCGCCTGCTCGCCGCCATCGACAAGGAAAGCAAGGGCCAGTGCCTGTGGCTGGCGCAAAACGCTGCCACGCAGATGACCATGACGCCGAGCGAAACCGCCAGCCCGGCGAACGCCTGAAGCCATGTCCGCGCTGCACCTGCAACTCTGGCTCCTCATCGAACTGGCGATCTATGCCCTGCTCGGCCACTGGCTGTTCGACTGGGCGCCCGAGCGCGCCTTGCTCGCCGGCGTGCTCTGCCTGATCGCCCTGCGCGTCTGGCAAAGCCTCGTCACCTGGGCATTCGCCGCCTGCCACGCCGAGCCGGACGAGCCGCGCCCCGGCCTCGGGCAAATCCTGCGCGAAGCCGCCGCCAGCCTGTTCACGCAGCTTCTGGTGCTGCCCCTGCCCAGCCTGTGGATGGC
>URNG01000072.1 GCA_900549295.1 uncultured Rhodocyclaceae bacterium
CCGATCGGATCCTGCAGGCCGGCGGCGACTGGCTGCGCCGCGAGCAGGGCGGAATCAGGCGCGTGCAGTGGATGCTGCTCGCCGTCTATTACACGCTGCTTTTTGTACCGGCGATTCTGCCCCCATTGGCGGATCGTGCCACCGCCTTGGGCAGTCTGGCCGGCGTCGCTGAAATTCTGTTCTGGGGTATCTGGTGGCCTGCGGTGATTCTTGCCACCTTGCTCTGCGGCCAATTCTGGTGTGGCGTTTTTTGCCCGGATGGGGCTTTGACGGAATGGGCCAGCCGGCACGGCCGGGGTGGAAAAATTCCGCTCTGGCTGCGCTGGCCGGGCTGGCCGCTGCTGGCTTTTGCGCTGGTTGTTTTCTACGAGCACCTGGTCAGGGCCTGGCAATCGCCGCGCGCCATCGTCGTCACCTTGGGCGGCGCGGCCCTGCTGGCCTTACTTTGCGGCCTGCTGACCGGGCGTGGCAAGCGCATCTGGTGCCGCTACCTGTGTCCGGCCGGCGGCCTGTTTTCGCTGTTGGCCCGCTGTGCCGTGCTGCATTTTCGCGTCGACCGCGAAATCTGGGATCGCGCCCCGAAACCCTTGCCTCGCGCCGTCGATTGCCCCCTGTTGCTCGATGTGCGGCGGCTGCGCGGTAACGAGAAATGCAGTATGTGCGGGCGATGCAGCGGGCATCGCGCTGCCGTCCGTCTGGCCTGGCGGGCGCCCGGCAGCGAAATCGCCGGGCTGGCCGACGATGAATTGCACGCAGGCACTGCCTGGGCCATCATCGGTGTGCTGATCGGTCTGGTTTTCGGTGTCATCCATGGTCGCCACGGTTTCTTGGCTGGTTGGGCGGAATCGCTGCTCGGCAGCGGCCTGCCGGCAACGGCGCTGGCGATTCTCCTCAGCGCCGGTGGGCTGGCGGTTGCCGTCGCTGCCGTCCTGCGTCTTGCCGCCGGCCAGGATCGGCTGCTGTTCCGTCATCTCGCTCACGCGCTGATTCCGCTTGCCGGCTGCGAATTGCTGCTCGGCGCGCTTGGCCAATCCTTTCGCCTGTTGCGCGAGATGGGCGCGGATGCCCAGAGCTGGGAAACGGCGTTGCGCGTTCTGCTGCCCGCTGCCGGTGCGCTCTGGTCGCTGTTCCTGGGCGGCGCGGTGCGGCGCTCTCGCGGCTCGACCGGGCGTTCTGGCGGAATCGTTTTCGGTGCGCTGGTCATGGCCCTGGCGGGGATTTACTCGCTGGCCGGCTGAACGTTGCGGGCAGCGGCGGCATCCTTCATTGCAAGGCGGACATAAACCCGGATCGCGCCCCGCCACAGGTTTGCCAGATGCTGGTTCTGCCGCTTTCTTGTTATCCTTGCCCACCCGGCGGAGCGGCAGGCTTGCCGCCATCCCCGTTAATTTTCCCGACCAGCACAGGTAAACGAACGATGAGCCGAACCTTTGGCGCCGTCATCATCGGCGACGAGATTCTTTCCGGCAAACGCCAGGACAAACACTTTGCGAAGATCGCCGAATTGCTGGCGGCGCGCGGTTTGCGGCTGTCCTGGGTCGAGTATCTGGGCGACGACCGGGCGCGGCTGGCACAGCGGTTCAAGCGCAGCATGGCGGCGGGTGAGGTGGTGTTTTCCTGCGGCGGCATCGGCAACACGCCGGACGACCAGACGCGCCAAGCTGCCGCCGAGGCGCTGGGCGTCGGGCTGGCCCTGCATCCGGCGGGCTTCGAGGAATTGAAGGTGCGCTTTGCCGGCGAAACGATCAGCCCCGAGCGCAAGCTCTTGGTGACTTTCCCGGAAGGCGTCGACATCCTGCCCAATCCGTTCAACCGCGTACCCGGCTTCATGGCGCGCGAACATTACTTCGCGCCGGGCTTTCCGCAGATGGCGCATCCGATGATCGAGTGGGCGCTCGATACCTTCTACCGCGACGAATTCCGTCCCCGGGAGGCGCGCATCGAGCGGGCTTTCCTGCTCACCGGGCCGAACGCCTACGAAAGCGCCCTGCTCGATCTGATGGAGCGCATCGTGGCCGAATACCCGGAGTTGCGCCTGTTTTCCCTGCCCTCGCTGGTCGGCCAGGAACGGCGGCATCTGGAACTCGGCGTGGAAGGCGCGCCGGAACGAGTCGAGCAGGCGATGGTCGACATCCGCCGTGAAATCGAACGACGCGGCATCACCTGGCGCTGGCGCGATCAGCCTGACGATCGGGTGGAATAGACCGCCTGAATCAAAGCCCCGGTCTTGCCGCCTTCTTATAATCAATCCGTTTTTTTCAAGGAGTAATCACCATGACGCGTATGGTCAATTGCATCAAACTCGGCCGCGAGGCGGAAGGTCTGGAACGCCCGCCCTACCCTGGCGCGCTCGGTCAGCGCATTTTCGAGAACGTTTCGAAGGAAGCCTGGGAGCAGTGGGTGCGCCTGCAAACCATGATCATCAACGAAAACCGCCTCAATCTGGTCGATGCCCGGCACCGCAAATATCTGGCCGAGCAACTGGAAAAGCACTTCTTCGGCGACGGGGCCGATCAGGTGCAGGGCTACGTGCCGCCCCCGGCCTGATTTTTCCGCGTCGGCCGGGCGGGTTGCCACGGCCGGTGCGGTTGTTTTGCCTGTGCTTCGTGCCGGCGCTTTGCAAGCGCCCGCTTACGCCGGAAAGCGTCCGACGCCGTGCTCCGTGCCGAGCAGCAGCACGTCGGCCGGGCGCAGGGCGAACAGGCCGTTGGTGACGACGCCGACGATCTGGTTGATGCGTTCTTCCAGCGCCTTGGGTTCGGCGATGCGCAGGCCGCGCACGTCGAGAATCTGGTTGCCGTTGTCGGTGACGAAGCCGGCGCGCAAGACCGGTTGGCCGCCCAGCCTGACGAGTTCGCGCGCCACGTGTTCGCGCGCCATCGGAATCACCTCCACCGGCAGGGGAAACCGCCCCAGCACGCTCACCCGCTTGGAAGCGTCGGCGATGCAGACGAAAGTCGTGGCGACCGCCGCGACGATCTTCTCCCGCGTCAGCGCGCCGCCGCCGCCTTTGATCATGTGCAGGCCGGCGTCGATTTCGTCGGCCCCGTCCACATAGATGGGTAGTTCGCTTACTTCATTCAGGTCGAGAACGGCGATGCCGTGCTTTTCCAGACGCTGCCGGGTGGCTTCCGAACTGGCGACGGCCCCCCGGTAGCGGTTTTTATGGGCGGCCAGCGCGTCGATGAAGCAATTGGCGGTGGAGCCGGTGCCGACGCCGATCAGCGCGCCCTCCGGCGCGTGGGACAGCACGTATTCGACGGCCGCCTGGGCGACGGCGGCTTTCAGTTCATCCTGCGTCATGACATTTTTCCGCTGTGGTGGGGACGCCATTTTACGCCGTTGCCGGCGCGGCGCAGCTTGCCGGAAAATTGCTACACTCCCCGCTTCCCTATGGATGAGTGCGCCCATGCCCAACAGCAAATCCGCAAAACCCAGGAAAATCAAGCTGATCCGTGACAGCTACGCGATGCCGGAAGCGGAGTACGCGCAGATCGCCCTGCTCAAACAGCGCCTCTCGGAGATGGGCGAAGCCGTCAAGAAAAGCGAACTGCTGCGCGCCGGTCTGGCGCAACTGGCGGCGCTCGACGATGCGGGTTTGCAGGCGGCGATGGCCGGCGTCGAACGGATCAAGACCGGGCGACCGGCGAAGAAGGTTTGAGCCTTCGAGCCTGCGCGCCTGTTTTGTTCAACGCGGCATCTTGCCAAATTTTGCCAAAGAGCGCACGCTCGCAACATGAGCACGATGAACATATCCCTTCCCGATACCTTGAAATCCTTCGTCGACGAGCAGGTCAGCCAGCGCAGCTATGGCACGAGCAGCGAATACGTGCGCGAACTCATCCGCAGGGATCGGGATCGACAACAACTGCGCGGCCTGCTGCTGGCCGGTGCGGCGTCGAATCCGGCAGCGCAGGCGGATGCGGGTTATTTTGACCAGCTGCGGAATCAGGTGCGCAAGGATGCGCATGAAGCCGCGCATAAAGCCGCAAATTCTGCGCTAATCCTCGCTGCAAAAGCGTGAAGCACAAACCCGTCATCCCGCGTGAGCAAGCCAACCGGGATGTGGGCGATGCTGTCACCTATCACCTGAGCGAGGCCAGCGAGTCCGTGGCGCTCGGTTTCATTGATGCGTTGGAGCAGGTCTACAGCCATCTCAGCCGCCATCCGGCCAGCGGCTCTCCGCGCTACGCCCACGAGCTTGAGCTGCCGGGCCTGCGCGTCTGGCCATTGACGCGCTACCCGGATCTCGTGTTTTACGTCGAGCGCCCGGATCATATCGACGTCTGGCGCGTGTTGCATGGTCAGCGCGATATTCCGGCGTGGATGCAGGAATCTGATCTGACGTAGCGGGGCGCGCCGGAAAGCGCGCCTGACTTCCTTACCTGAGGCTCGCGGCAATCAAGCGGCTGAGTTCGCGCACGGCGGCGCTCATCGTGCTGACCGTCGTTGCCGTGTCGGCGGTATTTGCATCAATGCGGATGCGCTCCTCGTGCACCGGGCTGCTGGTTTGGCTGTCCTGGATGTTCCAGCGCGCATGCAGCCAGACTTCGTTGGCCGTGCTGGCGTCGAAGCGGATGACTTCGAGATGCAGACGGCGGTCGACGGCGACGCCCGGCGGCGCCGGCAGTTGGACGACTTGCCCGGCCCCGAGCAGTTGCCCGAGGTTTTCCCCAAGCACCCGGCGCAAGCCGTCTTCGAGCGGTTCCGCCCAGCGCTCGCGGTCGCGCAGGAGCAGGCGGCCGCCGTGGTCGCGGGTGACGATCTGCGGGCGATTGAGATAGTCGGGCAGGGCGATGGTGCCGATGCCGAGCCGTGGCATTGCCGCCGCCGGCGTAGCGAGCGCATTAGCAGGTGCGGTGAGTGCACTCGCCGGCGCGGCTTCGAGCAGGTAGAAATGGTTCGGCGGCGTGCTCGCGCAGGCGCTGGCGAGCAGGGCTGCGGCGGCGATCAGCAGGCGGGGGCGGTGCATCATCATTCTTCTCCCTTGCCGCGCAACAGCGTTTCGGGCCGTTGCTCGATGGTTTCGGACAGTTGGCGGACGGCGCTGGCGGCGCGCGCGGTTTCCTTGAGCGCGCGCTGCAGGTTGTGCTGGAGCAGCGAATTGTCGGCAGTCGCCGCGCTGATGTCGGTCGCCGCCTTGCCGATTTCGTTCAGCGCCGTTTGCGCCGTGTCCATCGCGCTGCGGGTTTCGGCCAGCGTGGTGCGGATGTCGCCGATCAGCGGTGTGCTGTTTTTTTCCAGTTGGGCGCTCAGTCGTTCCAGATTGCTCATGGTGCGGCTCAGTGTTTGCAGGGTCGTCTTGAGCTGGTCGCTTTCGGCGGTTTCGCGCAGCGCCTTGGCAAGGGCCGAGATGTCGCGGAAAAACGTTTCAAAATCGATGTTGCTCAATTGCTGCTTGAGTAGCTGGACCGGGGTCGGAATGGTCGGGATTTCCCGCAGTTGCCCCGGCGCGCCGCTGCTGCGCAGGTGGGCCGGGGTGTCGGGATGGAAATCGAGATCGATGTACAACTGCCCGGTCAGCAGGCTTTGCATCGAGAGTTGGGCGCGCAAGCCCTGGGCGACGAAGTTGCCGGCGGCCATCTGGTTGTTGATGTCTACCGCTTGCCCGCTGAGATCGGCGGCCGGTTGGGCGAACAGTTCGATTTCGACCGGGATGTAGAAGGATTGTTGACGGCTGTCGAGAGCGATGCCGATCTGGCGCACCATGCCGATGTTCACGCCACGAAAAACGACCGGCGCGCCGACTTGCAGACCATAGACGGAACCGTCGAAGTACATGATGTAGCGGGATTTTTGCTTCCACAGGTCGCCGCCGGCAATGAAGAAGAGCGCAGCGATTGCCAGCGTGATGGCCCCGAGGACGAAAGCGCCGATCAGTGTGGAGTTGGTTTTCTTGCTCACATTTTGCCCCTGCCGAGAAAGTTGCGGACGCCTTCCGGCCCGCTGTGTCGAAGTTCCTTCGGGTCGCCCTGGGCGATCATCGTCCGTGTTTCGGCGTCGAGGAAGACCGAGTTGTCGCCGATGGCGAAGATGCTGGCCAGTTCGTGGGTGACGATGACGATGGTGGCGCCGAGGCTCTCCCGCAGTTCGAGGATCAATTCGTCGAGCAGGGCGGAACTGAGCGGATCGAGTCCGGCCGACGGCTCGTCGAAAAAGAGGATGTCCGGGTCGAGCGCCATCGCTCGGGCCAGCGCCGCCCGTTTCTTCATGCCGCCGCTGATTTCCGAGGGGTAGAAATCCTCGAAACCGGCCAGCCCGACCAGGGCCAGCTTGACCGCCGCCAGCTCGCGCGCGTCGGCGGGCCGATAGCCGCCGATTTCGGTCATCGGCAGCATGATGTTCTCGCTCAGGGTGAGCGAACTCCACAGCGCACCGCTCTGGAAGAGCACGCCGAAACGCCGCTGGATGGCCTGGCGGGTGTCGTCGTCGGCCTGCCACAGATCGACCCCGGCAAAGCGCACGCTGCCCGCTGCCGGTGTCTGCAAGCCGATCAGGTGGCGCAGCAGGGTGCTCTTGCCGCAGCCGCTGCCGCCCATGATGATGAAGATGTCGCCCTGGTTGATGTTGAAACTGAGATCGCGCTGGATCAGGCGCTCGCCGTAGCGCATGGTCAGGGCGTTGATCTCGATGGCGGCTAGTTGCGCTTGCATGTCAGATGCCCAGCCGCTGAAAGAGAATGGTCAGCAGCGAGGCCGAAATGGTAATGAGCAGGATGCCGAGCACCACCGCCGCCGTCGTCGCCTCGCCAACGGCCTGGGCGCTGCGCCCGCAGCGCATGCCGCAGAGGCAACCGGCAATGGCGACCAGCGCCCCATAAACCGTGCCCTTGACCATGCCGACTGCGAAATGGGTCACGCTCAGGGCTTTGGTCGTCTGCTGGAAATAGGCGAAAGCGCCGACGTCGAACACCGACGTCGCAATCAGCATGCCAGCGGCGATGCCGACGATGCCCGCGTAGAGCGTCAGCAACGGGGCCATCACCAGCAGCGAGAGAAAGCGCGGCAGCACGAGAAAATCGCTCACCGGCAGGCCGAAGGTGCGAAAGGCGTCGATTTCCTCGTTGACCTGCATCGTCCCGAGCTGGGCGGCGTAGGCGGCACCGGTGCGGCCAGCGAGGATGATGCCGGTCATCAGCGCGGCGATCTCGCGCACCATGCCGATGCCGACCAGATCGGCGATGTAGATCTGCGCGCCGAGCATGGCGAGCTGCGCCGCGCCCATGTAGGCGAGGATGGTGCCGACGAGAAAGCTGATGAGCGAGACGATGGGCAAGGCGCGTGGCCCCGCGTCTTCGGCAAAAAGCAGCAGGTCGGCGCGCTGGAAACGGGCGCGGCCAACGGCCAGACGGCCAAGCGAGCGGAACAGGTCGCCGAGGAAAGCGAGGTTCTGCGGAATGCGCCGCCAGGTGGCCAGAGTAGCGTTGCCGAAGTAGTCGAAGATGTTTCCTGCATCCTTGTGGCCCGCTTGCTGCCGCGCCGGAACGGCCAGCGCCAGACGCAGCAGGCGCGCCAGCCCCGGCGGCAGGCCGTCGTCGTCGATGGCGCACCCGGCTTGGCGGGCTGACTCGGCCAACGGCAGCAGGCGGGCGAGCAGGCTGCTGTCCCAGCGGCCCAGCCCGGTGCAGTCGAAGCGCAGCCCTTGGCCGCAGTCGATGGCCGGTAGCGGCTCCGGCAGCGGGTGTCCGGCATGCCAGTCGCCGCTGATGCGGCAGGTTACGGCACCGGCTGCGTGCTCAAGGCTCAGGCTGGGGGCGGACGAAATCATGCGCCGGATTCTAGCGCAGCTTGCGCAACGTCATGATTCCTGGGAGCGCCGCCATCTTGGCGGCAGGTTCTGGCGATTGCCGGTGTTTGGCCGACGGGACGCCGATGCTCCCAGGCGGCGCTCCGGCCTCAGCCACAAAAAAACCACCGCGCACGGTGGTTTTTCAAATCGCGCTTTCACGCTGCCGCGATCAGGCCGCTTTTTTCAGCCAGTTCAAGTCGTTCCAGGCATTCTGCCAGTAGCGGTAGGTGTTCTGCGCCGCCATCAGCGAGAGGAGCGAAACGCGCGTCTGGTGCCGCCACAGCCAGCTCAGTTGCGGGGCCGGACTGAGCAGCGAGGGCGCGGGCGGCCCGGCTTCGTCTTCAACCAGACTGAGGAAACGCTCGACCGCCAGGCCGGAGAATTCGCTGCCGGCGGTCTGGCCGCTCAGGTACTCGGCTTCGCCGACGGCGCGCCGCCAGAGTTTCAGGGCGAGTTCTTCCGAGATGCCGGCGCGCTTGGCGATCCAGGGCAGGATTTTCGGGGCTTGCATGTTGTTCATGGTGTGTTTCTCCTTTCCGTTGCCGGCCAGGGTAGAGGCCGTGGTACGTCGTGTGCGGGTGCCTTGTGGGCGGTTTGTGCAGTGCACTATAAATTTGAGGCCAGTATACCTTTTGCCAAGATCTGTGCATGTAAATCAAGGTAAAAATTTTGTTGCGTTGCACAAAAACAACTTCGAGGCGGTAGCGGCGAAGGCGGGCGGTGTACACTGGCGGCCTGTTTTTTCTTCCAGTGTTGCCATGTCCGACCTCCTTGCCCACCTCAATGCGCCGCAATTGCAGGCCGTCACGCTGCCGCCGGTGCATGCCCTGATCCTCGCCGGGGCCGGCAGCGGCAAGACGCGGGTGCTGACCACGCGCATCGCTTGGCTGCTCGCCACCAATCAGGCGGGGCCGGCGGCCTTGCTGGCAGTGACCTTCACCAATAAGGCGGCGCGCGAAATGACGGCGCGCCTCACCGCGCAGGTGCCGATCAACGTGCGCGGCATGTGGATCGGCACCTTCCACGGCCTGTGCAACCGCTTTCTGCGCGCCCATTACCGCGAGGCGGGCCTGCCGCAGACCTTCCAGATTCTCGACAGCGGCGATCAGCTCGCCCTGGTCAAGCGCTTGCAGAAGAATCTCGGCATGGACGACGAAAAATACCCGCCGCGCGAACTGTGCCATTTCATCAACGCGCACAAGGAGCAGGGCATCCGCGCCGCGCAGGCGGAAGCCTATGACCACTACACGCAGCAGCGCGTCGATTTCTACGCCGAGTACGAAGCCCAGTGCAACCGCGAGGGCGTCTGCGATTTCGCCGAACTGCTGCTGCGCAGTTTCGAGCTTTTGCAGCGCAACGAGCCTTTGCGCGCCCACTACCAGCAGCGTTTCAAGCACATCCTGGTCGATGAATTCCAGGACACCAACCGCCTGCAATACGCCTGGCTGCAACTGCTGGCGGGCGGCGGCGCGAAGATTTTCGCGGTCGGCGACGACGATCAGTCGATCTACCGTTTCCGCGGGGCCGAAGTCGGCAACATGCGCGATTTCGAGGCGCAGTGGTGCGGCGAGAACATCATCCGCCTGGAACAGAACTACCGTTCGCACGGCAACATCCTGGCGGCGGCCAACGCCATCATCCAGAACAACAGCGACCGCCTGGGCAAGAACCTGTGGACGGAAACCGGCGCGGGCGAGCCGATCCGCGTGTTTGAGGGCTATTCCGATCTCGATGAAGCGCGCTTCGTCGTCGAGGAAATCCGCTCGCTGGTGCGCGAGGGCGTGCCGGCCAGCCAGTGCGCCGTGCTGTACCGCTCGAACGCCCAGTCGCGGGTGATCGAGCACGAATTGTTTACGCAGGCGGTGCCGTACAAGGTGTATGGCGGGCTGCGCTTCTTCGAGCGGCAGGAAATCAAGCACGCGCTGGCTTACCTGCGCCTGCTCGGCAACCCGGACGACGACACCGCCTTTCTGCGCGTGGTGAATTTCCCCACGCGCGGCATCGGCGCGCGCTCGCTGGAAAACCTGCAAGCTGCCGCGCACCAGATGAATTGCAGCCTGTACAACGCCGCCGCCTCGCTCACCGGCAAGGCGGCGCAGACGGTGGGCGCTTTCGTCGGCCTGATCGAGCGTTTGCGCAACGAAACGGCAAATCTGCCGCTGCCGGAAATCATCGAGCAGGTCAGCGAAACCTCCGGGCTGCTGGAGCATTACCGGCGTGAAAAGGAAGGCCAGGAGCGTCTGGACAACCTCAACGAACTGGTCAGTGCCGCCGCCACCTTCATCGACGCCGAAGGCGTCATCGGCGAGCATGGCGCGCTGGCCGATTTCCTCGCCCACGCCTCGCTCGAAGCCGGCGAGCATCAGGCCGGCGAAGGTCAGGAAGCGGTGCAGCTGATGAGCGTGCACGCCGCCAAGGGACTGGAATTCGACGTGGTTTTCGTCAGCGGGCTGGAGCAGGGACTGTTTCCCCACGAAAACGCCGTCAATGAGGGCAGCGCCGGGCTGGAGGAGGAGCGCCGCCTGATGTACGTGGCGGTGACGCGCGCCCGCCAGCGGCTTTACCTTTCCTCGGCGCAAAGCCGCATGTTGCATGGGCAGACGCGCTATTGCGTGCCGTCGCCGTTTTTCTGCGAAATTCCGGGCGAATTGCTGCTGCGCCTGAACCACACCCGCGCCGAGCCGGCGGCCAGCCGCCGCCAGATGGGTGAGAGGGGCGAGAGCAGCGCCTGGGCAACGGAAAGCGCGGTCGCCGGCTGGCGCATCGGGCAGAGCGTCGAACACGCGAAATTCGGAGCCGGCGTGATCGTCGCCTGCGAGGGGCGCGGCGCGGATGCCAGGGTGCAGGTCAACTTCGGCGGCGCGGTCGGCATGAAGTGGCTGGCGCTCGAATATGCCAAGCTGACGCCTTTGTGAGCGGCGGGGGCGGTGCTATGCTCGAAGCCTGCCGGCGGGCAGCGGGTTTTACCGCAGAGGCGCTGAGGGCGTGGAGGGCGCAGAGAAAATCGAAAATATGGCATGGCGTGTCTTGGTGCCGTTTTCTCTGCGTTCCTCCTTTCCTTTGCGCCTCTGCGGTAAAGGGTTTCAATTTTTCGACAGGCAGGTGAAGCGGAATGGCAAAAATCAAGGCGGGGCTGTTATCGCTGCGTGATCTTTTCGCTACGGCGTGGTGGATTTTCCTGATTGCCGGCATCGGTTTCGTCGTCGCTTACCAGTTCGTCGAGCCGGCCCCGCCGCGCCACGTCGTCATCACCAGCGGCGGCGAAAGCGGCGCTTATTTCCAGTTCGCCAAGCGCTATGCGGCAATTCTGGCGCGCGATGGCATCACGCTGGAAGTGCGCACCTCGGAAGGCTCGGTGGAGAACCTGCAACGCCTGGAAGCGGGTGAGGCGCAGATCGGCTTCGTGCAGGGCGGCGTGATTCCCGGCCCGCCGACGGACGATCCGGACGCCGAATCGCCCTATCCCGAGCTGCTTTCCCTGGGCAGCATGTTCTACGAGCCGGTCTGGGTGTTTTACCGCGGGCCGACCATCGATCGCCTCTACGCGCTGCAGGGCAAGCGCATCGCCATCGGCCAGGAAGGCTCCGGCGTGCGCCAGCTGGCGCAGCGTCTGCTCGAGGATAACGGCATCGATTTCCGCAAGAACACCGTTCCCGTTTCCGGTCTGGACGCGGCGGAAGAACTGCAACAGGGGCGCATCGACGCCGCCTTCGTGATCGCCGCCGAACATGCGCCGGTGGTACAGGTGCTGCTGCGCTCGCCCGGCGTCAAGCTGATGAATTTTTCGCAATCCTTCGCCTACGAGCGCCGCTACCCCTTCATGACGCGCCTGACCATGCCGCAGGGCGTGGCCGATCTGGTGCGCGACCTGCCGCCGCAGGACACCCGGGTGCTGGCCCCGACCGCCAGTCTGGTGGTGCGCGACGATCTGCACCCGGCGCTGCAAAACCTGCTCTTGCAGGCGGCGCGGCAGGTGCATGGCAAGCCCGGCTTCTTCCAGACCGCCAACGAATTTCCCGCCTACATGGACGGCATGCTGCCGCTGTCGGCGGAAGCCGAGCGTTTCCTGAAATCCGGCCCGCCCTTCCTGCAACGCTATCTGCCGTTCTGGCTGGCGGTGCTGGTGGATCGGCTGTTCGTCCTGCTGGTGCCGGTGATCGCGCTGCTCATTCCGCTGATGCGCGTCGCGCCGGCGCTCTATAGCTGGCGGGTGCGCTCCAAGGTGTTCCGCAGCTACGGCGAACTGAAATTCCTCGAGGACGACCTGAAAAACCACTACGACCCGGCGCGCACCGAGGAATACCGCAGAAGATTGGACGCGCTCGACGAGGAAGCCGCCGGCCTGCGCGTGCCGCTCGGTTTTACCGATCTGGTCTATACCCTGCGCGAGCACGTCAATCTGGTGCGGCGCATTCTGGCGAAGCAGGAAGCGGGCGAAGGAAAAGGCGTGGAGAGGGGCGCGTGAAAGTCTTTCTCGTCGCCAACCCCAAGGGCGGTTCCGGCAAAAGCACGCTGGCGACCCACCTCGCCGCCTGGTTCGCGCACGCTGGCCAGCGCGTGATGCTGGGCGACATCGACCGCCAGCATTCGGCGCGCGAGTGGCTGGCGAGCCGCCCGGCGCATCTGCCGGCGATCGGCACCTGGGAAATCGGCCACGACCGCATCGCTCGCCCGCCCAAGGGAGCCAGCCACGTCGTGCTCGATACGCCGGCGGGGCTGCGCGGCAAGATGCTGGACAAAGTGCTGAAACTGTCGGCGCGGGTGATCGTGCCGGTGCAGCCTTCCGTTTTCGACATGCGCGCCACCCGCGTCTTTCTCGAGGCCCTGTTGGCCGAGAAGGCGGTGCGCAAGGGGCGTGCTGACGTCGCCGTGATCGGTATGCGGGTGGATGCGCGCACGCGGGCGGCGGCGGAGCTGGAGCGTTTTCTGGAAAGCTTCGAGCTGCCGGTGCTGGCCTATCTGCGTGACACTCAGCGTTACGTGCAGGCGGCCGCCGCCGGCCTGACCCTGTTCGATCTGCCGCCCGCGCAGAGCGAGCGCGACCGGGAGCAGTGGCAGCCCATCGTCGAGTGGGTCGATGCAGCGGATGCGGCGGACTGAGGCCACGGACGCACGCGACAGACCCGGAGTTCACCATGCTCAAATACCTGCTCCTGCTGCTGCTCGCCCTGATCGTCTGGTGGTCGTGGCGCGCCCCGCGCCGTCCGCAGGCGGCCCAACCGCCCAAGGATGAGGAAACGATGGTGGCCTGCGCGCGCTGCGGGGTTTACCTGCCGGCCAGCGAGGCGCTGCCGGGGCCGCAGGGACGTCATTTCTGTTCGCCGCAGCACCGCGATGGCTAGCGTTCCGGCCTGGCTGACCAGCACCTGGGAGGCGAACTGGCGCTCCTTCCAGTATTTCCTCTTCGCGCGCTTCCTGTTCGGCGCGCTGTGCCTGCTGGGCCTGGTGTTTCCCGGACAGTGGAACGTGCAGTTGGCCCTGCCGCCGTCACGGGCCTTGTTTACGCTCTTCATCCTGTATCTGCTGATCAGCGGCGCGGGGCTGCTGCTGGCCCGCCTGTGGCAGAAACAGTTCAATGTCCAGCTTTCCGCGCAGGTGCTGGTCGACATCGCGCTGATAAACAGCCTGATGGCGATGGCCGGTGGCGTCGAAAGCGGTTTCGGCCTGATCCTGCTCGTGTCATTGGCGGCGGCCAGCCTGGTCGGGCAGGGGCGTTGGGTGCTGTTCTACGCGGCGCTGGCGACTTTCGCCGTGCTCATCATGCAAAGCCAGGCCATCGTGATGCGCGGTGTCGATGCGGGCAGCATCGTGCAGGCGGGCTTCATTTCGGCAGCGTATTTTGCAACGGCCATTCTGGCCCGCCTGCTCGGCCAGCGCATCATGGCCAACGAGGAACTGGCGCGCCGGCGCGGTATCGCGCTGGCGGATCAGATCCACATCAATCAGCGCGTGGTCGAGCGCATGCAGGACGGCGTGCTGATTCTCGGGCGCGACGGCAGCATCGTCCGCCACAACCCGATGGCGGCGCGTCTGCTCGGCCTGCCGGCGGCGGCCACGCACCTCGAACGCTACGCGCCGCCGCTGGCCGCTGCCTTGCAGAACTGGCTGGCCGGCTACAGCAGCGACAGCGTGTTCGTCAGCGGCGCCGGCAATGCCGAACTGGGCGCGCGTTTCATGCCGACGGCCAGCAGCGCCGGTGAAGTGCTGGTGTTCGTGGAGGACGTGGAGCGCATCAAGGAGCAGGCCAAGCAACTGAAACTCGCCGCCCTGGGGCGCCTGACGGCCAGCATCGCGCACGAGATCCGCAATCCCCTGTCGGCCATTGGTCATGCCGCCGAACTGCTGCACGAGGAGCGGCGCGGCGAAACCTTCGAGCGCCTGTTGCGCATCATCGGCGACAACACCTCGCGCCTGAACCGCATCGTGACCGACGTGCTCGAATTGGGGCGGCAGAAGCAGGCGCAGGTGGAAGCCATCGGCCTGTCGCGGTTTTTCGCGAGCCTTGCCGAGGATGCGCGAGCCGTGGCGCAGTGGCCGGCGGACGTGGTGCGGCTGGAAGTGCCGCCTTCCCTGCTGCTGTGCTTCGATCGCGCGCATCTGCATCAGGTGTTGTGGAATTTGATCGGCAATGCCGTGCGTCACTCCAGCGGCCAACCGGGAGCCGTGCGGGTGAAAGCCGTGGCGAGCGACAGCAGCGGGCGGGTGGATATCGAAGTCAGCGACGATGGCCCGGGCGTGCCGGAACATATGCGTGACCAGATTTTCGAGCCTTTTTTCACGACCCATACCCTAGGCACGGGCCTGGGACTGTTCATTGCCCGCGAGCTGTGCGTGGCCAATGGCGCGACGCTGACGCTGCGCCACCTTGCACCCGGCATGGCGCAAGGCGCACAATTCGTCCTTTCCGGGAGATGTGATACGTGTCTGTAAGCCGTAATGAGCGCCGCCCGCGCACTGAATTGAAGCGCGTGCTGGTGGTGGATGACGAAGCCGATATCCGCGAGCTGATCGATCTCACCCTGCTGCGCATGGGGCTGACGGCGGTGTGCGCCGCGAGCGTGGCCGAGGCCAGGGCGGCGCTGGATGCCAACGATTTCCAGCTGTGCCTGACCGACATGCGCCTGCCGGACGGCGACGGGCTGGAGATCGTGCGCCACATCGGCGAGCAGCATGCGCGTCTGCCGGTGGCGGTGATTACCGCGTATGGCAGCGCCGAAAATGCCGTCGCCGCGCTGAAAGCGGGCGCTTTCGATTACCTGGCTAAGCCCATCGGCCTGGCGCAGTTGCGCAACCTCGTGCAGGCGGCGCTGCGTTTGCCTGATGCCGAAACCGAGGCACCTTCAGCCGGGCAGGACGGGCCGGAATTGCTGGGCGATTCCCCGGCCATGCAGCAGGTGCGGACGATGATCGACAAACTGGCGCGCAGCCAGGCGCCGGTTTATATCTCGGGCGAATCCGGCTCCGGCAAGGAAGTCGCCGCCCGCCTCATTCACGCGCACAGCGCCCGCAGCGGCGGCCCCTTCGTGCCGGTGAACTGCGGCGCGATTCCCGAAAACCTCATGGAGAGCGAGTTCTTCGGCTATCGCAAAGGCGCTTTCACCGGCGCGGACAGCGACCGCGACGGCTTCTTTCAGGCGGCGCACGGCGGCACGCTGTTTCTCGACGAAGTGGCCGATCTGCCGCTGGCCATGCAGGTCAAGCTGCTGCGCGCCATCCAGGAGAAGAAGGTGCGCAAGGTGGGGCACGTCAGCGAGGAGCCGGTCGACCTGCGCATTCTCTGCGCCACCCACCGCAATCTGCGCGAATGCGTGGACAGCGGCAAGTTCCGCCAGGACCTGTACTACCGCCTCAACGTCATCGAACTGCGCATGCCGCCCCTGCGTGAGCGCAGCGAGGACATCGTGCCGCTGGCCCAGCGCATTCTGCTGCGCCTCTCCGGCCCCGGGCATCCCGTGCTGTCGCCGGAAGCGCAGGCCGTGCTGTGCACCTACGCCTTTCCGGGCAACGTGCGCGAACTGGAAAACATTCTCGAACGGGCAACCGCCCTGTGCGCCGATGAGCGCATCACGGCGCAGGATCTGCAACTGGAATCGCCCGCCGGCATGGGCCATACGGCGTCACGCCACCTTCCCCTGATTGAGCGCCTGCAAGCCGTGGAAAATGCCCTCTTGCAGCAAACCCTGGCCGATGCCGGCGACGATCTGACCCAGGCGGCGAACGCGCTGCAGATCAGCGTCGAATCCCTGACCGCCCGCCTGGCCCGGGAGGATTGACGGTGTCCGCCGGTGCGGCCGGGCAGGATGGCGTTTGGCTGGAACACGGCTGGCTGGGCAGCGCCGTCCGCTGCCCGTCGCCTAATTTCGGCGAACGTCCGGCGGGGGCAGTGGTGTCGCTGATCGTGCTGCACAACATCAGCCTGCCGCCCGGCGAGTTCGCGGCGCGGGCGGTGACGGATTTCTTCCTCAACCGGCTCGATGCGGTGGCGCATCCCTATTTCGCGGAAATCTGCGATTTGCAGGTTTCCGCCCATTTCTACATCGCCCGCGACGGCGCGCTGACGCAGTTCGTGAGCGCCGACCAGCGCGCCTGGCACGCCGGGCAGTCCTGCTGGCGGGGGCGGGAAAACTGCAATGATTTTTCCATCGGCATCGAACTCGCAGGCAGCGACGACACGCCCTTCGCCGCCGCGCAATACGCCACGCTCTGGCCGCTGATCGAGGCGCTGCGCCGGCGCTACCCGATCCCCCCCCCCACCCCCCCCCAGTCGGCACCCCCCGGCAGC
>URNG01000073.1 GCA_900549295.1 uncultured Rhodocyclaceae bacterium
GTTGCGCTTCCGCTGCCTGCGGTTTGGCCAGCCCCTGCGCCGCCAGTTGTTCGAGCACGGCGGCGAGCGCGGCGCGCAGGTGGCCGGCGCTGGAAAACGCCTGGCCGAGCAGCCGGGTTTGCGTGCCCCGGGTTTGTGTACTACTACCCTCGGCCAGCGCGGCGTGCAGGCCGCAGAGGTCCCAGCAGAGCAGCAGGCAGGGTTTGCCGCTGACCTGCAGACGTGCGCCGAGATCGGCCAGTCGGGCCAGTTGCGGCGAAAACTTGCCGGAAACCGTTTGCAGGCGTTGCAGCAGGCTCATCGGATCTCCAGGGTGACGGCGGGCAGGTTGTGCCCGGCGAGGGCGTCGACCTGCGTGAGGATGGGCGTACTGCCGGTCAGCGTCGGGCCGTTGCCGACGACGTCGTCGGCGGTCCACGGCAGGTTGTCCGCGCCGTTGTCGGTGAGTACCAGCAGGTGGCGGCCCTGCGGGATGTGGCCACGACCGGCGACGGTCACGCCGGGTTTGCAGCCGTCGATGAAGGCGACGCTGGCGGTACGCGCGCAGGCCACGCCGGCGACTTCGCCGTCGCCGTCGCCGTCCAGGCAGGGCAGGGATTGCGTGGCGTAGCGCCGCCACGTGCCGCCGCCGGCGTCATTGACGAACACCAGCAGGCTGACCGAGAGACGGCCCGGCAGAATGTCGTTGGCGGAACTGCTGCCGATCCGCGCATTGCGCACCGTGACCGTCCACCCGGCCAGCGGCACCAGCCAGTCGGCGGCCTGGAGGCTCAGGGTCTGTTCGGCGGCGTAGGGATTGTCGTTGCCGGCATCGACGGTGTTGTCGCTGCCCAGGCTGGTGATGGAGAGGGCGCGCCCATCGTCGTCGCTGGCCACCGCCCAGCCGGAATTGAGCACATCGTCAGCCTGGCCGACGTTGCCCCAGCCATCGCGCAGACGCCCGTTGAAGGCCAGCCCGCCCAGGTAATCGCCACGGTGGCCCTTGATGAGCTGCGCGCCGACATCCGTCAGCAGCGCGCCGGTCGCGCCGGTGCAGGTGGCGTCGTCCGGGTTCGGCACGAACAGCGGCGACAGCGCGGCGCGCGTCTGTCCCTGCGGCGTGAGCAGGGCGGCGATGCTGTCCGGCAGGTGGCCGTTGTCGGCGACATAGCCGGCGGCGGCCGCGTTCGTGCCCGCAGGCCCGGCGCTGCCGAGCATCGCGGCACGCAAATGCTTGAGGCGGTTGCGCGTGTCGTCGTAACGCAACTGTGCGCGATCCTCGCCGAGCGCGGCGAAGGCGAGCAGCGAAGCCGCCGAGAGGATGGCGACGACGACCAGCAACTCGATCAGGGTGAAGCCGCGCGGGCGGGCGGAAGAAGGCGGCACCGGCTCAGTCCGAGAAAGAAAAAATGAGCAGGGCCGGCCCGCGTGCGTAGTTGTAGACGTGCCAGGCGTAGAAGGTACGCGCCTGCCCCGGCTTGAGCTGGCTGGCCAGCCGCTTGGCGGCTTCCTCCTCGATGTAGGCGGAAAGCAGCCGCTCGCCGCCGTAATCGAGGCCGATGCGCTGCTTGACCTGTGGCGGGTTGCTGATCTTCATCATGTTCAGCGCCGTGTGCAGGTAATCGGCCTGCTGCGCCACCGGCAGCGCGCCGAGCTTGGCGCGGAAGCGGATCGCCTTGGGCGCGAAGATGACGCGCTGGCCCGGCAGCTCGGTACGCGACTTGCCGACCAGTTCCTTGAGATTGACTTCCTGGTAGGCGGCAGCCGGATCGAGCGGGCTGGCCGGAAGACCGGCTACCGGATCGGCGGCGTGCAGCGGCGACGCAACCAGACTGAGGGCGGCGGCGAATGTGGCAGGCAGGGCGGCGGCCAGCAGGGCGGCGAGCGTGATGGGGAAGCGGGCGGGCAGGATGCGGTTTTTCATCGGTTCGTTACGTTGTTCAGCGCCCCAGGCACAGCACTTGGTCGTCGGTGCCGTCGGGGTCGGTCAGGTTGGGAAGGCAGGGGTCGGTGACGTTGCGCCCGCCGTAGCGGCCATCGCGGCCGAAATAGACGATGCGCGGCGAATCACCTTTGCCCAGGCCGAGGACGGCGAAGGGGCGGGCATGCTGCGGCAGTTCGTGACGGGTGGCGGCATAGCCGGGGGTTTCGCGCGGCACTTCGCGCCAGCCGAGGAGGCAGTCGTTGTCTTCGATGCTGGCGTTGTCGCAGCGTTTGCCGGAAGCGCGCTGCACCGGCGGCAGGCGCGGCCCGGCCCCGAAGGCCGGAACGTCGTGGATTTTTGCGCCCAGCGTCGGGTCGCCCTGGCCGTCCGGCGTGCCGGTCAGCAGCAAGTCAGTATTGAAATCGGCACCGTGATCCATCCAGGCGCGGGCGGACAGGTCGAGATAGGGGCCGTGCCAGCCGCGCCCGGTTTCCGGGCTCCAGCGGCTCAGGTAAGCGAGCGGGTGGTTGGCGCACAGCGCCGGGGCGGCGAACAGCAGGGCGAGGTTGAAGGGCGAGGCAAACCAGGCGTCCCGGTCGCCGTCTGCATTGGGATCGGCCCAGGAGCGCAGTACGCCGCCGACGGGGTTGCAGGCAACTCCCTCGCCAGCGGGCGACACGGCGGTGCCGGGTGCGGCCAGTGCGAACGGCCCCTGGCCGGGGTAGTAGCCGGTATCGGCCTTGAAGCGCCGCAGGGCGTCGGCCAGGCGCAGCATTTCGGCACGGGCGATGTCGTCCTCGGCGCGATCCTGCACGCCGGCGTAACTGCCGTAAGCGATGAAGGAGAGGGCCGCGAGTATGCTGCAAACGACCAGTAATTCGATCAGGGTGAAACCGCAGTCACGCAGTTCGCCTGCCTTGGACAGCGTCATTGAATGCTCGGTGAAAACTTGGTGGGAAAGACAGGATGCGGGCAGCGGCACATGGCCGCTGCCCTGCGACCGGGCGAGGGGTATCAATCGCCGCCCGGGTTCAACTCAGATGAGACTTAGGTGGGACGAACGTTGTCGAACTCGCCCAGTTCCTCGTCCTTCGTGTCGCCAGCGCCGTCGATGATGGCCTGCATCACGGCCTTGCCGTTGGTCGGCTTGGTCGGGTCGGAGGTCACGTTGAACAGCACGATGAAGCGGTTGTACTGATCCGGATCGACGTGACGGTAGATCGGCGTGCTGGTCAGGCCACCGTAGTTGGTGGACTGGAACAGCGTCGAATCGGGGCCGACGCCGAGAGCAACCAGCCTGTCGCCAGTGGCGGCATTCACACGTTCGTTGCCGCCATTCCATGTCAGCAGGTTGGTGACGGCAGGAACAGGATTGTCAGGATCGGTATTGTCGATAAGCGATGCCGAGGTGTCGGCGCCGCAACCGTTGGCGCTAGCAACGCGGTAGATGTTCTGCGCCGTCACAGCATTCGTCTTGTCGTTGATGGTCGTGACGAGGTTGGCAGCAACGCAGGGCGTGCCGGTGGTGTCGGGTGGTGCCGCAGCCGGATCAAGAACACGGAGATTCTGGATGCCGACGTCGATCAGCGCTTGCACTTGGGCAGCGGTCAACGCTTGGGGAGTCAGTTGGCTGGAAAGATCCGGGCTCATGATGGCAATCGGGGTGACTGCGGCCGTCAGAACATTTTGAGCGACAAGCGAATCCCAGTTGTCGGGGTAGTTGCCTCGGTTCAGTTGCTGGAAGGTCAGGATGCCCTTGGACAGTTCATCCATCATGCCGACGTGAGCGGCGGCGAAGGCCTTCTTGTCGGTGTCGTGCAGCATGATCGTGGCGGTGCCGGCGATGGCGGCCAGGATGGCGACGACGACCAGCAGTTCGAGCAGGGTGAAACCGCCTTGCTTCTTGCTGCGGATTTTCTCGAACTTGCGGCGCAGGCCGCGCGGGGCGGTGGTGGCGTCGATGTTGGAAACGATGGCCGAGATTTCGGCGTCTTTTTTGCCCATCAGGCGAGACAGCATGTTGCTCATGTGTGTAACTCCATAAAGTGAGATTGGGTTGCCGCTGCCCACCGCCCTCCGGTGCGTACAGCCTGCGTGTCTGGTACTGCCAATGTCTGCCTCGGCCCCTCGCCGACGGCGTGCTAAAAGCGTTGGCCGGTTTTTCGGCCCGGATTTCTGCCGGCGTTCAGGTAGGCGCGCCGCCTGGTTGCAGTTGGCCACCGGCGCCGTGGGCCACGCGTGCCTGGCCTGCTGCGCTTTCCGTTGCCGGGCGGGATGCGGCCTCGGCAGCGGCGGCTTGCGCGCCGTGTTCTGCCCGGCCGCCATGCGGCTGGTCCTGTTCCGACTCGCGCCGCACTTCCCAGGCGAGCGGATTGCTCGGCCGGTAATCGACGATGAAACGGTATTGTTTGCCGCAGTGGATGACGACTTCCTTCTGGCCGCGCCGCAGAATGCGGAACTCCAGCCGCATTTCGCCAAAGCCGTCGTGCGCGATCAGTCCTTCGTAAAGGCCACGGAAGCAGTCGAGAACTTCCTTGTTGGTATTCATCACCCAGCGGTGCTCCTGTTGCAGAACCCGCAGCGCGCTGTATTCAGCCATGCTGCAGATCGTGATTCACGGAATCTGGCTGGCTAGCGGGGTGGTCGCCGCAGGGGGCGATTGCCGGAAGGCTGGCTGGCGACTGTCTTGCAAGCCGGAACCCTGATTGAACGAGGCTCCGGCTGCCGGCGCCGTCATATTAATGGCGCAACGTCATGGAAGGTAATGATAACGATTTTCGTTTGAAAGTCAAGTTTTTGTAACAAGTTTTTACGCGAGTGCGGCAGGAAGTGTGCCGGGCCGGGCGCGGGTTCCGGAATCGAACCCTGAAAAGGTGGAAGGCACCGTTGTCTGGACGGTGCCTTCCGGTGAGCGGTCGGGGTCAGCGTTCCTCCCGCTCGGGTGGGATCGGTACGAGTTACTTGGTCAGGATCAGTTTGTCCAGGCGGGTGATGCGCAGGCGGTAATCGCTGCCCAGGTGGTGAATGCAGATTTCGCTGGCGCCGCCGAACAAGGCGCTGCTGGCGATGCTGGCAATGCCGTTAGGGGTGCCGCCCGCAGCGTCCATGGCGTTTGCCGGCATGGGCAGGGCGGGGCTGCGCGGACGGGCGAGACGGAGAGTGGTTTGGGTTTGGCTCATGATGGTGTTTACATGCGGGTGGCGTAGTACTCGACGACGCGCTGCAGGTCGAGCGGGAAGGGGGCGGAATCGCCGTCGGGCAAGTGCGAGAGGCGAGCGGTCTGGGTGCTGCCGTCGAAGCCGATCCATTCCGGGCGTTCCAGCGACGGGGCTTCGAGGGTGAAGCGCACCAGGTCGATCTTGCCGCCGGCTTCGGTCGGGCCGAAGCTGTCGCCGACGCGCAGGCGGATCGAGGGGATGGTGACGCGCTTGCCGTTGAGCTGGAAATGGCCGTGGCTGACCAGTTGCCGGGCGGCGGGGATGGTCGGCGCGAAGCCGGCGCGGAAAACCAGGTTGTCGAGGCGGCGTTCGAGCAGTTCGACCATTTTGGCGCCGGTGGCGCCGCGATGGCGCTTGGCATCGGTCACGACGCGGCGCAACTGGCGTTCGGTGAGGCCGTAGTTGTAGCGCAGCTTCTGCTTTTCCATCAGTTGCAGGCCGAATTCGGATTTGCGTGCGGCGACCTTGCGCGCGCCGTGCTGGCCGGGCGGCTGGCTGCGCTCCTGCATGGATTTGCGCGACAGGCCGGGCAGATCGACGCCGAGGGCGCGCAGGACTTTGAGGCGGGGGCCGGTGTAACGGGACATGGTTTCTCTCGTTTCGATGTGTTTTAGTGGGTTGAGCAGCCGATGGCGGCCGGGGGGTAGTAATCGACCGCGACGGAAGCGGGGTGGCAGGCCACGGCTTCCCAGCCGCCGAGCGCTTCCTGCAGGGCGCTGCGCAGATAGGGGTCGATGCCGGATTCATCCGCGGCGCTGCGCAGGTGTTCGCGCAAGGCTTCGGTCTTGTTGAAGGTGGCACCGCGCAGCGCGGAAGAAGAGAGCAGGTGGATGACGGCGGCCAGCCGCAGTTCGAACGGCATGTTGTTGACGGTTTCCATGCAAATTCCAGTCGTGGTTTGACGCTGGCTGGCTGACCTGAAGTGGCGGGCTGGCTATGAATGCGAATTATTCGTATTGAACGAATGAATGTCAAGCGGTTTTGTGAAAATTTGTTGCTGCCTGTGCTTCTTTCCGGAAAAAACAGAACTTAACTACGTAATTGTCTGTTTGTTTCGAAGTTTGGCTTGCGGATAATGGCGCTTTTATTGCGCTGCGGATGGGTGGCTGGGGCGGCTGGGCGGATGATCGCTTGGCTGCGGGCCGGATTCGATTTTTTCATGGCGATCTCATGAGTACTTTTGCAACAGGCCCGATGTGGGCGGGGTTCATCGTTTTCGTGCTGGCGATGCTGGCGCTCGATCTGTTCGTTTTCGGCGGCCGCAAGGCGCATCGCGTGCCGGTGCGCGAGGCGCTGGCCTGGGTGCTGGCCTGGGCGGCTCTGGCGCTGGCCTTTGCCGGGCTGCTCTG
Organism: uncultured Rhodocyclaceae bacterium; assembly: GCA_900549295.1. GTDB lineage: Bacteria > Pseudomonadota > Gammaproteobacteria > Burkholderiales > Rhodocyclaceae > Azonexus. Next base: position 6,471 of record URNG01000073.1, read on the forward strand.
GTGGTATCTGAACGATACCCAGGGGGCCGAGGTGGCGCGCACCAAGAGCCTGGAATTTCTGGCCGGTTACCTGATCGAGCAGTCGTTGTCGGTGGATAACATGTTCGTTTTCGTGATGGTCTTCACCTACTTCGCCGTGCCGCCGGAGATGCAGCGCCGCGTGCTGCTCTACGGCGTGCTCGGGGCCATCGTCATGCGCGCCGGCATGATTCTCGCCGGGGTCTGGCTGGTGCAGCAGTTCGCCTGGATTCTGTACGTGTTCGGCGCCTTCCTCGTCGTCACCGGCATCAAGATGCTGATCTTCGCCGAAGCCGAGCCCGATCTCGAACAAAACCCGTTGCTGCGCTGGCTGCGCGGCCATCTGCGCATCACGCCGGATTTCCACGGCGAACGCTTTTTCGTCCGCAAGGAAGGGCTGCTCTGGGCGACGCCGATGTTCCTGGTGCTGATCCTGATCGAAGCAAGCGACGTGGTGTTCGCGGTGGACAGCATTCCGGCCATTTTCGCGGTGACGACCGATCCCTTCATCGTGTTTACCTCCAATATCTTCGCCATCATGGGCCTGCGCGCCCTGTACTTCCTGCTGGCCGACATGGCCGAGCGTTTCCATCTGCTCAAATACGGGCTGTCGCTGGTGCTGATCTTCATCGGCGGCAAGATGCTGGCGATGCCATGGTTCCACCTGCCGGTGCAGTGGTCCTTGTCGGTCGTCGCCGCCATCATCGCGATTTCCATCGCGGCCAGCCTGGCGCTGTCGCGCAAGGCGTGAGTCCATGCGGCGCGGGAAAATCCTGAAAAAAGCGGCGCTTGCCCTGGGGATCGCGGCGCTCGTGCTGGTCGCCGGCGTGCTTGTCCACTACAAGCTGCCGACGATTGCCTGGTACTGGGTAAAAACCCAGGCCAGCGCCGACGAAGCGCGCCAGCGGGGGCTGTGGTTGCCCGCCTACCGGGTGAGCGTCGAAGCCCGGCCGATTGCCGAGGTGCGCAACAATCTTTCCGGGCTGACCTTCAACCGGGACAGCGGTACCCTGTTCGCGGTTGTCAACCAGCCGGCGCAGATCGTCGAACTGGATACCAAAGGCCGCCTGCTGCGGCGCGTGGCGGTCGCGGGCGCGGATGATCTGGAAGGCATCAGCTACGTGCATGGCGGGGTGTTCATCCTGGCCGACGAGCGCAAGCATCACCTGTACCGTGTCACGCTCGACGCCCGGCAAACCGGGGTCGATCTGGCGCAGGCCGTCCGCTTCGAGCTGGAGGTCGACCCGCCCGGCGGTAATCGCGGCCTGGAAGGCTTGTCGTGGGACGAGAAGAATCAGCGCCTGTTCGTCGTCAAGGAGAAAAACCCGCTGCGCGTCCTGGCCGTTTCCGGGCAGTCCATCCTGCAGCAAGAGGCGGGGAGCGAACTGCGCGTCGCCGAATGGCGGCCGGTGCCGGAAAGCGCGCTGTTCGTGAAGGATTTGTCCTCGCTCACCGTGCACGAAGAAAGCGGCAACCTGCTTCTGTTGAGCGACGAATCCGCCCTGGTGGCGGAGTACGACATCGAGGGGCGGCTGTTGAGCATGTTGCCCATGTGGCCGGGGCTGCACGGCTTGCAGGGGCGCATTCCGCGCGCCGAAGGCATCGCCATCGGGCCTGACGGCAGCTTGTACATCGTTTCCGAACCCAATCTGTTCTATCGTTTCGAACGGACAGCCGCGCCGCGATGAAACCTGCACCAATCGACCGCTTTCTCGTTTTTTCCAGAACACCGACAGGAGATGACTCATGAATACGCCCTTGCCGCAACACCGCGCGCGCGATGCCGATGGCCGTCTGGTCGGACTGGTGTTCGACAGCGCGCCGCCGCCGGCCAATGCGGAAAATGCCTGGCTGCTGGCGGTTGACCGTTCCGACCACGCCCTGCGCGCCGCCGCCGCAGTGCTGCGTCTGGCGCAGATTGCCGGGCGCGAGGTGGCGCTGCATCTCATCAACGTGCAGCCCTGGCTTTCCCGCGAGGCCGCCGAGCACACGCTGGCGCAGCGGGCGCTGGAAGATACGGCGCGGGTGCGCGCGCTGCTTGCCGAAAGCGGCGCGGCGTGGCGGCTGCACGTCGAGATGGGGGAGGCGGCGGAATCCATCCTCGCCGCCATCGAGCGCCTGCGCCCGCAGGGTGCGGTGCTTGGCCGGCGCGGGCTGAACGCGGCGCAGAGCCTGCTGCTCGGCTCGGTCACCCAAAAAGTGCTGCAACATTCGCCGGCGCCGGTGCTGGTCGTGCCGTAATCAAATTGCCGGGCCGGCCCGGTTGCCGTGCTTTCTGCCCCGATGCGCGGGCGCGTTTCATTTTTGCGGAGTGTCTTTCATGGCGGGTGCCAGTTTGTTTGCATTGCTCGACGATATCGCGGCCATCCTCGACGACGTGGCCGTGATGACCAAGGTGGCGGCGAAGAAAAGCGCCGCCGTGGCCGACGACGTGGCGGCCATGACCAAGATCGCCACCAAGAAAACGGCGGGCGTCCTGGGCGACGATCTGGCGCTCAACGCCCAGCAGGTCGCTGGCGTGCGCGCCGACCGCGAGCTGCCCGTGGTCTGGGCGGTCGCCAGGGGATCGCTGGTGAACAAGGCGATTCTGGTTCCCGCCGCGCTGGCGATCAGCGTGTTCCTGCCGGCGCTGATTACGCCGCTGCTGATGATCGGCGGCGCGTACCTGTGCTTCGAGGGGGTGGAAAAACTGGCCCACCGGTTTCTGCACGACGCCGCCGGGGAGGCCGAGGAGCACGTCTCGCACGCGCAGGCCAATGCGGATGCCGCGGTCGATCTGGTGGCGCTCGAACGGAACAAGATCAAGGGCGCGATACGCACCGATTTCATCCTTTCCGCCGAAATCATCGTCATCGCCCTCGGCACGGTGGCCGGCGCGCCGCTGCCGCAACAGGCCGCCGTGCTGGTGGGAATCGCGCTGCTCATGACGGTGGGGGTCTATGGCCTGGTGGGCGGCATCGTCAAGCTCGACGATCTGGGGCTGTGGCTGAGCCGCAAACGCAGTGCGCTGGCGCAGTCCCTCGGGCGCGGACTGCTGACGGCGGCTCCCTGGCTGATGAAGTTTCTCTCCGTGGCCGGCACCGCCGCCATGTTCCTGGTCGGCGGCGGCATTCTGGTGCATGGCCTGCCCTTCCTGCATCACGCCGTCGAGGCGGCGGGCGCTGCGGTGGCCGGGGGATCGCTGGGCGGGCTGTGGCAGGCGCTGGTCACCAACGGCCTCAATGCGCTGATCGGCATTCTTGCCGGGGCGGTGGTATTGGGTGGGGTGATGCGGGTGTCGAGACTGCGGCAAGCGCGGTCGGCCGGGGGGTGATGCCGACGGGTGGTTTTGGCGTCGCTTTCCGCTGCAGGGGGTATTGGATTTTGTCGGGGGAGGCGGGATTGGCGTTTTGCCGGTTGTTCGTTCGCGGGTGTTGTTTTACCGTTGTTTTCCGCGCTGCGGCGCGTCTTACTTTTTCTTGCTTCGCCAAGAAAAAGTAAGCAAAAAGAAGGCGACCCCCGTGGTCGACGCCCCGCTGCGCGGGGTGCCTTGCGCTACTCGGCGGTCCGGGCGGCTGGCTAAACTCGCCGCTGCGCGACTCAGACATAGCCAGCCGAAGGCCCCCGGCCCGCCTGCGTTGCTCAGCGTCTTCCAAGGGGAAGGGGAAAGGCACTCCGGAATGGGCGGCAGCCTGAAAATGAGGCACCGCGAATGTGCTGGGAATTTGGGTTTCTGAGTTTTGAGCAACCGCTAAAAACCAACTCTGCCTCACATCCCTTTGCCTCGTATCCACACCGGAGAGATTCCAGGATGTCGAGCCATCGCAAAACCCCGGTCTCGCTTCACGTCCATACGGGAAGAAGCCAGAATTCCCGACCGCTACCCGAATCCGGATGGTTTTCCCCTTCCCCCTTGAGAGGTGCCGAGCAACGCAGGGTTTCGCGGAAAAAGGGCAAGCATGTCTGAGGGGCAAAGCCCCGAGTTTGCGCCGCCCCCGCGAAACCCGAGTAGCGCAGGGGAGCCCCGCAGGGGCCACCGACCCGGGGTCGCCTTTTCTTTGGCTACTTTCTTTTGGCGAAGCAAAAGAAAGTACGCCCGCGCCGCAGCGCGGAAAACAGCGGTAAAACAATACCCCCGAACGAACAAGCGACAAACCGCCAATCCCGCTCTCCCCCAATAAAATCCGATAAACAAAAAAACGCCCCGCGCGAACAGGGCATTGGCGCGGAGCGTGCCGGGGGGACGGCAAAAAAGGGTGTCTTTTACTCTTCTTCCTCTTCCTCGTATTCGGCGGGAAGCAGGTGGGCGATGCCCTTGTGGCAGTCGATGCAGGTCTTGCCGGCTTCCATTGCCCGGGTGTGGTTGCGGCGGGCGATGGGTTTCTGGCGTTCCAGTTCCATGGCGTCGAAGTTGTGGCAGTTGCGGCATTCGCGCGAGCCGCTTTCCTTCATCCGCTGCCATTCGTTCGTCGCCAATTGCATGCGCTTGGCTTCGAATTTTTCCGGCGTGTCGATGCTGCCGGTGATCTTGCCCCAGACCTCGAACGCGGCCTTGGCCTTGCGCGCCATCTTGTGCGTCCAGTCCTTCGGGACGTGGCAGTCGGAGCAGACGGCGCGCACGCCGGTGCGGTTGGCGTAGTGGATGGTTTCCTTGTATTCCTGGAACACCGTGTCACGCATTTCGTGGCAGGAGGTGCAGAATTCCAGGGTGTTGGTGGCGTCCATGACGGTGTTGAAACCGCCCCAGAACAGGATGCCGCTGATGAAGCCGGCGGATATCAGGGCCAGCAGGGAATAGCGGGCGCTTGGGCGGCGCAGGGTATGACAGAGGCGGCGGAGGAAGCCGCGGGTTTGCGTATCTTCGGGGGTATCTTCGGTGGACATGATGGCGTCGGTGCGGTGAAAAGGCCCGGCGAGGCGGTTTGCCCCGGCGGGCCGTTGAAACGAGCGGGTGGGTCGGCCTGGGAGAGGGCGTCGCTGGCTCGGCGGGAGAAAAATCGGCGATCAGCGCGAGAGAATCCAGCGCACCAGATTGCGCTGGCGGGCCTCGTCCTTGGTCTTGATGACCTTGTGCTCTTCTTCGTGACCGTCCTCGAACTTCACTTTCGGGCTGGTGTTGATGTGCTTCAGGAGTTTTTCCTCGGCATCGGCCTGGCCCTTGTACTTGGCGGCGACCGATTTGTAGGCGGGCGCGTCCTTCACCTTGTCTACGGCGTGGCACTTCAGGCAGCCGTTCTGGCGGGCCAGGGTTTCAGCCGCGGCGGCGTCGACTTCCTGGGCGGCGGCGCTGGCTGCGCCGAGCGCCGAGCAGAGCAGGGCGACGGAGAATGGAATGGACAGCTTGTTCATTTGTTTTTCCAGAAAAAGGGTGCCGTGGCACGGCATGGATCGAGAGGTGGGGGGCCGTGCCACGGCGGAGGACAAGGGTGTTGCAGGCGGCGGTTTACTTCTTGCCGGCCTGCATCTTTTCCTTCAGCGCCTTCATCTTTTCCACCAGCGGCGGGAAGGGGCCGTACTTGTGCTGGTCGGGGCTGACGCCTTCGAGGTAGGGCGGGAAGGAGGCGTCGACCGGCTTGTTGAAGCGGGCCGGGAAGTCCTTGCTCAGATCGAGCGTGCGTGGGGCCGGGCGCGGCTGCGAGACGACGTAGGCGGCCACGTCGTAAGCCTCGTCATCGGTCAGCTTGCCATCGACCATGTTGTGCTTGATGAAGCGGGTGGCGAACACCAGGCGGTTCATGCCGGCGCCGGTGTTGAAGCTGTCCGGCCCCCACAGCGGCGGCGAATCGTAGCCTTCGCGGTCGCCGGCCTTGCCGATACGTTCGCCCTGGCCGTCGGCGCCGTGGCACTTGACGCAGCGCTTGGCGTAAACCTGTTCACCGGCGACCGGATCGGCACGGCGGTTCGGCATCTTCATCGGTTTCATGCCCTGGCCCTTGATTTCGGCCCCGATGGGGATGCCGCGCGACAGGAAGTGCATGTAGGCGACGTAAGCCTTCATTTCGCGGGATTCGAGCGGCAGGGGATCGCCCGCCATGCTGCGCTGCATGCAGCCGTTGACGCGCTCCTCGACCGTGCTGATGTCGTGCTCGCGGCCGCGGTATTGCGGGAAGCTGGCCGGAACGCCCACCCAGGGAATGCCCCAGGCCAGCGTCGCGCCTTCCTGGTGGCAGGAGGCGCAGGCGAGGTTGTTGCCGGCGTAGCGCATCTTCGGATCGGCGACTTCGGGGCCGATGTGCTTGTAGGTTTCGATGGTCAGCGCGCGGCCGTAGCGCACCAGCTTGCCGTACATGTCGTCGGGCAGGCTGTCCACGTCGGGGACCTGCCAGGTTTCGAGGTCGATGACGGTCTTGGCGGCTTCCCCGGCGGCAATGGCCGGGGCCGGGCCGAGCAGGCCGGCAGCGGCGAGCAAGGCGATGGTCAGCTTGAGTTTGTGCATTTTTCCGCTCCCTTTTTGTGTTGGTACGCCTATTGGTACGCGGCCAGTCTAGGTGGGAGCGTTGCGGCAAACCATCCGGGAAAAGGGTGAGCGGCATAGCCGATAAAGGCTATTGCGCCAGCAGGGTTTTTCCGTCGCGGCGTTTTTCAGTCCAGACCGGCGGGGTCGGCGCACAGGATCAGCCGGGTCAGTTCGGCCGCGCCGCCCGTGCCGGTCTTTTCCATGATGTGTTGGCGGTGCACATGCACGGTGTTCTCGCTGATCGAGAGCGCCTTGGCCACTTCCTTGTTGGTCAGGCCGAGCGCCAGCTGCCGGGCGATTTCCGTTTCGCGCGGCGACAGCAGACCGAGCAGTTCGCGCGCCACCCGGCTGCGCCGGCTGGCCAGATGCCGCGTCCGGCTGACCTGCACGGCGCGTTCCACGGCGTCGAGCACGGCCTGGTCCTTGAACGGCTTTTGCAGGAAATCCAGCGCGCCTTCCTTCATCGCCTGCACCGCCAGTTCGACGTCGCCGTGGCCGGTCATGAACAGGACGGGAAAGAGCGAGCCGTCGTTGCGCAGGCGGCGTTGCAGTTCCAGCCCGCTGATGCGCGGCATCCGGATGTCCAGCAGCAGGCAGCCGCCGGCCGGGGAAAGCTCCGGCGCGGCGGCCAGAAAGGCTTCCGCCGAAACGTGGCCGACGGCTTCCCAACCCATGGATTCGAGCAGAAAGATGAGCGAGCGGCGAAAGGCGTCCTCGTCGTCGACGACGTGGATCACGGGAACGGCGGCGGCTGGATGGGTCATGGCAATGGCGCGGCAGGGTTGAAGGGAGGGATCATCTGGCCCAGGGCAGGGTGAAGCGGAAGGTCAGGCCGGGGCCGGGCTGGTTGGGCCGCGCCTGCAAGGCGCCGCCGTGCGCTTCGACGATGGTGCGGCAGATCGACAGACCGAGGCCGAGGCCATCCGGCTTGGTGGTGAAAAACGGTTCGAACAGGCGCGCTTCCTCGGCCTGGGTGAGCGCCGGGCCGCGGTCGATGACCTGGATTTCGCAGTATTCCCCGCTCGAAGTCAGGCGGAGGGTGATCGGCAGCTCGCCGGTCACGGCGTGGGGGCTGTCCTGATGCGCGTCGCTGGCGTTCTTGAGCAGGTTGAGCAGAACCTGCTGGATCAGTTGCGGATCGGCCAGCACGGTGGGCGCGTCCGGCGGCAGTTCGTCGCTCAGGATGAGCGTCTGGCGGGCCGGCAGCATCCCCTGGAAAAGCTGCATGGTGTCGCGCGTCAGGGCGGCGGGCGAAATGTCCTGGCGCACCGGCGCGCGCTTGCGGGCGAGCGTGCGGATGCCGGACAGGATGTCGCCGGCCCGCCCCGATTCGCGGGCGATTTCTTCCGCCGCCTGCACCACCGCCGGGGCCGACAGATTGCCGCGCTGCTGGCGGTGGAGCAGGCTTTGCGCGTAGTTGCCGATGGTGGCGAGCGGCTGGTTCAGCTCGTGCGCCAGCGTGCCGGAAAGCTCGCCGAGAATGGACAGCCGGGAAAGGTGATCCATCTGCTGCTGGTTGGCGCGCATCCGCTTTTCAAGCTGCTCGCGCTCGGCAAGCGCCGAGGACAGCTCGCGGGTGCGCCGGCTGACCAGTTGCTCGACGCGCAGGGTGTAGATCAGCCAGACCACGAGCAAGCCCAGCAGCAGGGCGACCGCCGGCCAGTAGCGGCGCGCCAGCGCTTCCCAGGCGGTCGTGCGCAGGAAGGCGTAGGGGCCGATTTCCAGTTCGCGCAGCATGTCGTGCACCGGGTGGTAATCGGCCGGCACGCTCCAGGTCTGGCCCTTGGCTTCCTGCGGGAGTTCCAGCAGGGCGAGCAGCACGTCGCGCGACAGCGCGGGCGGCGTGCCGCTGGCCGCGGCAAAGGCCCAGCCGGGGTAAAGGCGCGAGGAGATGCGGCAGGTCGGCAGATCGGGGCGCGGCGACAGCACGCGCAGATGCCCGGCCGCGATCTTCCCCTGGCGTTCGAGCTGTTCGAGCAGGCAGCCGCGAATGACCCCGGCGTCGGCCTTGCCCTGCGCCACGGCATCGACCACCCGGAACATCGGCGCGCCGGTGAAGCGGGCGTAAGGGCCGCCCGCTTCCGGATCGACGCCGAGCCGCTTCAACTCGGCCCAGGCGATCTGGTAACCACCGAAGGCTTCGGGCGAAATCGCCGCCATCGACTTGCCGCGCAGGTCGCGCAAGGTCTGCAGGTCCTGGCGGCTGTTCAGCACGATGATCGCCGAACCGACGACGTGCGCCGGATCGTTGCCGCCCTCCGCCGTGCGGGTGGCGATGCGCGAAACGCCGTAGCGCGCTTCCAGCGTCACGTAATGGCCGGGATTGGTGACGATGAAATCCACCTGATTCGCCGCCACCGCCCGCGCCATCGCCGCCAGATCGAGATGCTGCGCCCGGATGCGATGCTGCGGCAGCGCCTGCTGCAAGGCCGCGACAAAAGGCGACCACTCGATCTCCGCATCCTCCGCATCCAGCCAGGCCAGCACGCCCAGCCGGATCTCGTCAGCCGACGCGACGGCGGGCGTCAGCAGCCAGAAAGCGGCGGCGAGCAGGGCATACGACCAGCGGGAAAGACGGGCGGCAAGGCGGATGAGGGAGCAGGTGGAGAGGCGGGGCAAGGGCATCCGGCAGATTCAGTCGGAAAAAAGCGCCAAGCAGTTTAGCGCAAAGTGGCGGCCGGCTTGCCCGCCATTTTGCCAACCATTTGCCAGCCTGCTTGTGGGAGGGATTACGGGGATCTGAAGCCACAGAAACCCGGCACCACCGCATTTACTCCCCCTTGCCGATCGCCCAGACGATCCCTGCTTTGCCGAGGTGGCGGCGTAGCGCCGCATTGACTTCGGTAGTGGTCAGTTGGCCGATGCGGGCGTCGACGGCGCTGTCCCAGGCATAGCCGTGGCCGGTGCGCAGGCTGCTGACGAGGCGGTCGGCGTAAGCGCCTTCGCTGGCGACGCGTTTGCGCCGTTGTTCCAGCCAGGTCCGGATGCCGGCGCTGACCTCGGCGTCGGTGAAGCCTTCGGCCAGCGCCTTGGCGAGTTCGGCGCGCAGCAGGTCGCGGGCGTGTTCGGCCTTGTCGCTGGCGACGCTGGCGCTGATCGTGAAGCTGCTGCGCTCGTCGAAGGTGTTGCCAGCGAGGGACGCGCTGACGGCGTAGGCCAGCCCTTCGCGTTCGCGCAGGAGCAGGCGGAAGCGGCTGGCGGCGTCGCCGCCGAGCAGGCGTACGGCCAGCCCCAGCGCCGGGAAGTCGTCGGCGTCGCTGCGGATCGGCAGATAGGTCACGGCGAGAATGTCGGCATTCGGGCGCTGCGGCTTGGCGATGACGATGTCGCTGACGTCGGCGGGCATCGGCGCGGCGGGGCGCTCGATGCGCTGCCAGGGCGTCGGCGTCGGCGGCAGGCGTTGCAGGATGTTCCAGAAGCCGGCGACGTCGGCGGCGTCGAGGTCGCCGACGGCAGCGATGCGCAGCCGGGAGCGGCCGGAAAAATCGGTGACGCAGCGGCGCACCTCGTCGATGCCGATGGCCTCGATTTCGGCGCGCCGTTCGGCCAAGGCGCGCGGGCGCAGCGGGTGGTCGGGCGGGTAGTTGTCGAAGCGCTGTCGCGACGCG
>URNG01000074.1 GCA_900549295.1 uncultured Rhodocyclaceae bacterium
TCGTCGCCCTGAGGGGTGGGCCCGCCGCGCCGGCCCCAGCCGCTGTCGCGCGACAAGCTGATGACCCTGGCGCGCGGCCGCGAGCAGGGGCCGTTCGACCGCGCCATCGACGTGCAGATGTCGCGCCTGCGCAAGCTCGTTGAAACCGATCCGGCGCAGCCGCGCTACCTGCAAACCGTGTGGGGCTTCGGCTACGTCTTCATGCCGGACGGCGCGCCCCGGGAAAATTGATGCCGCGTTCGCTTCTGGCGCGCACTTTTCTGCTGCTGGCGGTACTGGTACTCACCAGTACCGCCGGCTGGCTCCTGCTGTTCAGCCACATCGACGTCGAGCCACGGGCGCGGGAGGCCGCCACCACGGCGACTTCGGCCGTCAATCTGATCCGCGCCTCGATTTTTGCCGCCTCGCCCAAGAAACGCCCGCAACTGCTGGCCGAGTTTTCATCCACCGAAGGCATCCGCCTGCTGCCCGCCGAAGAAAACGACGTGCTGCTGCCCATGCCGCAATCGCGTTTCCACACGCTGCTGCGCGAACACATCGTTTCCCGTCTGGGCGAAGCGACACGTATTGCCGCCGAAGTCAATGGCGAGCCGGGGTTCTGGGTGAGCTTCCGCCTCAATCCGGGCGACGAGGACGAATACTGGCTGGTGCTGCCGCGCGAAAAAGCCAGCCGCAATTTTGCCGCCCGCTGGCTGAGTTGGATCATGCTTGCAGTCAGTCTGGCGCTGATCGTCGCCTGGCTGATCGCCTCCCGTATCAGCCGCCCGCTCAAGGCCTTCGCCCGCTCGGCGCAGGCGCTCGGACGCGGGCAGACGCCGACGCCGCTGCCGGAAGAAGGCGCAGAAGAAATCCGCTCCCTGGCCACCGCCTTCAACACCATGGCGCAAGACCTCGCCCGCCACGAGAAAGACCGCTCGGAGGTGCTGGCCGGAATTTCGCACGACCTGCGCACGCCGCTCACCCGCCTGCGCCTGGAAATCGAACTGAGCGTGAGCGACCCGTGCGCGCAGAACGGCATGAGCGCCGACATCGAGCAGATGGAAGCCGTCATTTCGCAGTTCATGGATTACGCCCGTGCCGAATCCGGCGAAACCCCGACCCATACCGATCTGGCGGCGCTGCTGGGCACGCTGGCCGGACGTCAGAATGCAATTGGCCGTCCGCTGGCCCTGGCGCTCGCCAACGGCCTCGATGCCGTCGCCTTACGCCCCAAGGCGATCAACCGGGCCGTCGTCAATCTGCTCGACAACGCCTGGAAATACGGCGGCGGCGCCGTCAGCCTGAGCGCCCGGCGTGCCGGCAGTGAAATCCACATCGACGTCGCCGACCGTGGCCCCGGCATCCCGGAAGGCGAACAGGAACGCCTGAAACGCCCCTTCACCCGCCTCAACAGCGCCCGCACCGACGTCACCGGCACCGGCCTGGGACTGGCCATCGTCGAGCGCATCGCCCGCCTGCACGACGGCCGCCTGGAACTGCGCCCCAATCCCGAAGGCGGCCTGATCGCGCGCTTGGTTTTGCGCTGGGAAGGCGCTTAGGTCGCGGCCAGCGTCCCTATATCGATCACGAAACGATATTTCACATCGCTCTTCAACATGCGCTCGTAGGCAGCGTTGATTTCATCCATGCGGATCATTTCGATGTCGGAAACGATGTCGTGCCGGGCGCAGAAATCGAGCATGTCCTGGGTTTCGCGGATGCCGCCGATGAGCGAACCGGCCAGTTGCCGCCGTCCGGTAATCAGGGCGCCGATCGACCAGGCCGGATGCGGCTCGGCCGGAATACCGACCAGGGTCATGGTGCCATCGCGCTTCAGCAGGCGCAGATAGGCATCAAGTTTATGCGGCGCAGCCACCGTGTTGAGGATGAAATCGAGGCTGCCGGCATGCGCTTTCATCTGTTCGCGGTCGGTGGACAGACAGATTTCGTGCGCCCCCAGACGCAGGCCATCGGCCGCCTTGCCCGGCGAGGTGGTGAATAAAGTCACCGTCGCGCCCATGGCGCGGGCGATCTTCACCCCCATGTGCCCCAGCCCGCCCAGGCCGACGACGCCGACCTTGCTGCCCGGCCCGACGCGCCAGTGGTGCAGCGGCGAATAGGTAGTGATGCCGGCGCACAACAGGGGCGCGACGGCGGCAAGCTGGTTTTCCGGGTGGCGGATGCGCAGAACGAAGCTTTCCTTGACCACGATGTCCTGGGCGTAGCCGCCATAGGTGTTGCCACCCGCATTGCCCTCCTCACGACGCGCCGGGCCGTTATAGGTGCCGGTAAAGGTTTCGGCGCAATACTGTTCTTCGCCTTCCGCACAGGCAGCACAGTGACCGCAGCTATCCACCATGCAGCCCACGCCGACCAGATCGCCCGCCTTGAAATCCTGCACTGCAGCGCCCACCGAGCGCACCCGGCCGACGATTTCATGGCCGGGGACGCAGGGGTAGAGCGTGTTGCGCCACTCGTTGCGCGCCGTGTGCAGGTCGGAATGGCAGACGCCGCAATAGAGGATGTCGATATGCACGTCATCGGCCGCCAGCGGGCGGCGCGTCAGCGTGAACGGGGCAAGCGGGCTGTCGGCATCGAGGGCGGCGTAGGCTCGGGTGGGTGGATTTTTCTGGCTCACGGTGTTTCCTTTTTTCAGATTATTCAGCGTAACCACAGGGCCAGCACGGCAGCCCCCAGGACGAGGTTGCACAGCGCCAGGAGGAGCAGCCGACGCCGGGATTTTTCGACCCGCGCGATGAGTTGCGCATTCTGCTCGGCGAGCGACTGTATCACCTCGCCCGCCGTGCGCATTTCTGCCTGCAGGCTGGTCACGCGCTGCTGCAGGGCGTGCAGAACGGCGTTTTCATCGGCATCCACCGGCAGATCGGCTGCTTCGGTCGACGCCGGGGCGCGGGTTTTGTTCCAGAATTTGCGCGCCGTCTCGGCCACGGCCGGCGCATTCTTCAGCACCTCGCCCCACGGCACCTTGGCCAGCAGTGAAACCCAGGCCATTATGGCTTCCTCGTCCGCGGAGCGGTTTTTCCAGTGCCACGGGTTTTTGCAGGGACGCTGGTTTTCGCTGCAGCACTGGCTTTGGGCTTCCGGGCGGCGGTTTTCTTTGCGGCGGCTTTAGCCGTGGCCTTGGCCGACGTTGCGGGTTTTCCTGCCGCCGGTTTGCTTGGCTTGGCTGCCGGTTTCTTGCCTGCCGGCTTGGCGGTTTTCTCCGTCGCTGCCGGTGCGGACAGCGGCGCGGCGGCCGCCTTCCGGCTGCGCGCATCGGTACTGGAAGCACGCGGCGGCGTTCTTGCGCCATCGCGCACTAGCACGAAATCGATCTTGTTGCTTTCCAGATCGGCCCTCACCAGCTTCACCCGCACCCGGTCGCCCAGGCGGAAGCGTTCGCCGGTGCGCTCGCCGAGCATCTGGTGGCGGATGTTGTCGAACTGGAAATAATCCTGCCCCAGTTCCGACACGTGCACCAGACCTTCGACATAGACCGCGTCCAGCGCCACGAAGATGCCAAATGGCGTGACCGAGGAAATGGTGCCGTCGAAAATCTCGCCAATGCGCGCCTGCATGTAATAGGTTTTCAACCAGTTCTCGACATCGCGCGTGGCTTCGTCAGCGCGCCGCTCGGTGGCCGAGCATTGCAGGCCGATGTCGTCCCAGGCCTGTTCCGGGGTGTATTTTTCCCCGGCCAGCACGGCCTTGATCGCCCGATGCACGAGCAGATCGGGATAGCGGCGAATCGGTGAAGTGAAATGCGTGTAATGCTCGTAAGCCAGCCCGAAATGCCCGACGTTGTCCGGGCTGTACATGGCTTGGCGCAGGGAGCGCAGCATCACCGTTTGCAGCAGCTGGAAATCCGGGCGCGGCTTGATTTTTTCCAGCAGGTCGGCGTAATCCTTGGCCTTCGGGTCATCGCCGCCATTCAGGCCGAGGCCGAATTCGCCGAGGAAGCTGCGCAGATTGCGCAGTTTTTCTTCGGTCGGGCCTTCGTGCACGCGATAGAGGCAGGTCTGTTCGTGCGCCGCCAGAAAATCGGAAGCGCAGACGTTGGCCGCCAGCATGCATTCCTCGATGATACGGTGCGCGTCGTTACGCACCACCGGCACGATGTTCTCGATCTTGCCCTGATCGTTGAACAGCATCATCGTTTCCGTCGTCTCGAAATCGATCGCCCCGCGCTGCCCGCGCGCCTTGTGCAGCACCTGATACAGCTTGTAAAGCTGGGCAACGTGCGGCTGCAAAGCCCGTTCCGCCGGCGTCGCCGCGGGCTGCTCGCCGGAGATCCAGCCCCATACCTGGGTGTAGGTCAGGCGGGCGTGCGAGCGGAACACCGCCGGGTAAAAACGGTATTTGCCGATCTTGCCGCTGGCGCTGACGCTCATGTCGCACACCATGGCCAGGCGCTCGACCTCCGGGTTGAGCGAGCAAATGCCGTTGGAAAGTTTTTCCGGCAGCATCGGAATCACGCGGCGCGGGAAATACACGGAATTGCCGCGCAGCGCCGCTTCGCGGTCGAGCGCCATGCCCGGCTTCACGTAGTGCGACACGTCAGCGATCGCCACCACCAGACGCCAGCCCCGGCCCTGTTTTTCGCAGAACACGGCATCGTCGAAATCTTTCGCCGTTTCGCCGTCGATGGTGACCAGCGGCAATTGCCGCAGATCCTCGCGGCCCGCCAGATCGGCCTTGCGCACCTTGTCCGGCATCTTCCTGTTTTCCTCGCGCGCGCCGGGAGAAAACTCGAACGGCAGATCGTGCTTGCGCAGGGCGATTTCGATTTCCATGCCCGGATCGGCATAGTTGCCCAGCACCTCGACGATGCGCCCGATCGGCTGCGAATACTTGCTCGGCTGCTCGATGATTTCGACCATCACCACCTGCCCGGCCTGCGGCTTCAGCTTGCTCTTCTTGTCCGCCGGCACCAGGATGTCCTGAGCGAGACGGCGGTTCTCCGGCACCACGAACACCACGCCATGCTCGACGAACACCCGGCCGATCACCCGCGTGTTGGCGCGCTCGGTGACTTCGACGATATTGCCCTCCGGACGCCCCTTGCGATCGACGCCGACGATGCGCGCCAGCACGCGGTCGCCGTGCAGCACCTTGCCCATCTGCCGCTGGTCGAGGAACAGATCGGCGCTGCCGTCGTCCGGCAGCAGGAAACCATAGCCATCCGGATGCCCCTGCACCTTGCCGGCGATCAGGCTGGCCTTTTCGGGCAGGATGTAATCGCCCTTGCGGTTGCGCAGAATCTGGCCTTCGCGCTCCATCGCGCCCAGGCGGCGCAAAAACATCTCGCGCTCGGCCTTGCCGATGTCGAGCGCGCTGACGAGCTGCTCGAAGCCCAGCGGACGCCCCTCCTCGCCGAGCAACTGAATGACGTACTCGCGCGAAGGCAGGGGAAATTCATAGCGCGTTTGCTCGCGCTCGAAGAAAGGATCGGCGCGGCGGATTTTCGACAGTTTTTTTCTTGACATGGAAACGGCTTTCTCTATAATGGCGGCTCTTCGCACCTGTGCCCAGGTGGCGGAATTGGTAGACGCACTAGTTTCAGGTACTAGCGCTGCAAGGCGTGGAAGTTCGAGTCTTCTCCTGGGCACCAACGATTCTGATGAAAGGTCTTGCTTCGGCAAGACCTTTTTTCATTGTCTGTTGTTTCATGGCAGCGACGCTTCCAAGGATGATGATTGCTTCTGGCACGCCGACCATTGTCGCACGTTGCCGCCGTCCCGATGTTTACACATTCATTAACATCTGCTTGCGACACGGAAATCGCAGAATGACTATCCTGTGCCTCGGTTCCTTCACACAACACCTTCCTGCGAGGCATATCATGAAACCCTTCGTCTCCATCTGTGCCGCCGCCCTGCTCGGCCTGGGGCTGGTCACACAAGCCGCTGCCGGGCCGGGACGCGATCGCGGCCCGGGTTTTGACCGGGGCCACGGCAAGCATTTCCGGGCACCCGCCTACCAGCATCCGCGCTACGCCCCACCGCCGCCCCGCTACCATTACGATCGCCGCCACAATCGCCACGATTGGGTCGGCCCGGCAGCCGTGCTGACCATCGGCGGTCTGGCCTTGGGCAGCGCGCTTTATTACAACGCGCCGCCGCAACCCGTCGTGGTTTACCAGAACAGCGCGCCGCCCCCCGGCAACTGGTTCTACTGTCGCTCCTCCGGCCAGTATTACCCCTACACGCAAGCCTGCCCGGAAGGCTGGGTGACGGTGCCGCCGCGCTGATTCAGGTCAGCACGAAATCGCAGGCCACCGGCCCCTGCCCCAACGGCTGCAAACCGGCCAGCTCGCAGGTGGCGCACTCGATGTTGTGGCACAGCGCATCGAGCGCCAGATCGTTGGCCTCGGTGCCGAAAGGTTCTTCCAGTTGCTCGCCGACCGTTTCCAGGGCGAGGAAGGTATAGGCGACGAAGGTGGCGATCAGCGGCGTCAGCCAGCCCAGGGTCGAGGTCAGGCCAATCGGCAGCAGCAGGCAGTACACCACCACCGTGCGGTTCATCAGGACGCGGTAGGTATAGGGCATCGGCGTGTTGGCGATGCGCTCGCTGGCCCCGGCGACTTCACCGAGCTGGTCGACGTTCTTCACCAGAGCCAGCCACTCGATGTCGGCCAGATGCCCCGCCCGCCGCGCTTCCGCCAGACGGCCACCGAGCGCGAGCAGGATCGCCTGTGCCGGAAAGCATTTGCCGGAAGCCACCGCCAGCGTTGCCGGATCGAGCCGCGCCGTCAGGTCAGCCGTGGAATCAGTGGCGCGTAACTGGTGTTTCAGGGCGTAGGCAAAAGCGGCAAGGTCGCGCGCCACCCGCTCGCGCAATGCCGTCGCCGCATCGCCGGGCAGCACCGCCACCAACTTGCCGGTCAGGTTGCGGGCGGCGATCAGCAGCATTCCCCACTGCTTGCGCGCTTCCCAGAAACGCTCGTAACTGACCGAATTGCGGAAACCGAGAAAGATCGCCAGCGCGATCCCCATCAGGGTAAACGGCGGAATGCTCAGGGCCGAATCGGGATAATGCCGCATCCACCACCCACGGCACAGCACGCTGATTACCGAGACGATGCCGATCAGCGCCAGCCGCCCGACGATTTCCGGCAGCACCGAACCACGCCAGACGAACAACAGGCGGAACCAGTGGTAATTCGGGCGGACAATCATGGGTGTGAAATTTGCGATCCGGCGAAAGCCCCCAGGACTTTCGCCGGCATCATCCGCCGCTCAATCCTTGAAGGGATGCTGGCGCAAGATGGTTTCGTCGCGCTCCGGGCCGGTGGAGACGATGGCGATCGGCACCTCGCACAGTTGCTCCAGGCGGTTCAGATAGGCTTGCGCATTGGCCGGCAGGTCTTCCCAGCGCTTGGCGCGGAAAGTAGTGCCTTCCCAGCCGGGCAGGGTTTCGTAGATGGGTTCGCAGGCGGCCACGTCGTCGGCACCGATGGGCAGCAGATCGACGATCTGGCCGTGCAGGCGGTAGCCGGTGCAAATCTGCAACTCCTTCAGACCATCGAGCACGTCCAGCTTGGTGATGCACAGGCCGGTGAGGCCGTTGATGCGGGCGGAGCGGCGCAGCAGCGGCGCGTCGAACCAGCCGCAGCGGCGCTTGCGGCCGGTGACGGTGCCGAATTCCTGGCCAACGGTGAACATCTGGTGCCCCGGCGTGCCTTCGGTGTCGATATCGAGTTCGCTTGGGAAAGGGCCGCCGCCGACGCGCGTGCAATAGGCTTTGGTAATGCCGAGAACGTAGTGCAGCATGCCGGGGCCGATGCCCGCGCCCGCCGCCGCCTGACCGGAAACGCAGTTGGAGGACGTGACGAAGGGATAGGTGCCGTGGTCGATGTCGAGCAGCGTGCCTTGCGCGCCCTCGAACAGCAACTTGCCGCCCGCCTTGTTGACTTCGTAGAGCGCGGCGGACACATCCACCACCATGGGGCGGATGATTTCGGCGTCGGCCATCGCCTGATCGTACACGGCCTGGAAATCGACCGGCTCTGCCTTGAAATACTGCGTCAGGGCGAAGTTGTGGTAGTCCAGCACTTCGCGCAGTTTCTCGGCGAAGCGCTCGGGATGGAACAGGTCGTACACGCGCAGGCCGCGGCGGGCCACCTTGTCTTCGTAGGCCGGGCCGATGCCCTTGCCGGTGGTGCCGATCTTCTTGTCACTGGCCTTGGCGGCTTCCCGCGCCTTGTCGATGGCCGAGTGGTAAGGCAGGATCAGCGGGCAGCCCGGGCTGATCTTGAGGCGCGAGCGCACGGCGATGCCACCTTTTTCGAGTTCGGCGATCTCGGCAATCAAATGGTGAATGTCGAGCACCACGCCATTGCCGATGTAGCAGTCGATGCCTTCGCGCACGATGCCGGAGGGCACCAGATTGAGCTTATAGACGTTGTCGCCCACCACCAGCGTATGGCCGGCATTGTGGCCGCCCTGGAAGCGCACCACGCCCTGGGCGTGATCGGTCAGCCAGTCGACGATCTTGCCCTTCCCTTCGTCGCCCCACTGCGTGCCCACAACGATGACATTCTTTGCCATTTTCTTCAGTCCTCAAGAATTACTTCGATCAGCCATTGACCCCCAACGGCTACCAGTTTCCGATCACATGCCGGCGCTATGCTGCTTGTTTCGCTGCGCATTTCACCGGGCAACAACTCCACCACGATCTCACCTGCCGCGCGCAGGCGGACGATTTCAGCGGCCAGGACGGCATCGCCCGCCGCATGCGGGGCCAGAATCGCCCTTTTACCCGCCAAACGCGGTGCCAGGCGTGCCACTTCGCGCAAATCCATGGAAAAACCTGTGGCCGGACGCGCCCGGCCAAATACTTCGCCCGCCCCATCGTAGCGCCCGCCCAGGGCAATCGCCGCCGGGTAATTCGGGCAGTAGGCCGCAAAAACGATGCCGTTGTGATAGTGATAGCCGCGCAGATCGGCCAGATCGATGGAGAAAGGCAATTCGGGAGCCTGCTCCAGCAGATAACGCAAGCGCGACAGGGCTTCTTCAATGGCGGGCAGCGGCGGCAGCACGGCAGCGGCGCGCTCGATGATTTCCGCCCCGCCGTAGAGGCGCGGCAAGGCAGCCAAGGCTTCGCGCCAGGGCGAGGCGACATGCTGCAGCACATCAGCCAGCGCTGGCTCGTCCTTGTCGCGCAGGAAATCGAGCAATTGATTTTCCGTGCTTTCCGGTAACCCCGCAGCCGCAACCAGGGCTTCGAAAATACCGGCGTGCGCCAGATCGATGCGCGCCAGCGGCAGGCCGACACGGGCGAAGGCGGTCGCCATCAGGCGCACCATTTCGAGATCGGCAGCCACGCCGGCATAGCCATACAGTTCGGCACCGATCTGCAACGGCTCGCGGCTCACCGAGACGTTGGCGGGCAAGGTATGCAGGATGCTGCCGCAGTAGCACAGGCGGGTGACGCCCGGACGGTTGAGCAGGTGGGCGTCGATGCGCGCCGCCTGCGGCGTCATGTCGGCGCGCACGCCCATGCTGCGCCCGGACAGCTGATCGACCAGCTTGAAGGTGCGCAGATCGAGATCGTGCCCGGTGCCGGTGAGGAGCGACTCCAGGTATTCCATCAAGGGCGGCATGACGTGTTCGAAGCCGTGCACGCGGAAATGATCGAGCAGCGTGCGGCGCAGGCGCTCGATCTGGGCGGCTTCGGCGGGCAGCGCGTCGGCCAGGTATTCGGGGAGCAACCAGTTCATGAAAAAACCATCATCAAAATGAGGCCAATCAGCATCGAACTCAGGCCAATGAAACGAATCTGGCCATCGGACATCTGCGTCAGGCGGCGAAAGGTTTCCCGCCAGGCAGCCGGTGCAATGAACGGCATCGCTCCTTCGAGGATCAACATCAGTGCAAAGGCCAGCAGCAGGGAAGAGGTCATTTACCCAAGTTCTTCATGTATTTGAAGAAATCGGAATTCGGCTCCACCACCAGCACGTCGTTCTTGCTGGCAAAACTGCTGCGATAGGCTTCCAGGCTGCGGTAGAAGGCGTAAAACTCGGGACTCTTGCTGAAGGCGTCGGCATACAGGGCCGCAGCCTTCGCGTCGCCCTCGCCCTTCACCTTCTGCGCGTCGCGGTAGGCTTCGGCGACGATGATTTCGCGCTGGCGGTCGGCATCGGCGCGAATCTTTTCCGCTTCCGCCGCGCCCTCCGAACGCAACTCATTGGCCACGCGCTTACGCTCGGCTTCCATCCGGCTATACACCGCGCCGCTGACTTCATCGGGCAGTTCGACCCGCTTCAGGCGCACGTCGACGATCTTCACGCCGATGCGCCGGGCATCGACGTCCGCCTTTTCGCGCATGCGATCCATGATCTTGTCGCGCTCGCCGGAAATCACGTCATGCACCAGACGTTTGCCGAACTCCTCGCGCAGACCGGCGTTCACCGTCTGGCTCAGGCGGGTGCGGGCGCGCGTTTCGTCGCCGCCGACCGAGACGTAATAGAGCTTGGGATCGACGATGCGCCATTTGATGAAGGAATCGACCAGCACGTTCTTTTTCTCGGAGGTGATGAAACGCTCCGGATCGGCGCTATCGAGCGTCAGGATGCGGTTGTCGAAGAAACGCACGTTCTGCACCAGCGGCAGCTTGAAATTCAGGCCCGGCTCGGTGACCACGCGCTTGACTTCACCCAGCTGGAAAACCAGCGCGTACTGGCGCTGATCGACCGTAAAGACGGACATCGACACGGCACCGAGAATCAGCGCAACCAGGCCAAAGATCATGTTCAGACGCGGGCTCATCAGCGGGCCTCCCGTTCACGCGAAGAGAGCGTACCGCGCCCTTCCCTGCTGGAAAAATTGGGGCTGCCTTCCATCTGCGGCGGCACTTCGCCAGCAAAGGCCGGGCGGCTGCCCGCAGCCGTCGGAGCCGCCACTTCTGCACTGCGCGGCGCGACCGTGCCAGCGGTGGCCTGCATCAGCTTGTCCAGCGGCAGATAAAGCAGATTGCCCTGGCCCTTGGCGTCCACCATGATCTTGGTGGTGCTGGCGTAGATCTGCTGCATGGTTTCGAGATACATGCGCTGGCGCGTCACTTCCGGCGCCTTGGCGTATTCGGCCTGAATCTGGCGGAAGCGCGCCGCATCGCCTTCGGCATTGGCAATCACCCGCTGTTTGTAACCCAGAGATTCTTCCGTCAGGCGCGCTGCCGTACCCCGGGCGCGCGGCACCACGTCGTTGGCGTAGGCCTGCCCCTCGTTCTTCTGCCGCTCGCGGTCCTGCCCGGCCTTGACGGCGTCGTCGAAAGCGGCCTGCACCTGCTCCGGCGGCTGGGCGTTCTGCATGGTGACCTTGGAAATCAGGATGCCTGCCTGATAACGGTCGAGAATGGCTTGCATCAACTGCGCCGCTTCGGTGGCGATCTGCTCGCGCCCTTCGTAGAGCACGAAGTCCATCTTGCTCTTGCCGACGATTTCGCGCACGGCGGTTTCCGCCGCGCCGACCACGGCCTCATCCGGATAGCGGTTGTTGAAGAGGTATTCGACCGGATCTTTCAGGATGTACTGCACGGCGAACTGGATATTCACGATATTTTCATCGTCGGTGAGCATCAGCGCCTCTTTCAGCACCTTGTTGCGCTCGCTGCCGCGATAGCCGATTTCCACGGTGCGCACGCCGGTCAGGTTCACCAGTTCGTGCGTCTGGATCGGATAGGGCAGCCGCCAGCGCAGGCCGGGATCGGTCGTTTCCAGGCGTTTCCCGAATTGCAGCACGACACCGCGCTGCGAGGCATCGACGATATAGAAGCCGGACGCCAGCCAGACCACCAGAATCAGGCCGGCCAGCAACCAGATGCCACCGCCGATCATCCTGGGATTGAAATCGACTTCGGGCAGGCGCGGGCCGCCGCCGTTGCCACCGCCGCCGCCTTTTTTCTTGCCCATCATGCCGCCCAGCTTGCGGTTGAAGTCGCGCCAGAGCTCTTCGAGATCGGGCGGGCCGTCGTTGGGGCGGCGCGGCCTGTTGTTATTGCCAGCACCATTGCCGGAGTTTTCGCCGGAACCCTGGTTATCGCCGCGATTGCCCCATTGCGGATCGTTGATGGACATGAGCATACCTAGACTTGGAATCATAAAATCGGGGAGTGATGAAAATTCGTTTTTATTCAGCAAGTTCTCGTTCTGCAGCGGCATCGCTATCGTCTGCACGCTGGCGGCGTAATTCGGTCTTGGCCTGAGCGTATTCGGCCAAAGCCAAGCGCAGGGTATCCAGGCCGGCTCCGCTGCGCGAGCTCAAACGAACGCGGGCGATATTACCATACTCGTCCCGCACCTCTCCCGGCTCGACGCCAGTGAGATCGATCTTGTTCCAGACGACCAACTGCGGCAGATCGGCCGCGCCGATTTCGGCCAGCACCTTGTTCACTTCAAAAATCTGCTCGTCGCGCGCCGGACTGGCGCTATCGACGACGTGCAGCAGGAGATCGGCGTCGGTGGCCGCTTCCAGCGTGGCGTGGAAGGCATCGACCAGGGCGTGCGGCAGATCGCGGATGAAACCCACGGTGTCGGAAATCACGATATTGCCCGCGCCCTCGATCCACAGCCGGCGCGAAGTGGTGTCGAGGGTGGCGAACAACTGGTCCGCCGCGTACACACCGGCTCGCGTCAGCGCGTTGAAGAGGGTGGACTTGCCGGCATTGGTGTAGCCGACCAGTGAGACGTTGAGCACATCGCCCTTGCGCCGCGCCTTGCGCTGCACGCCGCGCTGGCGCGTGAGTTTTTTCAGGCGATCCTTCAACAGCTTGACCCGCCCGCCGAGCAGACGACGATCGGTTTCCAGCTGTTTTTCTCCGGGGCCGCGCAAGCCGATGCCGCCGCGCTGGCGCTCCAGGTGGGTCCAGCCGCGCACCAGTCGGGTGGACAAATGTTCAAGTTGCGCCAGTTCGACCTGCAATTTGCCCTCGGCGCTGGCGGCGCGCAGGGCGAAGATGTCGAGAATCAGGCTGTTTCGATCCACCACCCGGCACTTCAGGTCGCGCTCCAGATTGCGCTGCTGCACGGGCGACAGCGGGTGGTTGAAAATCACCAGTTGCGCCTCGGTCGCTGCAATCATGGCGGCGACTTCCTCCACCTTGCCTTTGCCGGCGAAACTCTTGGGGTCGGGGCTGTGGCGCTTGCCGCGCACTTCGGCGACGATCAGCCCGCCCGCCGAAGCAGTCAGCAGACGCAATTCTTCCAGTTGTTCCTCGATATCGGGTTGCCCGAAATCGAGTTGCACGACGACGGCGCGCTCGCCGGCGGCGGGACGCTCAAACATGGATCGAACCAGGAAAAATGAAAACTGCCCCGGCGGTGCGGGGCAGTGCGGCCAGCGGCTTTATTCTGCGGCCTGCTCTTGCTGGATATTGACCGGGCGCGCCGGCACGACGGTGGAAATGGCGTGTTTGTACACCATTTGCGTCACCGTGTTCTTCAGGAGGACGACGTATTGGTCGAAGGATTCGACCTGACCTTGCAATTTGATGCCGTTCACCAAGTAAATCGAAACCGGGATGTGTTCGCGGCGCAAGGCGTTAAGGAAGGGGTCTTGTAACAGTTGCCCTTTGTTGCTCATGGTGTGGACTCCATGTGTGTTGTTATGAGGGGGTTAATGTACCGAAAAATCAAAAATGTTGCGGGGGTTTTTGTTGTTTGCGTCAGCGCCCCTCCTTGTCGGCATAGGGATTTTTCGCCGCCACGAACTGAATACGCAACGGCGTGCCTTGCAGGTGGAAGGCATCGCGGAAGGTATGTTCGAGGTAGCGCCGGTAGCTGTCGCCGATCTGATCGACCGCGTTGCCGTGGATGACGACGATCGGCGGATTGGAGCCGCCCTGGTGGGCGTAGCGCGGCTTGGGCCGGAACAGGCCGTGCTTGGGCGGCGCCTGCCGGGCGATGGCATCGGTCAGCACGCGCGTCAGGCGCGGCGTCGACAGTTTGGTCATGGCCGCCGCGTAGGCCGCATCGACCGAGCGGAACAGATTGCCCAGACCGATGTTGTCGCGCGCCGAGATGAAGTGGAACTTGGCGAAATCGAGGAATTTGAGTTTGCGCTGCAAAATCTGCCGCGTCTGCTCGCGCGTATAGCCGTCCAGCCCGTCCCATTTATTGACGGCCACCACCAGGGCGCGCCCGGATTGCACGATGAAATCGGCAATGTGCGCGTCCTGATCGGAAATGTCGGCCTGCGCATCGACCATGAGAATGACCACGTTGGCGTCCTCGATGGCTTGCAGGGTTTTCACCACGGAGAATTTCTCGATGGCCTCGAACACCTTGCCGCGCTTGCGCATGCCAGCGGTGTCGATCAAGACGTAGGACTTGCCGCCGCGCTCGAATTCGATTTCGATCGAATCGCGGGTCGTCCCCGGCGCGTCGAAGGCGATCACCCGCTCCTCGCCGAGCAGGGTGTTAATCAGGGTCGATTTACCGACGTTGGGTCGGCCAACAATCGCCACGCGGGTGGCTGTGGAATGCCATTCGTCGTCTTCCGGCTCGGGAAAATCGGTCAGCGCCAGATCGACCAGATGGCGCACGCCCTCGCCGTGCGCCGCCGAAATGGCCAACGGCTCGCCCAGGCCGAGCGCGTGAAAATCCGCTTCGACCATGCCGGAAACCATGCCTTCGGCCTTGTTGACCGCCACCAGCACGGGGCGCTCGCTACGCCGCAGCAACTGGGCGATTTCCTTGTCGTGCGGCGTCAGGCCGGTGCGCCCGTCGACCACGAACACCACCACGTCGGCTTCGACGATGGCCTGTTCGGTCTGGCGCGCCATTTCATGCAGGATGCCGTCTTTCACCAGCGGCTCCCCAACCACCCGCACACCACCCCCAAAAAAAACCGACGAGGGCGCCCCTGTTCCCCCCCGCGCCTCAACCCCGCCGGTATCGACCACCAGAAAAGGCTTCCTGCCGACCTTGCCGTGTCCGTAATGGCGGTCGCGGGTCAGGCCCGGCAGATCGGCGACAATGGCATCACGCGATTTGGTCAGGCGGTTGAACAGCGTCGATTTGCCGACGTTGGGCCGGCCGACGAGAACGAGCGTCGGTTTCATTGGCTGCTGACCGCCCGCAAATCACCGCCCGTGGTCTGGATCAACACGGCACCGTTGCTCAGGCGCTGCGGCGCGGCGTCGACCCGCTTGCCGTCGGTTTTCATGCGCCCCAGGAAAGCGCCTTCCTCGCGCGACAGAAAGTGGATATAACCTTCGCCGTCGGCCACCACGACGCTGTCGCCATGCACGACCGGGGCCGTTACCAGACGATGGCGCAATTTGTCCTGCTTCCACAGGCTGCTGCCGGAGAGACGATCCAGGCCATACACCGCGCCTTCGTCGTCGGTCACGAACAGGTAGCGGCCATCGAGCGTCAGACCGCGCGCCGAGGAAATGTCGCGTGACCAGACCATCGCCCCGCCCTGCCCCATGTCAAAACAACTCACCCGGCCCTGGAAGGCGACGGCGCACAACTGCCCGCCTTCCAGCACCGGCGGCGCCACCACGTCGGCGACGCGATCCAGTTCGGTCGCGCCCTTGGGTTGCGCCACCGTGCCTTCCCAGACCTGCGCGCCGTTTTCCAGCGCCACGGCGACCAGCTTGCCGCCGGGGAAGCCGGCCAGCACGTAGCGGTCGGCGAACACCGGACGGCCCGTGGCGCGCACTGCGAGAACCGGCATCGGCCGCTCATAGACCCAGCGGCGCGCGCCGCTTTGCGCGTCGAACAGGAAAACCCGGTTGTCACCGCTGCGCACGGCAACGTTGTTGCCCTCGACCGTCGGCGCGGCCAGCACTTCGCTCGACACTTTCGCCTGCCACAGCGCCTTGCCGGAATCGGCGGCAAAGGCCAGCACGTCGCCCTTGGCGGTGCCGACCACGACGATCTGGCGATCCGCGCCGACGCCCGCCGACAGCGGCTGGGGGCCCGCGGTCTTTCCGGTTGCTGGCGGCGGGCCCCCCCCCCCCCCCCCCGCCGACGGCGGTTGGCCGACGTTGATCTTCCAGTTGAGCTTGCCGTCCTCGAAGCGGTACAGCAGCCCCTTGCGGTCGGCGGCGAACACCGCGCCGCCGGCTTCGGCCGGCGAAAACACGTAACCGTCGGCAGCGCCGACGCTCTGCGACCAGAGGGTGCGGCTGGCGACCTGCTCCTTGAGTTGCGGCAGGGGCGACATTTTCGGGCCGGAGGAGGTGAAGGGATTGATGGCGTCCAGCGTGCTGGAAATGGTTGAGCAGGCGCTCAGGCCGCCCAGGGCGAACCCCGCCGCCAGCAGCCACGGCAGGGGGGGCCCAACGCCGCCGCGCCCCGCCTGAGTGA